>NZ_AP022570.1:5111479-5412154 GCF_010728325.1 Mycolicibacterium poriferae
CGCACCCGACGACCTACGGCAGGCTGTTCTCACCGAGTTTGCACTGCATCTTGAGCGCTACAAGGATTTCCAAATTCGTTTCCTCGGCGAGCGTATCGATCCGGCGTCGGTCGAGATACACCGTGAGGAGATCCCGCTGAGCGACCCGCAACGCTGGGACGGCCAAGCCAACCTCACGGTCATTGAGTGGGATTTGCAGAACGTGCGGCGGTCCATCTTCCTCTGCGATGCGGATGCCCGCGTCCTCGACGAGGTAGAGGCCAGGGTCCAAGCTCCCGGCTCGGAATTCACCGCCTACCTGACTTGGGAGGGCTTCGTCAGCGACGATCCGGTCGCTTTGGAAGACGACACGGACACGCCTCGCGGGCAGTTGATCCACGCTGCCCGCGATGCGCTACGTGACCATCTCGCGGAAAGACAACGACTCCGCGAAGCCGCCACTGTCCAACGCTGGCGCGACGAAGGGGTGTGGCCCTACAAGGACCAGCCCAAAACACCCGTCGACCAGGCGACGCGAGACACGTTCAAGGTCGTCGCCCTTGCCGCTTCCCGGACCATTGACGAGAGCAAGAGCGGCGGCCCAAAAGCGATGGCGCTGCGACTTCTCAAAGAAACGTTCGAGACCGACCCCGAGGCGCTCTTGCCGATCCTGTCCGATCTGGCCCGGCTGCCAAAGTCTCGGGTGGATGAGCTCGCGCAGCTGTTGAGGCACACATCGCTGACGCAGCTGATTCAAACCGGCCGCGCCATCGGTACCCGCATGGAGTTTCTCAGCGGGTTGGGCACGATCCTGTTCGACCGGCAGATCAAGCGACGGCTGCTGGAACGCCGGCAGTTGCACCGCATCCTTGCGCACGAAACCTGGATCTTCGGCGAGGAGTGGAGCCTGACCGGTGACGACGAACGCTTGAGCAAGGTACTCAAGAAGTTCCTTGAGAAGCTGGGAACGCACGTCGAGCTAGCTGACCTTAAGGAGGTGCGGTTGGAGGACGGCTCAGATGCGATACCGGACCTGGTACTCGGCCGTCGGCTGCAGACGAATGCCGACTCGTTTGAACATCTCGTGGTTGAGCTTAAACGACCCAAGCACAAGCTGGATGACGACGACGTGAGCCAACTGCGGTCCTACGCCAGCGCAATCGTCAACGACGAGGCGTTTGCTCAACCGAATGTCAAGTGGGACTTCTGGCTGGTCGGCAACGAGACCACCCGGACCGTTGACGAGCAACGGCGGCAACCGCATCTGCCGTTCGGTGTCGTACAGGAGAGCCCGTATCGGATCGTCGTGAAGCAGTGGAGCGAGCTGATCTCGGACGCCGAGCACCGACTCAAATTCGTCCAGAACTCGCTGGAGTACGAAACCTCTCACGACTCGGGATTGGCTTACCTCCGAGAAAAATACTCGCAGTTCTTACCCGCCGAGGTCACCGACTCAGTCAGCCAAGAGGTTCAATCGGCTTAGAGTGCTGGCGTTGGCAGGCATTGTCACCTATTGTCTAGTCCCCTTGACTAGAAATAGTCCAGGCAACTAGACTAGAATTATGGTCAAAGAAGAGCCGACCCGAAAGGTCCACAGACGCTTGAGGGATGCCGGCTTCGCTCCAGCGGGCGGGAAGGGAGACCACACCAAGTGGCTGCACCCCAGCGGGTTCCACGTGTCCATTCCCGATGCTGACAAATCTATTTCGCCTGGAGTTGTGCGGCAAATAAACAAAGCAATCGAAAAAGCGGCGCAGTCCAGCAGGGCGAAGCCAGACACTGATCCCGCCGATGCGCAGAAGGGGGAATGATGACGCACCAGTACAAGATCGAAATTGCTCGTGAAGGCAAGTGGTGGATGGTCTACATCCCTGATATCGACGGGGTGACCCAAGCCCGAAGGCTGTCTGAAGCGACGACTCGCGCACGCGAGTACATCGCGCTAGATCAGAACGTCCCTTACGACGACATTTCGATCGAGACAGCCAGCGTCCGCATGCAAGACCCAGTATTTAGGGAGCTACTCGAGAGTGCCCGCGGAATCAGGAACATGCGTGCACACGCCCAAACGCTCGAGAACGAAGCAATGCGGAACGCTCAAGAGTTCGCACTCTGGCTCACTAGATACGGAATCCCGGTCCGAGACGTTGCCGAACTGCTCGACATTTCACCCCAGCGAGTCAGCCAACTGGCCAATGAACAAGGGGACGAGCGAGGTCCGGGGCTCGAAGGGCTGGACCCCGATGATGTGTCTGATCTTCTGGCGAAACTCGAGTCGAGCGTCGCTCGGCGTCGCGGAGTATCGCCTTCCCCTGTGACGGCGGTCAAGGCTGCAAGTCCAGTCATCGGAACCAGGCTCGCTCAGCCCGCTAAAGTGCCGATCAAGAAAGTTCCGACCAAAGCGGTGGCTCGCGCGAAGACAGGTGCGACAGCACGAAGGACGACCGGGCAAAGGCGTAGTCGAGGCTAAACGACAAAGCCCCCTTGCCATCTGCGTAAGCCTCAGGCGGATCTCGCGCTACATGTGTCTCCACAACCGGCGGCCCATTCGCGTATCGGAACGCCACGACCAGATCACCGGTGCTGACCGTTCGATTCCAGCCCAGCGCCCCGGGGAGAACGCCATGCCCAGAACCAAGCGCGCAGCCCCTTCTATGCAGCCATCCGGTCGAATGCGTCGTCGCACTCGACATAAAGCTACCGACCACGTCTCGGCCGGAAACCTGGTATGCGACTCAACGTCACCACCACGGTCGTGGGCGGCCCCGAAGAGCACGAACGCGAGAAGCCCTCAAGCACCGCGCACGCCGGCACCTTCAAAATGTACGCGTCGCGCTCCATCGCCGCCGCCAGCAGTCGCAGTCGCAGATCGGCGACCCAATGCCTGACGACAGCCCGGTCGTGAAGCTCTACGCCGCCGGTCTTGCCGAGGCTTCGTCCATCCAACGGCACCCCGTAACACGATCTCCAACCGCCGCGACCGCTGGATCCGGAGATGGCCGCCGAAGCAAGAAATAAGGATGCCGCGTATGAGGTGCGTAGGCGAAGGACCCACCAGAGATACCGCAGTGGATACCGCAGCGCTTTCAGCTAGCTCCACGGCGCGACAACACAACCAACTTCATAGTCGCAGCTATAGCGGATTGTTCCGTTGACTGTCGAAGCCACCCAACGCTCCAAACGCCCAGGTCGGAGGATTTTAAGTCCGCTGCCTCTGCCAATTGGGCTATGGGGGCTGACCGACGCTGATCCTATCGGCAACGCCGGCGAGCCCCGTAGCCCGAGTCAGCGCCGGGGTACCCCCGTCGACCACAGCGCCCAGGCCACCAGCACCGGCTGGAACAGCAGCCGGATGAAGCGCTTACGGTCGGTTCCCAGGCCGAATCCATCACGCTTGTTGACGTATTGGGCGAGGTTGCCGGGGAACACGGCGACGAAGAACGCAGCGATCAACCGACCCACCAGAACCCGATCGCGGCGCAGCAACGCCAGCCCGGCACCCAGCGTGATCTCCACCCCGCCGGAAGCCATCACGACCCCGTCTTCATCCATCGGAACCGACTTGGGTACCTGAGCCCGGAACGTCTCGCGACCCCAGAACAGGTGACTCAGACCGGCGAACACCAGGACGCCGGCCAGCGCCCACCGCCCGACGGCGCGGGCCGGCGTGGTGGGCGGAGCGGGAAGCACCGGCGCAGGTGAGGCGGTATCGGCCGTCGGCAGAGGCTCAGCGGACGTCGCAGCCGGCTGATCGCGGTGCGGCTGGGTGGGCAGGTCCGGCGGTGTCATGGCCTCAACTCGTTGGCGGCTCGTAGGGAACTTCGGGATGGTCTCGGTGCCAATCCTTTTGGCGGTCGTGAGCCTTGCGGTGATTCTTCACGACCAACGCCATACCTCCGCCGATCAGCAGCACTGCCAGCACCACCCCTATGGTGCCGAACACCGGCTCACCGGTGGCGAACGCCGCCAGACCGAAGAAGAACGCGACGACGCCGACACCGGTCGCGATCAGACCGGGCGCGTTGACGCCGGCTTTCATGGTCTCACCCGCGTGTTGACGGGCGGTGCGGGAATGGTCGACCGGGTCTCGCGAATTGTCAGGCATGACAGCTCCTTTCGCGGTCAAGCTATTTGTAGGGCGGATATTCGGCGTTCTTCAGCGTGCGGGCCAGATGCACCGCGTTGCGCGCCACCGCTGCGGTAGTCGACGCCACCGCCTCCGGCACCTCGTCGAGGTCGTTGTAGTCCTTGGAGTGCATGGCCTCGCCGTTCCAGTAGGTGCCGCCCTGGGCAGGGACGCTGAACCCGATGTCGTTGACCGCCTGGAACACGTCGGCGATGGTCTTGTGCGCGCCGTCCTCGTTGCCGACGACGCTGACGACGGCCACCTTGCCGGCCATCATCGGCCGGCCCTGCTCGTCATTCTGGGACAGTTCGGCGTCCAACCGCTCGAGCACGCGTTGCGTGATCGAGGACGGATGACCCAGCCACACCGGCGTGCTGATCAACAGGATGTCAGCGGCCAAGATCTTTTCCCTGATGCTCGGCCACTGGTCACCATCGCCCATGTCGGCCTCCACACCGGGGGCGATGTCGAAGTCGACGCAGCGCACGATCTCGCAGTCGGCGCCTTGGCCCCGCACCGTCTGGAACAGGTGCTCGGCCATGAGTTCACTACTCGACGGTGCGGGACTTTTCTTGAGGCTGCAGACCAGACCCAAGGCCCGTATCGGTGTCGTCGCGGAAGTCACGCCCAGTCAGATACCCGAGCGATGCCCCGCGAAACGACTTACGGCGCACGGTCACAGGCACGCAATAATTCAGGCCGGACGCCGGGTGACCTGCTCGTTCTCCTCGAACGCGACCCGGTCGTCGGGTCCGTCGCCGAAAAACCGGTAGGTGCCGGCGTGAGTGTCCTCCATCAACTGAATTTCGCTGACGGTCAGCCACCGATTGGCCGCCGGATCGGCGATGACGTCGCCCTTGCAGATTTCGCTGGGCGCCACCGTCTCGACGTTGTCGTTGTCCACGCCGACCTACCTCAATGGTCGCGGAGTTTGGAGATCAGCTTGTCCTTGGTCAGCCGCGAATAGCCGTGCAGGCCCAGTTCTTTGGCCCGCTGCTTGAGATCGCCGACGGTCCAGTAGTCGTAGGACTGTGACCTGCCGCCGCGCCGTCCCACGGTGGTCGTGCTGCTACGTGCGGTGGCGTTGGCGACGCGTGCCGCCTTCTCCTTGGAGTTTCCTTCGCGCCGAAGATCTCGGTAGAGCTTCTCGTTCTTGATCGATGAGTTCGGCATCGGCTCGCCCTCCTCTCGGTGTCACTGACCTGTAGGTTTTCCCTTCGCAGAAGCGACCAAACACCGCCTTACGGCTGCAAAATCACCTTGACCGCGCCGTCCTGCTTCTTCTGGAAGATGTCGTAGGCGTGCGGCGCCTGCTCGAGCGGCACCGTGTGCGTGGCGAACGTGTCCACGTCCAACGGGTCGTCGTCGGTGAGCAGCGGCATGATGTCGTCGACCCACCGCTTGACGTTCGCCTGGCCCATCCTGACCTGGATCTGCTTGTCGAACATCGTCATCAGCGGCAGCGGGTCGGCCATGCCGCCGTACACGCCGATCAGCGATACGGTGCCGCCCCGGCGGACGGTGTCGATCGCGGTGTACACAGCGTCGAGCCGGTCGATTCCCGCCATCTTCATCATCGGCTTGGCGATCATGTCCGGCATGAACGCGGTCAGTGTCTGCGCCGCCTGGGCGACCCGTGAGCCGTGCGCCTCCATGCCCACGGCATCGATCACCGAGTCGGTGCCACGTCCGTCGGTCATCGAGCGCACCGCATCCCCGACCGTCCCGTTGACCCGTTTGAGGTCGATGGTCTCGATGCCGCGGGTCGCGGCCCGTTGCAGGCGTTCAGGGACGCGGTCGACCGCGATCACCCGGAAGCCGTGGTGCTGGGCGATGCGCGCCGCCATGTCGCCGATCGGCCCGAGCCCGAGCACGGTCACCGATCCGCCCTGGGGCACGTCGGCGTACTCCACAGCCTGCCAGGCGGTGGGCAGCACGTCGGACAGGTAGACGAACCGCGAATCCGGCGGTCCATCAGGAACTTTGATGTGGGTGAACTGCGCTTGGGGCACCCGAAGGTACTCGGCCTGCCCGCCGGGCACCGAACCGTAGAGCTCCGAGTATCCGAACAACGCGGCTCCGGTGCCTTGTTCACGCACCTGGGTGGTCTCGCACTGGGTGTAGAGCTTCTGATCGCACATGTAGCAGTGCCCGCACGAGATCTGGAACGGGATGACCACCCGGTCACCCACGGACAGCTCCGACACCTCGGAGCCGACCTCGGTCACCACGCCCATCGGTTCGTGGCCGAGGATGTCGCCTTCGTTCATGAACGCGCCGAGCACCTCGTACAGATGCAGGTCCGACCCGCAGATGTTGGTGGAGGTGATTTCGATGATCGCATCGGTCGGCTTCTCGATCGTGGGATCTTTGACGGTGTCGACGCGCACGTCGCGGCGACCATGCCAGGTGACTGCCTTCATGACCTGCAGCGGTACCCGTCCGTCGGGCCGTGAAACACCTGCCGGAGAGGGCCAACGGCACGTTTCGATTGCAGCCGGAACGGCAACGCACACTGCCATGGTTGAGGCTGACGGCAGCGCCGCCTTCGACGATCTGGTCTCGCTGCTGGACTACCCGATGTTCATCGTGACCACCGCGTCCGACGGTCACCCCGCCGGCTGCCTGGTCGGCTTCACGTCCCAGACCAGCATCAACCCGCCGCGCTTCCTGGTGGGCTTGTCGCGCAAGAATCACACGTTCGGCATCGCGCAGAGCGCCGAGCATCTGGCCGTCCACGTCTTACCCCGCCACGAACTGCCGCTGGCCCGGCTGTTCGGTGGCACCACGGGTGACACCTCCGACAAGTTCGCGCAGTGCGAATGGCACACCGGTCCGCAGGGCATGCCGATTCTCGACGCTGCACCGGCCTGGTTCGTGGGGCGGGTGCTGCGACGATTCGACGTCGGTGACCATGTCGGCCACCTCGTCGAGCCAGTCGCGGGCGCCGCCCCCGACACTCTCGGCGAGCTGATCTCGTTCTCCGATGTGCGTGACGTCAGCCCGGGCCACAACGCATGACCAACCTGGCGACCGTGGCCCCCGACGCCGCCGTCGAGGACTACGGCTACCGTCCGGCGCCGGCCGGGGTGCGGGCGAACATGATCTTCAGCGCCGACGGGGCGGCCGGGTTCGCCGGGCGGGCCGGTCCGTTGTCCTGCCCGGCCGATCAGCAGCTCCTGCTGGCGTTGCGCGCCTACGCCGATGTCGTCCTCGTCGGGGCGGGCACGGCGCGCGCCGAGACGTACGGCCCGGTGAAACTGAGCGACGAACATCGGCGTCAGCGTGTGGAACTCGGCTTCGGGCCCGAGCCGCCACCCCTGGCGGTGGTGTCGCAGAGCGGGCGGCTGCCGACGACGATGCTGGGCTCCTCGCCGCAGCCGATCCTGCTCACCAGCGCCCGCGCCGCACACACCGAACGCGTGGCCGAACTGCCCTGCGAGGTCGTGGTATGCGGTGAGGACAGTGTCAACATCACCGACGCGGTGGCGCAGCTCCGTGGCCGGGGCGACGGCCGCGTGCTGTGCGAGGGCGGTCCGACGCTGCTCGACGAACTGGTCGCCGCCGACCTGGTGGACGAACTGTGCGTGACGATGGCTCCCGTGCTGGCCGGCTGTCAGCCATTGGGTCAGGCCGCCGCCCCGATGGCGGCGCCCACGCGGCTGCAACTCGACCAGACGTTGGTCGACGACACGGGGTACGTCTACCTACGGTACCGCCGCCCGTAGCCCGTTCAGCCAGGCAAAGTTTCACCGCCGAGCGGCGCCAGCACCTCACCGCTGTAATACGACGACAACCGGCCGGAAGCGAAGAACACGTAAGACGGGGCGATCTCATCGGGCTGCGCAGGGCGCCCCATCGGCACGTGCTCGCCGAACGAGGAAGTGCGTTCGGCGTCCATGGTGGCGGGGATCAGTGGCGTCCACACCGGGCCCGGGGCAACGCAGTTCACCCGGATGTTGCGCGGCGCCAGGGATTGCGCCAGCGAGTACGTCAACGCCGTCACCGCACCTTTGGTCGCCGAATAGTCCATCAGCGTCTTGTTGCCGCGCAACCCGTTGATCGAGCCGGTGTTGATGATGGCCGACCCGTCGGGCAGATGCTTGAGCGCAGCCTTGGTGACGTGGAAGAAGCTGTCGATGTTCACCGCGAAGGTGTGGCGCCACTGCTCGTCACTGATCTCGGTGAAGTCGTCGACCGGCGCCTGGAATGCGGCGTTGTTCACGACGATGTCCAGACCGCCGAGCTGTTCGACGGTCCGCTCGACCACGTCGCGGCAGTGCCCGGGGTCGGCGAGGTCGCCCTCCAGCGGCACGCCCTTCTGTCCGGCGGCCTCGATCAACGACACGGTGTGCGCCGCGTCGGCGGCCTCGGACAGGTACGCGATCGCGACGTCGGCGCCTTCCTTGGCGAACGCGACCGCCACGGCGCGACCGATCCCCGAATCACCGCCGGTGATCAGCGCGCGCTTTCCCGCCAGCAGGCCGGTCCCGACGTAACCGTGCATCTCGTCCATCGGGGGTTCGGCCATGTCGGCGGTGTGCCCGGGGTAGGCGATCACACCGTCGGGCGTCACATTGTCATCCGAGCCATCCGCCATCGCGCCTCCCTCGTCTACGGTCGACGCCGCATACCCCCGTCGGCGTCGGCGAAACTACGGGGTCGGCGGCTCCGACTCCTGCGGCGTGCTCGGTTCCGTGCGCCGCATCGCCAACGGCAGCACCAACCAGAACCCGGCGAACACCACCAGCGCACCCGCTCCGGCGACCATCGCAGGCAGCGTGCCCACCACGGTGTAGAAGATGATCATCGTCATCCCCGAGACCGCCAGGCCCAGCAGCAACACACCGGCGTAGGCACTCTTGTGCGACGCCGACACCAGACTGCGCAGCCGGTGCTGCCGGAACAGCAAACGGTGCATCGCCACCGGCGCAACGAGCAGCGCAGTGGACAGCACCGCGGTGCAGACGGTGACCAGGTAGACCACCCGCATGGGCCCGCTGAGGATGTCGAACCGGCCCTGGAACGGCAGCGTGAGCAGAAAGCCGGTGAGCACCTGCACCCCGGTCTGCACCACGCGCAGCTCCTGCAACAAGCTGTTCCAGTTGCGGTCCAACCGCTCCATCTCGGTTTCCCGGCGACCGCGGTAGAGCTGTTCACCGTCGGTGCGGGAATCGCCAGCCATGGCCCGATCATGGCACGTCAGCGGTGATGACAGCCAGGTTTGACCGGCAGGGGGCTCGGGTATGCGCCGAGTCGCCCGACGAAATCACGCAGCTGTGGGAGCCGGCAATGAGCAAACTTTCCAGAAAACTGTACATCCCGTTGTCCACCGCCGCGAGCATCGGTGGTGGCTTGCTGGCCGGCAAGATTTTCAGCACCGTCTGGCAGCAGATCGACGACAACGATCCGCCCGATCCGCAGGATCTCGAGCAACCCATGACCTCGGCCCTGGTGGCCGCCGCGCTGCAGGGCGTGGTGTGGGGTGTGGTTCGCGCCGTGGTGCAACGCGCCGGCGCGCACAGTTACCAGGCCATCACCGCCGAGCGGCCCCCGACATAGCATCGTCGCCAACCTCATAGGCGATCCACAGGTTCCGGTGAGCAGTCTCTAAGCCCGGCGTCGCACCGTGGAGTCATGGCTCGCACATCGCACGATCGGAGTGCCGCCACCCAGCGGATCTGGTGTGGCGCCCTTCTCGCACTCACCGCCAGCCTCGCGATTCTGCTGCTGGCCACCCCCGGGGCGGTCGCTCCGGCGCTCTACTGGGCGGTGTCGTCGGTCGCGTTACTGACCGCCCTGGCGGTAGTGGCCGCCGGCGAATGCGCCTGGGAGCGCATGGTGGCCAACGCCCGTGCCGCCGGTGTGGTGGCGCGCTGACCATGTCTCGCGGCGTTCAGCGCGGCGGTTGACAAACCGAGCGGTCAGCAACACCGCACTGGGAATGGCGAGGAACACCAGCACTGCCAGCAGGTCGCTCATGGAGTTTCCTTCCGTTGATCGTCGAGGTGCCACGCCCGCACAATGCCGTCGCGGCCCGAGTCATGCTGCATACCTTCACTTCTAGCGGCCCGAACGTACGGCGGAAAGCGTCCATACAGAACCTTTACACCCGTGGCACCAGCCTTGACGCTCTCTTGACGGCGACGGCGCGCGGTGCCGAACCCGGGCTCAGGTCATGCGCTTCGGGCAGCGCGCTCGCGCGACGAACGGGCACCCGTCTCCCGAGTAGATGAAATCCGTTGCCGGACGCGGCCCCACGGTGTCGGCAATGGCGACCCAGGCCTGCGCGCCGCCGACTAGCGCGACCGCCGTGGTGGCTTTGCTGTCCTGTCCAAATGAAGTTTTTCGGACGCGGACATGGAAGCGGAAGAGCCGAACGGCCCTACCTTTCAGGTGCGGACCCGAACCTCATGCCTCGAACCGGTACCCCATGCCGGCCTCGGTGAGCAGATGACGAGGGTGCGATGGGTCGTCTTCGAGCTTCCGTCGCAACTGAGTGAGATAGACCCTCAGGTAATGAGTCTCTTTGGCGTAGGCCGGCCCCCACACTTCACGCAACAGTTCTTCGCGACCCACCAGCTTGCCGCGGTGGCGTACCAGCATCTCCAACATGCCCCACTCCGTCGGCGTCAGATGCACCTCCGCGCCGTTCTTGGTGACCTTCTTGGCCGCCAGATCCACGGTGAACGACGCGGTCTCAACCACCGGTTCGTCGGCGTCAACCGACGCCGCTGCGCGCCGTACCGCGGCACGCAGCCGAGCCAACAGCTCGTCCATCCCGAATGGCTTGGTCACATAATCGTCGGCGCCGGCATCGAGCGCCTGCACCTTGTCCGAGGAGTCGGTGCGCGCCGAGAGCACGATCACCGGCGCACTCAACCAGCCGCGCAATCCGCCGAGCACCTCGATGCCCGACATGTCCGGCAAACCGAGATCCAGAATCACCACCTCGGGCCGGAACTCGGCAGCAGCCCGCAACGCATCGGTGCCGTTGGTCACGGTGACGACGTCGTAGCCGCGCACCGAGAGGTTGATGCGCAACGCTCGCAGGATCTGGGGCTCGTCGTCGACCACCAGAACCCGGACCTTGCCGGTCATCGTTCCTCACCGGCGGGAGCCGCCAGGTCGACGACGACGGTCAAACCTCCGCCGGGGGTGTCGGTGGCGGTGATGGTGCCACCCATCGCCTCCACGAATCCGCGTGCCACCGACAACCCCAGACCCACACCGCTGCTGGTGTCGTGATCACCGAGTCGCTGAAATGGGGCGAACAGCTCTTCTTCGGTTCCGCGGGGCATCCCGGGTCCCTCGTCGACCACGTTGATCAGCACCCGATCTGCGATCTGTCCGGCATTGACGCGTACCGGACGATCGGGCGCGTACCGCAACGCATTGTCGATCAAGTTCGCCAACACTCGTTCCAGCAGACCACTGTCAGCCAGGGCGACCGTGTCGCCGACCTCCACCGTCACACGCTGCCAGCTGGCCGCCGCCGAACCGGTCGCACCGCGGCTGATGCCCACCAACGCGCGGTGAACCACTTCGTCGAGATAGACTCGCCGCAGTTGAGGTTGCACCACGCCGGCTGCCAGGCGGGACGAGTCCAGGAGGTTGCCCACCAGAGCGGTCAGCTGATCGACTGACTCCTCGATGGTGGCCAGTAACTCGGCGGTGTCATCCGGGGAGAACCCGACGTCGTCGCTTCGCAGGCTTGACACCGCAGCCTTGGCTGCGGCCAACGGTGTGCGCAGATCGTGGCTCACCGCCGAGAGGAGCGAGCGGCGCAATTCGTCGGCCTGCTCGATGGCTTCAGCTCGGCTGGCTTCGGCACTGAGCTCCCGCTGCCGCACCAACCCGGCCGCCTGTTTGGCCACCGGTGTCAACACCCGCCGATCTCGGGCAGCGAGCTTCGGGCCGGCCATCAGCACCCAGAATTCGTCGTCGCCGGCATCGACCGCGGTGTCGGCGGTGTCGATGCTCACGCACGGCTGTGGGCCCACACACGCGATGACCCGATCACCGTGGGTGTCGCGGCGCAGCATGCTGACCGCCCGCTGCGAGTACGTCTCCCTGACCCGATCCAATAAGGTTTCCAAATCCGCACCGCGGAGCACCGACCCGGCGAACAGCGCCAACAATTCAGCCTCTCTCGCCGCCTGGCGCGCCTCACGGGTGCGCTGGGCGGCACTGTCGACCAATACCGCCACGGCGCTCGCCACCAGCATCAGCACGATGATCGTCAGCGCATTGTCCGGCTCGTAGACCGTGAATGTATAGCGCGGCTCGGTGAGCAGATAGTTGAGCAGCATTCCCGAAAGCACCGCCGACAGCAGCGCCGGCGCCACTCCGCCCAGCAGAGCCACAACCAGCACCCCGACGAAGAACAGCGCACTTTCCCCGCTGATACTCAGGAACGGGTCCAACAGACCTGCGGTGACTGCGGCGGTCGCCGACGGAACCATGATCGCAGCCACCCAGGAAGCCACCCGCCGTTGCCGCGACAGCAGGCCGCCCAACGCGACCGGGCGGGTGGCCTCCTCGTGGGTCACCATGTGCACGTCGATGGTGCCGGAATGCTGCACGATGGCCGCACCGATGCCCTCATCGAGGATGCGCGCCCACCGGGACCGGCGCGACGTGCCCACCACCAACTGGGTGGCATTCATCTCGCGAGCGAAATCCAACAACGCTTCGGGTACCTGATCGCCGACGACGGTGTGCACGGTTGCGCCCAAACTGGCGGCGAGCTCGCGCACCCGCCCCATCTGCGGGCCCGACACCCCTGTCAGCCCGTCGCCTCGGACCACATGAACGACCATCAGTTCAGCGCTGGCTTTCGACGCGATACGAAAGGCCCGGCGGATCAACGTCTCGGACTCCACCCCGCCGGTGACCGCCACCACGACCCGCTCACGCGCCTCCCACGTGTCGGTGATCTTCTTCTCGGCGCGGTACTTCTCCAGCGCCGCATCGACCTGATCGGCGAGCCACAACAGCGCCAACTCGCGCAGCGCTGTCAGGTTGCCCTTGCGGAAGTAGTTCGACAATGCCGCATCGACCCGTTCCGGCGCATACACATTTCCGTGAGCAAGCCTGCGCCGCAACGCTTCCGGCGTGATATCCACCAACTCGACCTGATCGGCCGCGCGCACGACCTCGTCGGGGATCTTCTCCTGCTGCTCGATCCCGGTGATCCGGGCGACGACGTCATTGAGGCTCTCCAGATGCTGGATGTTCACCGTGGACACGACGGTGATACCCGCGGCGAGCAATTCCTCGACGTCCTGCCACCGTTTGGCGTTCTTGCTCCCCGGTGTGTTGCTGTGGGCCAGTTCGTCGACGAGCACCACCTCGGGACGACGCCGCAGCACCGCTTCGACATCCAGCTCCGGAAAGCGGCCGCCGCGGTAGGTCACGTACTTGGGCGCGATCGTCTCGATGCCCTGCAGCAGGTCGGCAGTCTTCGCCCGCCCGTGCGTCTCCACGACCGCCGCCACCAGGTCGGTGCCCCGCTCGAGTCGCCGGTGCGCCTCACCCAGCATGGCGTACGTCTTGCCCACACCGGGTGCTGCACCGAGATAGACACGCAGCTCTCCGCGGTGCGGTCTGGTCAGCCCAGGACCGCGGCCTGGTTCTTCCCCCGTGCCAGCGGGCGCCCGGTCATCACTCACAACCACAATCATCCACGAGGCGAACGTTCGCGGGAATGCGGTGATACACCGAATCGACGAGCACGGACCCAGTTTCGGCGCTGATGGCGCCGCTGTCCCGGCTCAGGCCGTAAAGATTTCGTCAAGATTGGTCGCCGCACCGTCAAGGAGCCGTCAACGACGACGATGACCTGCGGCTCAGGGGGTTAGCGTTCTGCGCCGGATGTGCACCGCTGCGACCGTGGCGGTCCGACGTGAGAGGAACGAAATGGCCGACCTCGTGTTGGTGCTGGTTGTGCTGGGCTTCTTCGGGCTGTGTTGGCTTTATGTCCGTGGTTGCGACCACATCATCCGCCACGACGACATCAGCGATTCACCAAGCGAACCGACTCGAGAGGCGACCCACCGATGACCGGCGTCGACAACATCGTCGGACTGGTTGTCGCCGTCGCATTGGCCGCATTCCTGGTGGCGGCGCTGTTGTTCCCGGAGAGGTTCTGATGTCGATTCCCAACTGGGTCCAGTTCGCCGTTCTCATCGCGTTACTCGCGATCACCGCACCTCCGCTGGGCCTCTACATCGCGCGCGTGTACGGCGAGACCGGCACCGCGCCCGGCGACCGATTCTTCAAGCCTGTCGAGAGGATGCTCTACCGGCTGTGCCGTGTTGACCCGGCAAGCGAGCAACGTTGGACAACATATGCTTTCGCGGTCATCGCGTTCAGCGCGGTGTCCTTTCTGCTCCTCTATGGTCTGCTGCGACTGCAGGCGGTGTTGCCGTTCAACCCGACTGATATGCCTGCGGTCACCGACCATGTCGCGTTCAACGCCGCCGTGAGCTTCATGACCAACACCAACTGGCAGTCCTACGGCGGCGAGACCACGCTCAGTCACCTCACCCAGATGACCGGGCTCACCGTGCAGAACTTCGTCTCCGCCGCAGTCGGCATGTGTGTGATGGCCGCCCTGATCCGCGGACTCGCCCGCCGGCGGGCCCAGACCCTGGGCAACTTCTGGGTCGATCTGACGCGCACCGTCCTCAGGATTCTGCTGCCCCTGTCTTTCGTGGTCGCGTTGCTGTTGATCAGCCAGGGCGTCATCCAGAATCTGAGCGGTTTCACTGCGGCCCAGACACTCGAAGACGCCACCCAGTACATCCCGGGTGGGCCGGCGGCCAGCCAGGTCGCCATCAAGCAGCTCGGCACCAACGGCGGCGGATTCTTCAACGTCAACAGCGCCCACCCGTTGGAGAACTACACGCCGTTGGGCAACCTGATCGAGAACTGGGCGATTCTGGTCGTCCCGTTCGCGCTGGCCTTCACGTTCGGCCGAATGGTCGGTGACCGCCGCCAGGGCTTTGCGGTGGCGGCGATCATGGCGATCATCTGTTTCGGCATGTCGGTGGCGGCCATGAGCTTTGAGGGCAACGGAAATCCGCGGCTCGACGCGCTCGGCGTGTCGCAGACTGCGACGGCCGACCAGTCCGGCGGCAACCTGGAAGGTAAAGAAGTCCGTTTCGGCACTGCGGCTTCCGGACTGTGGGCGGCCTCGACGACCGGAACGTCGAACGGTTCCGTGAACTCGATGCACGACAGCTACACGCCGCTGGGCGGGATGATTCCGATGTCGCACATGATGCTCGGTGAGGTGAGTCCCGGTGGCGTCGGCGTCGGCCTCAACGGACTGCTGATCATGGCGATCCTGTCGGTGTTCATCGCCGGGCTGATGGTGGGCCGCACTCCTGAGTATCTCGGCAAGAAGATCCAAGCCACCGAGATGAAGCTGGTCACCCTCTATATCTTGGCGATGCCCGCCACGCTGTTGGCGTTCGCTGCCGCATCGGTGCTCATCCCCAGCGCCTTGGACTCGCTGAACAACACCGGACCACACGGTCTTTCGGAGATCTTGTACGCCTTCGCGTCGGGCTCCAACAACAACGGTTCAGCGTTCGCCGGCCTGACCGCATCCACCTGGTGGTACGACGTCACCATCGGGTTGGCGATGCTGATCGGGAGGTTCTTCCTCATCATTCCCGTACTGGCGATCGCGGGATCGATGGCACGCAAGGGAACCACACCGGTGACCACCGCGTCGTTCCCCACGCACAAACCTCTGTTCGTCGGCCTGGTGATCGGCATCGTCCTGATCGTGGGCGGCCTGACGTTCTTCCCCGCGCTGGCGCTGGGGCCCGTCGTCGAGCAGCTGTCTATCTAGGAGAACACACCAACCATGGAAACTCTGACCACCGCGGACTCCGCCCGGGCAGAAGCGGCGACTACGCCGCGCCCGGCGTCACGGTCGCTGTTCGACCCGACGATCATGCGGTCCGCCGCTCTCGATAGCCTGCGCAAGCTCGACCCGCGTGTGCAGGCACGCAACCCGGTCATGTTCGTCGTGCTGGTCGGCAGTGTCATCACCACCATCCTGTTCCTGCGCGACCTGCCCTCATCCACCGCGGCGCAGAACGTGTTCAACGGGTTGATCTCTGCCTTCCTGTGGTTCACGGTGCTGTTCGCCAACTTCGCCGAGGCGATGGCCGAGGGCCGCGGTAAAGCCCAGGCGGCGACCCTGCGCAAAGTCCGCTCCGACACGATGGCCAACCGGCGCAACGAAAGCGGCGCCGTCGAGTCCGTCCCGGCGTCGCAGCTCGCCGTCGGCGACATCGTTGACGTGACAGCCGGGGAGACGATTCCCTCCGACGGCGAGATCGTCGACGGGATCGCCACCATCGACGAGTCGGCGATCACCGGTGAGTCCGCCCCGGTCATCCGCGAATCCGGCGGGGATCGGTCCGCGGTGACGGGCGGGACGGTCGTGCTCTCCGACCGGATCGTCGTGCGAATCACCGCGCGCCAGGGCGAGACGTTCCTGGATCGCATGATCGCCCTGGTGGAAGGGGCGGCACGGCAGAAGACACCCAACGAGATCGCCCTGAACATCCTGCTGGCTGGGTTGACGATCATCTTCCTGCTCGCCGTGGTCACCCTGCAGCCGTTCGCGATGTATTCCGGTGAAGGCCAGCAGGTGATCGTGCTCGTGGCACTGCTGGTGTGCCTGATCCCCACCACGATCGGCGCCCTGCTGTCCGCCATCGGCATCGCCGGTATGGACCGGCTGGTCCAGCACAACGTGCTCGCCACATCGGGGCGCGCCGTCGAAGCGGCCGGCGACGTGAACACCCTCCTGTTGGACAAGACCGGAACCATCACCCTCGGCAACCGCCAGGCCACCGAGTTCGTGGCGGTGCACGGAGTGACGGCACAGCAGGTCGCCGACGCGGCGCAGCTGTCCAGCCTGGCCGATCAGACCCCCGAGGGTCGCTCCATCGTCGTGCTTGCCAAGCAGCAGTTCGGGCTCCGCGCCCGCGATGAGGGAGTCATGTCACACGCCACCTTCGTGCCCTTCACCGCCGAAACCCGCATGTCCGGAGTCGATCTCGCCGAGCCGGCCGGTGTTCGCCGCATCCGTAAAGGCGCCGCCTCGGCGGTGATGAAATGGGTTCGCGACCACGGCGGGCACCCCACCGAGAACGTCGGCGACATCGTCGACGGCATCAGCTCCGGCGGCGGCACTCCCCTGGTGGTCGCCGAATGGGTGGAAGGGGCCAACGCCCGGGCGGTCGGTGTCGTCCACCTCAAGGACATCGTCAAGGAGGGCATGCGGGAACGCTTCGACGAGATGCGACGCATGAGCATCCGTACCGTGATGATCACCGGCGACAACCCGGCCACCGCGCGAGCCATCGCCGACGAAGCCGGAGTCGACGACTTCCTGGCCGAAGCCACGCCGGAGGACAAGCTCGCTCTGATTCGACGAGAGCAACAGGGCGGTCGGCTGGTCGCGATGACCGGTGACGGCACCAACGACGCCCCGGCTCTGGCGCAGGCCGACGTCGGGGTCGCCATGAACACCGGCACCCAGGCCGCCCGCGAGGCCGGCAACATGGTGGATCTGGATTCCGACCCGACCAAACTGATCGAGATCGTCGAGATCGGCAAGCAACTTCTGATCACCCGCGGTGCGCTGACCACCTTCTCGATCGCCAACGACGTCGCGAAGTACTTCGCGATCATCCCGGCGATGTTCGCCGGCCTGTTCCCTGTACTCGACAAGCTCAACGTCATGGGGCTGGACTCGCCACGCTCGGCGATTCTGTCCGCGGTGATCTTCAACGCACTGGTGATCGTCGTGCTGATCCCATTGGCGTTGCGGGGAGTACGTTTCCGCGCCGACAGCGCATCGGCGCTGTTGCGCCGCAACCTCGCCATCTACGGGTTGGGCGGGCTCGTCGTCCCGTTCCTCGGAATCAAATTCATCGATCTGCTGATCGTGGCCCTGGGAGTGTCCTGATGCGTCGCCAACTGCTGCCCGCCGTCGTCATGCTGGCCCTGTTCACCGCGCTGACCGGGGTTGCGTATCCACTTCTCGTCACCGGAGTCGGGCAACTGCTCTGGCCTGCCAAGGCCGACGGCTCACTGATCGAACGCGACGGCGCCGTCGTCGGTTCCGCCCAGATCGGGCAACAGTTCACCACGCCCCGGTACTTCCATCCTCGACCGTCGTCAGCCGGGGGCGGGTACGACGGCGCCGCAAGTTCGGGATCCAATCTCGGCCCCACGAACGACGCGTTCCTCGACGAGGTTTCAGAGCGGGTCGACCGCTACCGCGCCGAGAACAACCTGACTGCCCAGACCCTGGTGCCCGTCGACGCCGTCACCGGCTCCGGATCGGGGCTTGATCCGGCCATCTCCGTCGCCAACGCCCGACTGCAAACCCCGCGGGTGGCCGCGGAACGAGGCCTGCCCTCCGACACCGTCGCCGACATCGTCGACGAGTGCACCGAAGGGCGCGGCCTGGGGGTCCTGGGCGAACCGGCGGTCAACGTCCTGTGCCTGAACCTGGCGCTGGACCGGCGGTGACCACGGGAACACGGCGCGTCAAGACCGCGCAAAAGTTGCCGCGTTCGGTGTCAAGAAACCGCTAAGAGGGCCCATCCCGCCGCGATCAGTGGGCACTCTCGAGAGCAAGGCAGCGATGCTCAGACGGCCAGTCGGTGCGCCGTAGACGGGAGAAGACGATGGAGAAGTACGGCTTGGAGACGTGGCACGACTACGCCACTCTCGTGTTTCTCATCGCGGTGCTGATCACCTCGGCGCTGTTCCCGATCTGGGAGCGGCACGCCCGGCACCGCGGCGAACGATCACAGCTTCGACGGCAGCCCACACGGCGAGGGGCTAACTGAGGCCGACCACGCGGTCGATGTCTGCGACGCGACCGCTGATCAGGATCAGATCGTCATAGGCCAGCTCGGTCTCAGCGGTCGCGTAGGTGAACTCGCCGCCCTTGTTCTTCACCGCCACCACGGTGACGTCGTATTTGGACCGCAGCCGCGTCTGGCTGAGCGGAGTACCGACGAAGGGATGCGGCGGACGCACCTTGGCGATCGCGAAATCCTCGTCCACCTGCATGTAGTCCAGCAGCTGCCCGGAGACCAGATGCGCGACCCGCTGCCCGGCCTCGCGTTCCGGGTAGACGACGTGCCCGGCGCCGATGCGCTCGAGGATTCTGCCGTGATGGTCGCTGACCGCCTTGGCCCAGATGTCCTCGACCTCCATCTCCACCAGCATCGAGGTGATCAGGATGCTGGCCTCGATGTCCGTGCCGACGGCGACCACGGCGCGATAGAACTCGTCGACGCCGAGTTCGCGCAGCGTGTCGAGATCGGTGCAGTCGGCGGCGACCACCCGCGTGAGATGACCGGCCAAGCTCTGCACCAGCTTGGTCGACTGATCGATGGCCAGCACCTCGATACCGCGACGAGTCAACTCCAGCGCGATCGCACTTCCGAAGCGCCCCAGCCCGATCACCACAACCGGTTCCTTGTCGACGTCAGCCAACATTGATCCTTTCCATCGGAAGCTCGTAACGACGGCCGCGTTGCCGCAGCGCCAAGGCCGAGGCCAACGTGATCGGGCCGATCCGGCCCACGAACATCAGCACGATCAGCAGCAGTTGGCCGGGCCCAGGTAGATCGGCCGTGATGCCCGTCGACAAGCCCACCGTTCCGAACGCCGAGACCACCTCGAACAGAACCTCTTCGAACGCCAACGACGTCTCCGCCAACAGCACGAAGGCCGACACCGCGACCAGCAACACCGACACCAGCACGACCGCCAACGCCTGACGCTGATTGTCCGACGGGATCTGCCGCGGACCGACATTCACCCGATCCTCACCCCGCAATTCCGCCCAGACCACAACCGCCAGCAACCCGAACGTCGTCACCTTGATCCCCCCGGCCGTCCCAGCGGTGCCTCCGCCGATGAACATCAGGAAGTCGGTGAAGAACAGACCCTCGGGCGTCATGGCGCCGATGTCGATGGCGTTGAAACCGGCCGTGCGGGGCATCACCGCGGAGAAGAAGGCGGCCAAGAGCCGGGTGTTGGGCGGCAGCGCCCCCAGCGTGTCCGGATTGTCGTGTTCGACGAACGCCAGCGCGATGGTCCCGACGACCAGCAACACCACCGTCACCCACACGGTGACGCGCGTGGTCACCGACCAGGACCTCGGCTTGCGCCACGTCTTGGCCAGTTCGAAGATCACCGGAAATCCCAAACCGCCGACGATCACCGCGGCGGCGATCGTCAGCAAGATCCACCCGTCCCCGACGAAGCGGGTCAGGCTGTCGGCATACAAGCCGAAACCGGCGTTGTTGAATGCCGAAATAGCATGAAAGACGCCGTAATACAGCGCATCTGCAACGCCCATGTCGGTGGTTCGCAGGAATCGGACCGTCAGGATCGCCGCCACCACGATCTCGCAGGCAATCGCGAAAATGGTGACATTGCGGACGACCCGGCCGACGTCGCGCACCGTCAACGCCCGGGTCTGCGCGGCCGCGATCAGCCGGGCGCGCAGACCCAGCCGGCGGGACAGCAGCACCAGCGTCAGCGAAGCGACCGTCATGATGCCCAACCCGCCGATCTGGATCAGCACCAGGATGACGACCTCGCCGAACGTCGACCAGTAGGTGGCGGTGTCGACGACGACCAACCCGGTGACACACACCGCCGACGTCGACGTGAACAGCGCCTCCATCACGGTGGCCCGCTCGCCGGCTTCGGTCGCCAGCGGCAGCGACAACAGGACCGTGCCCAGTGCGATGGCGGCGAGAAACGACCCCGCGATCACCAGCCCGGGATGGCGGAAACGGTCATTGGTGGCCATCGGAAGCCGCCGGTCGCCGCGCCCCTATCTCGCCGGCACCTCGGCGGCCAGCTTGATCAGACGGTCACGCACCAGATCCGGGCGCTCGTCGACGATGAAATGCCCGCCGTCGATCAACTCCAGCGTGTAGTCGTCGGCACGAGCCGTCTCCACCGCAGCCAACTCCGGTGCTATCGCGGCGTCGTTGCGGCCGAACAACACCCGGGTCGGGACCGTCGAGCGGCGCCGTTCCCCGGAGCGGGTCAACCGCGGGATCTCCCGGAACAGGAACGTGCGGTACGTGTCGCGCGCGGTGCGCGCCACCACCGGGTCACGGAACCGCTCGGAGTACACCCGCGCCGTCTCCGCGTCGACCTCGGACACCTGCCGGTAGACGCGGTCCAGGAACGCGGTGTGGCGCTGCACCGGCACCCCGGCGATCGCGATCAGCGGCTGATACATCAGGAACCGCCACGCGTGCCGCGCCATCACCTTCGGCGGCACCCACGGATGCGCGATGTTCAGCGCCAGGTAGCCGTCGATGCGCTCCGGCACCCGCAGCGTGAGCAGGTGCCCCAGGAAGCCGCCCCAGTCGTGCCCGACCAGCAGCACATGCTCCAGACCGAGGGCGTCCATCAACGCCACCAGGTCACTGACCACGTCCTCCTTGGCCCACTTGTGCGGAGCCGGGCCCGACCAGCCGTATCCCGGCAGGTCGGGAGCGATGATCCGCAGCCCGGGCGGCGGGTCGGCCAGCAAATCCCGGTACACGTAGTGGTGCTGCGGCCAGCCGTGCAGCGCCAGCACCGGACGGCCGTCTTCCGGACCGGCCTCCGAGACGTGGAATCGCACCCCACGCGCCTCCACGAAGCGCCGGCGTACTGCCCGAATGGATGGGGGTTGGCTCGTCATGACCCGAAGACTATCGGCAACGCGCTACGGTGCCGATATGCCCGGGTACCGCGATCTGTTCGACGCCAGCATCACCGACCCCGCCGGCTTCTGGGCCGACGCCGCCACGGCCGTCACCTGGACCCGGGAACCGCAGCGCATCCTCGACGACAGCAACCCTCCGTTCTACCGCTGGTTCCCCGACGCCGAGCTCAACACCTGCGCCAACGCGCTGGACCGTCACGTCTACGGCGGGCAGGAGCGCAGCGACTCGGGGATCAGTTACGGCGGGCGCGCCGAGCAGCCGGCGCTGATCTACGACTCGGCCGTCACCGACACCAAACGCGTCTACACCTACGCAGAACTTCTCGACGAGACCGCCCGCTTCGCCGGCGCCCTGCGCGGCCTCGGCGTCGGCAAGGGCGACCGGGTCGTCATCTACATGCCGATGATCCCCGAGGCCGTCATCGCGATGCTCGCGTGCGCCCGGCTGGGAGCGGTGCACTCGGTGGTGTTCGGCGGCTTCGCCCCACACGAGTTGGCGGTCCGCATCGACGACGTGCGGCCGACGGTGATCGTGTCCGCCTCATGCGGCATCGAACCCACCCGTGTGGTCGAGTACAAGCCGATGCTCGACGCGGCGATCGCCGCCGTGGAACACCCCCCGACGCATTGCGTTGTGGTGCAACGCGATCGGCACCGCTGCGACCTGATCGAGGGCCGCGACGTGGAGTGGGCCGACGTGATGGCTTCGGCGCAGCCGGTGGACCCGGTGCCCGTCGCCGCGACCGACCCGCTGTATGTGCTCTACACCTCGGGCACCACCGGCAAGCCCAAGGGCATCGTCCGTGACAACGGCGGCCACGCGGTGGCGCTGCTGTGGAGCATGCGCCACATCTACGACATCGCCCCCGGCGACGTGTTCTGGGCCGCGTCCGACGTGGGCTGGGTGGTCGGCCACTCCTACATCGTCTACGCGCCGCTGCTACTGGGCGCGACGACCGTGCTCTACGAGGGCAAGCCGGTCGGAACCCCCGACCCGGGCGCGTTCTGGCGGGTCGCCTCCGAGCACGGGGTGAAGGCGTTGTTCACCGCCCCGACGGCGATCCGCGCGATCCGCAAGGAAGACCCCGAAGCCAAGTACCTGGCCGACTACGACCTGTCGGGAATGAAATATCTGTTCCTGGCCGGTGAACGCCTGGACCCCGACACCTACCACTGGGCCACCGACAACCTCGGCGTCCCGGTGATCGACCACTGGTGGCAGACCGAGACAGGATGGGCCATCGCCGCCAATCCGATGGGCGCCGAAGCACTTCCGGTCAAAGCGGGTTCGCCGACCGTGCCGATGCCTGGTTACGACATCCATGTGCTGCACGACGACGGCAACCGCTGCGAAGCGGGTGAGGAAGGCGCGATCTGCATCCGGTTGCCGCTGCCGCCGGGCACCCTGCCCACGCTGTGGAACGCCGAGGCGCGCTACGAAGCGTCCTATCTGTCCGAACACCCCGGCTACTACCTGACCGGCGACGGCGGCCGCTACGACGAAGACGGCTACCTGTTCGTCATGGGCCGCATCGACGACGTCATCAACGTCGCCGGACACCGGATGTCCACCGGCGCGATCGAGGAGGTGCTCGCCACCCACCCGGCGGTGGCAGAGTGCGCGGTGATCGGGGTGCCGGACGAGATCAAGGGGCAGGCGCCCCGCGGGTTGGTCGTCGTCAAGTCCGGCGCCTCCACCGACGGGCTGGCTGAGGAGCTGGTCCGGCTGGTGCGTGACGAGATCGGCGCCGTCGCGGCGTTCCGGTTGGTCGATGTCGTCCCGGCGCTGCCGAAGACCCGCTCGGGCAAGATCCTGCGCAAGACGCTGCGCGGGATCGCCGCCGGCCGGGACGAACCGGTGCCGTCGACCATCGAGGACCCCGGCGTCCTGGACACCCTCGCCCCCATCCTGCGCTCCTGACCGGTTGCGCCGCAGGTGTTATCCGCGGCGCGAGGGTGGGTACCTCTTCCACACGATCGTCAATTTCGTCGACGTGGGAGGGAGGGTGGCTCGTGGCGTCACAACCGAAGTACATGGCGGTGCAGGGCGCGGCCCTGATCGTCGCGGCGGCGTTGACGCTGATCGGGCTGCTCGGCTTCATCCCGGGCGCCACCGCGAACGTTGGCGAGCTCGCCTGGGCCGGGCAACATTCGGGCGCAACGCTGTTCGGCGTGTTTGTGGTGTCGGTGCTGGTGAACGCGTTTCACCTGGTGCTCGGCGGCCTCGGGTTCGCGATGGCCCGGTCGTACTCGGGTGCGCGTGCCTATCTGCTCCTCGGCGGGGTGCTCTACCTGGGCCTGTGGCTCTACGGGCTGCTGGTCGAGCGGGGTAGCGACGCCCACGTCGTCCCCCTGAACGGCGCCGACAATTGGCTGCACCTCGGCATCGGCGCGATGATGCTGTTGCTGGCCGTCACCCTCGGCGGGCAGCGCGACCCGACGAAGCGGCGGATCCGGCGCCGTCCCCACCTCGGCGCGGCGGCCTGACCCGCGCCGGGAGGGCTGAGGCGGGCTGACCTGCGCCCGGAGCCAAGTCGCGCCGGGGCCTCGGGCCCGCGCCTCGGCTCAGTCACCTCACCGGAGTCAGGCCCGTCGAGCCGGCCGGGCGTGGCCAGTCAGGCCGTGCGCCGCCAGTCAGACCGCGCCTCGCCAGTCAGGCCGCGCGTCGCCAGTCAAACCGCGCCTCGCCAGTCAGACCGTGCGTCTGCCCTGCGCACCGGGAGTACGGTTTCTGACGAAAATCCGGCGAATTCCATCAGAAACCGTACGCTCGCGAGGCGGCCGCGACGCGCGCTCGGGGCCCGCGCGCCGGGACGCACAGCGCTCAAGGCCCGCGCGCCGGGACGCACAGCGCTCAAGGCCGCGCACGGGGACGCTTATCGCCAGGGCCGGCCCACGCCGCGAGAGTACGGTTTCTGACGGAAATCCGGCGAATTCCATCAAAATGCGTACGCTCGCGAGGCGGCCGGATTCGGCAGGCCGCGCGCCGGGACGCACAGCGCCCCTCCGCGCGTCGGCAGTCAGGCCGCGGGCCGGGACGCACAGCGCTCAAGGCCGCGCACGGGGACGCTTATCGCCAGGGCCGGCCCACGCCGCGAGAGTACGGTTTCTGACGGAAATCCGGCGAATTCCGTCAGAATGCGTACGCTCGCGAGGCGGCCGCGACGCGCGCTCGGGGCGCCCTCGACCGAGCTCGGCCGGTTGAGCTCCGCCCTACCCAGGTCAGCCTGTTGAGCTCAGCCCCACCCAGGTCGGCCTGTTGAGCTCAGCTCCAGAGAGGTCGGCCTGTTGAGCTCCGCCCCACCCAGGTCGGCCTGTTGAGCTCAGCTCCGGAGAGCTCAGCCGAGTGAAAGAGCGATGCCGTCGAGGATGTCGTGCTCGCTGACCACCAACTCGGCGATGCCGGCCCGCTCCTGCAGCGCCGCGGCCAGCTCCTGCACGACGATCGCCCCGCCGCCGATGACGTCGACACGGCCCTCGTGCATCGGCCCCAGGGCGGCACGCTGCTGACGGGTCATCACCAACAGTTCCTCACACACCGGCAGTAGCTCGTTCAACCCCACCCGCGCCAGGTGAATGGCGTCGGAGTCATAGGTGGTCATCTTCAGCGCCAACGCAGCCAGCGTCGTCATCGTGCCTGCCACCCCCACCCAGGTGTGGGCCTGCTGCACCGGCACCACCCGCAGCGCCTCCTCCAGCGCCGAGCGCACCACGGCCCGTGCGGACTCGACCTCGTCGGCGGTGGGCGGATCGGAATGCAGGCAGCGCTCGGTCAGCCGCACACACCCGATGTCGGCCGAATAGCCGGCCGCCACCTCAGCCGAATCCGCGGAACCCAGCACCACTTCGGTCGAACCGCCACCGAGGTCGACCACCACGAAAGGCCCGGCGGCACTGTCGAGTTCACCGACAGCGCCACGAAAGGACAGCTCCGCCTCCTCGGAACCGGTGATCACCTCGGCCACCGCGCCGGGCACCACCGTTCCCAGCACCTCGGCTGTCATCGCGAAGAACGCATCCCGGTTGGCCACATCGCGGGCCGCTGAGGTCGCCACCATGCGGACCGCTTCGACGCCGTGCTCGCGCATCATCTCGGCGTAGTCGACCAGAGCGAGCTGCGTGCGCAGCAGCGCGTCGGGCGCGAATTCGCCGGTCGCGTCCACCCCCTGGCCGAGCCGCACGATGCGCATCTCACGGTGCAGATCCTCCAGCCCACCGCCGGACACGTCGGCGATCAACAGCCGGATCGAGTTGGTTCCGCAATCCACGGCCGCCACCCGCGTCACGTCCACACCGTCGGATCCAGGATCCCGGCCATCCCCGGTTCGGCGGCCAACACCGCCAACGCCTCGTCTCCGAATGGGTTCACTCCCGGTCCTTTCGCCAATGAGTGGGCAATCACGACATGCAGGCACTTGACGCGATCCGGCATGCCGCCGCCGGAGAACGTCGTCCCCAACGACTCGATCGCGTCCCGCTCGGCCAGATACGACTCATGCGCACGCCGATAGGCGGCGGCCAACTCCGCATCACTGTCCAGGCGCTCGGTCATCTCCCGCATCAGACCCGCCGACTCCAACCGGCTCGCCGCGGCGGTCAGCGCCGGGTGGGTCAAGTAGTACAGCGTCGGAAACGGTGTTCCATCAGGCAGTCTCGGCGCGGTCTTCACGACGGCCGGTTCGCCGTTCGGGCATCGATAGGCGATCTCGAGGACACCGCGGGGCTCTCGACCCAGCTGCCCGGCGACGGCGTCGAGATCGGCTTGCTCAACCACCGGGGGGCGGCGCGCCGGGCGCGGGTGGTTCGGGGGCGACGGGCGGCGGCGCACCGGGCGCACCCGGCGGAGTGGGCGGCGCCGTCGGAGGCGCGCCGTGAGGCTCGTCGGCGATGGTGTGCCACAACGCGGTGTACCACGGGGCCCCGCTCGCGGCCTGCTGTGCCTGCTCGGCAGGCGACCCGGGCAGCTCCGCCTGCGGCGGCAGCTGCACCTGGTAAGGAATCTCGCCGGGCATCACGAACCCCAGCCGCTCACGGGCCTGCGCAGCGATGAACACCGGGTCGGCGAGCTTGTCCTTCTGCTGCTCGAGTTCGGCGATCTGGGCGCGCAACTGAGCTTCAGCGGCCTGCAGCTGCTTCATCTCCGTGCGCTGACCGAAATACGTGCGCACCGGGCCGGCGATCGTCAACGTCAGCACACACACCACCGCGGCGAGGATCGCCGCCCGCCGCGCCGCCGACCCGAAGCGCTGCTCGGCGGCCTGCTCTGCCGACGTGGCGATGACCTCCCGCACCGAACTCGTCGCCGGCGCGTCGACCTCGTCCCCGCCGTGGCGTTCGACGGGCACGACCTCCTTGCCCGGGCGCGGCGCGGCCTCTTTGCCCACGCCCGGCGCGGCGTCCTTCGGCATGCCCGGCGCGGCGTCTTTGCCCACGCCCGGCGCGGCGTCTTTCGGCACGCCCTCTTTCGGGGCGCGCGGCGCGGTACGCCGCGACGTCCCCCGCGGTTTACCCGGCCGGGACGCCGCTCCCCGGCGCCTCGGGTCGGGCCGTTTCGCGTCGGGCACGGGCTATGTGGTCTCCGGGGTGTAGCGCGGGAAGGCCAGATCGCCGGCGTAGCGCGCGGCGTCGCCGAGTTCCTCCTCGATGCGCAGCAGCTGGTTGTACTTGGCGACGCGCTCGCTGCGCGCCGGCGCACCGGTCTTGATCTGACCGCTGCCGACCGCCACCGCCAGATCGGCGATCGTGGTGTCCTCGGTCTCGCCGCTGCGGTGGCTCATCATGGTCTTGTACCCGGCGTTGTGCGCCAGCGAGACCGCATCGAGCGTCTCGGTCAGCGTGCCGATCTGGTTCACCTTCACCAGCAGCGCGTTGGCCGCACCCTTCTCGATGCCGTCCTCGAGCCGCTCGGGGTTGGTGACGAACAGGTCGTCGCCGACCAGCTGCACCTTGTCGCCGATCGCGGTGGTCAGCGTCACCCAGCCGTCCCAGTCGTCCTCGGACAGCGGATCCTCGATCGACACCAGCGGGTAGCCGCCCAGCAGATCCTCGTAGAACGCCGCCATCTGCTCGGCGTTGCGGGTCTCCCGCTCGAACGCGTAGCCGGTGCCGTCGGTGTAGAACTCGGTGGCCGCGACATCGAGCGCGAGTGCGACGTCGGCGCCGACCTTCAACCCGGCCGCCTCGATCGCCGAGCCGATCAGATCCAGCGCTGCCTTGGTGCCGGGCAGGTCAGGGGCGAAACCGCCCTCGTCGCCCAGCCCGGTGGCCAGCCCCTGCTTCTTGAGCACCGACTTCAGCGCGTGGTACACCTCCGCACCCCAGCGCAGCGCCTCCTTGAAGCTGGGCGCGCCGATCGGAGCGATCATGAACTCCTGGACGTCGACGCCGGTGTCGGCGTGGGCGCCGCCGTTGATGATGTTCATCATCGGCACCGGGAGGATGTGGGCGTTGGGTCCGCCGATGTAGCGGAACAGGGGCAGCTCCGCGGCCTGCGCGGCTGCCTTGGCCACCGCCAGCGACACGCCGAGGATCGCGTTGGCCCCCAGCCGGGACTTGTCCGGGGTGCCGTCGAGATCGACCAGGGCCTGGTCGACCAGGCGCTGCTCGTCGGCGCCGAGACCGATCACCGCCGGGGCGATCTCGTCGAGCACCGCCTCCACGGCCTTCTGCACACCCTTGCCCAGGTAGCGCGGTCCGCCGTCGCGCAGCTCGACGGCCTCGTGCTCACCGGTGGAGGCACCCGAGGGCACCGCGGCGCGGGCGACCGTGCCGTCCAGCAGGCCGACCTCGACCTCGACGGTCGGGTTCCCCCGGGAATCGAGGATTTCGCGGGCTCCGACCTGCTCGATGATGGGCACTGATGCCTCCTAGCTCTCGGGGACGTGACGGGTTGACGATCTCGGATCGGGAACGGCCTCGGCCATGAGCCTAGAGCGTGGCCGCTGCGCCGGCGTGCTCAGAGGGCATGTCCGTTCGCGTAGGCCGTGGCCCAGTCGCGGACGTTGCGCGCGTACTGGTCGGACAGGTTGTAGGCGCGCAGCGCATCCATCCAGCCTCGCGGGGTGGACAGATCCTTGCCGCGCCAGCACAGATACCCCGCCGCCGACAGCGCGGCGTCGTCGATGTTGTCGGCGCTGATGTCCCCGTCGTTGTTGGCGTCCACGCCGTAGAGCCGCCACGTCTCGGGAATGAACTGCATCGGCCCCATCGCGCGGGCGTAGGGCTCGTCGCCCTTGTCCTCGACGGCCGGGTCGTGGCTGACCGAGTCGTGGTCGAGAATCTCGAGGTTACCGCCGGTGCCGTCGAGCAGCACGCCCCGGATGGGTGGCGAGACGTCACCGTTGGCGGCGATGTCGGCCCCCCGGTAGGTGCCGTGATGGCTCTCCACCTGGCCGATGCCCGCCAGCGTCGTCCACGCCAGGTTGCAGTCCGGATTCTCCACCTGAGCGACGCGGGCGGCGTAGGCGTACGCCTCCAGCGCCGTGACCGGGATGCCCAGGGCGGGGGCGCGCTCGGCGGCCCACTGGTGCAGCTGGTCGGCGGGCCGGCCCGAGGCGTAGGTGTCGATCTGTGGAACCGGATCACCCGCCGGCGGCGGCACCCCCTCAGGGATGCGGCTGCCCATCTGCCACGAACAGCTGGCAGCCATGAGCAGCGCTGTCGCGCCGATCACGGCCACCGCCTGCAGCCACCGCACCCGCGTCACCGGTCTCCTCACAACCCACTCTGGTTGTCATCCATGTTCCCATGCAGTCAAGGAATTGCGGCTGACCTGCGCATGCAGGCGTGGGACGAGAAACATCACGATCGCCGACGCCGCGGCGGCCGCGACAGGTCGGGACCTCCCGCGGGGTCACACGCTGGGCGGATCCGCCTCTTCTGTCACCGGCCAATGGGCGCGCCACTCGTCGGCGCTGATCGCGGCCAGCGGGGCAGCGTCGAGTTCCTCGGCGACGTCGTCGCCGCGGCGGGCGGCGGCTGCGGCGCGTTCGGCGGTGCGCACGTCGTCCATGAACTCCAGCACCGCGGTGCGCAGCGCGTTCTCGGCGTCCACCTCGGCCGACACCGTCACTGAGGTCAACTCCCCGGGAACCACCTCGGCGGGCACCCCGGCCCCCTCGGCGCGGGCAAGCACCTTCTGGGCCAGCGCCAACGCCGGTTGGGCGGTCGGGATGTCGTCCATGCAGGATTCGCGCTTCGAGGTCTCCAGCGCTTTGCGCTGCTCCCACTGCGCCAGCTGGTCCTCCAGCGAGATCGACTCCCCCGCCAGCACCGCGGGCACCCGGTTGCCGAGCTTGCGGACCAGCGCATCGGCGACGTCGTCGATGGTGAACGCATGCTCGGGGGCCTCCTCGGCGATGCGGGCATGGAACAGCACCTGCAGCAGCACATCGCCGAGCTCGTCGCGCAGTTCGCCGAGGTCGCCGCCGTGCACCGCATCGAACAGCTCGTAGGTCTCCTCGAGCAGGTAGCGCCGTAACGAATCGTGGGTCTGCTGGCTTTCCCACGGGCCGGCGGTGCGCAACCGGTCCATCAGAGCGACCGCGTCGACCAAACGCTCACCGGAAGCCGCGGCCGGCGCCGCGATCACGCGCTCCCCGGCCGAGATTCGCGACAGGACCGAGGGGTGCTCGGCGTCGCTGGACAGCAGCACCTCGGCGGGCTCACCGTCATAGGCCGGACGCGCCGCCGGCAGCGACCACGGCACCTTGATCGGCATCTCCTCGGTGTATTGCACGTCCCCGGACAGCAGCTCGATCGCCTCGACGGGGACCAGGGAGGGGCGACGTGGATCCACCAGGACGACCGTCACCGCCGCTCACTCACGTGGTTCATCCGCCCGAGGCACCTCCGAACTTGGTTATATCAACTTCCTCGTCCGGTTTCCCGTCGATGGCCAGCAAAAACCCGGCCACGAACGCCACCAGGTCCAGGTCCCGGATCCGGGGGGAACCCACCCCGCTGCCCGCCCGCGGAATCGGCACCTGCACGACCGAGGTGGTGGCCCGATAGCTGGCGCCCGCGTAGAGCCGTTTGAGCCGCAGCTGCGCCGAATCGGCCAACGTCATCGGCGAGATGCGCACCGTGGTCGCCGAGGCCGCCCCGATCTCGGTGACACCGTGCGCGCGGGCCAGCAGCCGCAGCCGAGCCACGGCGACCAGGCGCTCGGCCGGCTCGGGCAGCGGGCCGTAGCGGTCGACGAGCTCAGCGATAACCGAGTCGACGGCGTCGAAATCGGTGGCGGCCGCCAGCCGGCGGTAGGCCTCCAGCCGCAGCCGGTCGCTGTTGATGTAGTCCGGCGGCAGATGCGCGTCGACGGGTAGGTCGACCCGCACGTCTTTCGATTCCTCAGGTGTCGCAACGGTTTTCCCGTCCGCGGCAGCCCGGTACGCCTCGACGGCCTCACCGACCAACCGCACGTACAGGTCGAAGCCGACCCCGGCGACATGCCCGGACTGCTCGGCGCCCAACACGTTTCCGGCGCCGCGGATCTCGAGGTCCTTCATCGCCACCGCCATGCCGGCGCCGAGTTCGTTGTTCTGGGCGATGGTGGCCAGCCGGTCGTAGGCCGTCTCGGTCAGCGGCACCTCGGGCGGATACAGGAAGTAGGCATAGCCCCGCTCGCGCGAGCGGCCCACCCGCCCGCGCAGCTGGTGCAGCTGCGAGAGCCCGAAGGTGTCCGCGCGCTCCACGATCAGCGTGTTGGCGTTGGAGATGTCCAGGCCGGTCTCGACGATCGTGGTGCAGACCAGAATGTCGTACTCGCGGTTCCAGAAGCCCTCGACGGTCTTCTCCAGCTGTTCCTCCGGCATCTGGCCGTGCGCCACCACGACCCGCGCCTCGGGCACCATCTGCCGCACCCGCGCGGCCGCCTGGTCGATGGAGCGGACCCGGTTGTGGATGTAGAACGCCTGCCCGTCGCGCAGCATCTCGCGGCGCAGCGCGGCGGCGACCTGCTTGTCGTCGTGCGGCCCCACATACGTCAGCACCGGGTAGCGCTCCTCGGGCGGGGTGAGGATCGTCGACATCTCCCGGATGCCGGCCAGGCTCATCTCCAACGTCCGCGGGATCGGGGTGGCGCTCATCGTCAGCACGTCGACGTGGGTGCGCATCGACTTGATGTGCTCCTTGTGCTCCACACCGAAGCGCTGTTCCTCGTCGACGACGATGAGCCCCAGGTCTTTCCACGTCACCCCGGTCTGCAGCAGCCGGTGGGTGCCGATCACGATGTCGACGCTGCCGTCCTTCATCCCCTCCAGCGTGGCGCGGGACTCGGCGGGGTCGGTGAACCGCGACAGGCCCTTGACCGTCACCGGGAAGCCGGCGGTACGCGCGGTGAACGTCTGCAGGTGCTGATCGGCCAGCAGCGTCGTCGGCACCAGCACCGCGACCTGCTTACCGTCCTGCACCGCCTTGAAAGCCGCGCGCACCGCGATCTCGGTCTTGCCGTAGCCGACGTCACCGCAGATCACCCGGTCCATCGGGACCGGCTTCTCCATGTCCGACTTCACCTCGGTGATCGCGGTGAGCTGGTCGACGGTCTCGGTGAAGCCGAACGCGTCTTCCATCTCGACCTGCCACGGGGTGTCCGGGGCAAACGCGTGCCCCGCCGAGGCCTGCCGTTTGGCGTACAGCGCGACCAGCTCGGCGGCGATCTCGCGCACCGCCCGGCGGGCCTTGGTCTTGGTGTTGGCCCAGTCGCTGCCGCCGAGCTTGCTCAGCGTGGGCGCCTCGCCGCCGACATAGCGCGACAACTGATCCAGCGAATCCATCGGCACATAGAGCCGGTCGGCGGTCTGGCCTCGCTTACTGGAGGCGTACTCCAGCACCAGATATTCGCGGCGTGCCCCACCGACCACCCGCTCGGTCATCTCGACGAAGCGACCGATGCCGTGCTGATCGTGCACGACGAGATCGCCCGCCGTCAGCGCCAGCGGGTCGACTACGTTGCGCCGCTTGGCCGCCAGCTTCTTGCCCTCGGTGGCACCGACCCGGTTTCCGGTCAGGTCGGTCTCGGTGATCACGACCAGGTTGGCGCCGGGCAGGACGACACCGTCGTGCAGCGGGCCCTTGAGGACCCCGACCACACCCTCCTTCAGCGGCGCCCCCGGCTCCAACATCGTTGCCGGCGTGCCGGATTCGCCGAGTTGCTCGACCACACGCATACAGGTGCCCGCCCCGGGGGTGACGACGGCGGCGTGACCGCCGGTCATCACGTGAGCGCGCAGCATCGCGAAGATCTCGTCCAGGTTGTGCTGCTGACCGCGCGCCGAGGGGGCGGGACGGATGTCGAGCTGCAGCGCTTCCCCGGAACCGCTGTCCAGCTGACTGAGCGTCCACCAGGGATGCCCGCCGGCGCGGGCGTTGTCGCGTGCGTCGTCGAAGCCGACGAACCCCGACGCGCCGAGGGCCTCGATGTCGATGGGCACGTCGCCGCCGACGGCGGCGGTCGACCAGGACGCCTCCAGGAACTCGCGGCCGGTCTTGATCAGATCAGCGGCGCGGGTACGCACCTTCTCCGGATCGCAGATCAGCAGCGGGGCGCCGGCCGGAAGGTGGTCGGGCAGCGTCGCCGGCTCGGTCGGCTTGAGCAGCGGCAGCAGCGCCTCCATGCCGTCGACCGGGATGCCCTCGGCGAGCTTGGCCAGCATGTCGGGCACCGACCCCGGCACGCTGTTCTCGACGACCGGGTGCTCGGCGGCCAGCGCGGCGGCGCGGTCGCGGACGTCGTCGGTGAGCAGCAGCTCGCGGCAGGGCACCGCGATGACGGTGTCGATGTCGATCTCGGGGATGGAGCGCTGGTCGGCGACGGAGAACATCCGCATCTCGGAGACCTCGTCACCCCAGAACTCGACGCGCACCGGGTGCTCGAGGGTCGGGGGGAACACGTCGAGAATGCCGCCGCGAACGGCGAACTCGCCGCGCTTGCCGACCATGTCGACGCGGGTGTAGGCCAGCTCGACCAGGCGGTGCACCGTCGCGTCGAACGCGTCCCCAGCGGCTCCCGCCGCGGCGTCAGGCTCCTCACCCACTGTCAGGGTCACCGGCTCGGTCCGGGCCAGGTCCGGGGCCATCGGTTGAAGCAGCGAGCGTGCCGTGGTCACGACGATGCGCACCGGCGGCCCCAGCCGCGCGTCGTCGGGGTAGGCGAGGCGGCGCAACAGCAGCATCCGCGCGCCGACGGTGTCGGTACCCGGCGAGAGTCGCTCGTGCGGCAACGTCTCCCACGACGGGAACAGCGCAACGGAGTCGCCGAACACGCCGCGCAGCTCGGCGGTCAGGTCGTCGGCCTCCCGGCCGGTCGCGGTGACGACCAGCAGCGGGCCCGTCTGGGCGATCGCGGCAGCGGCGTAGACCCGGGCACTGGCCGGGCCGATGAGGTCGAGATCGGCGGGCCGCTCGGCGGCGCGGCGGGTCACCTCGTGCAGCGAGGGGTCACGCAGCGCCAGTTCGATGAGGCCCGCGATCGGGGTGTGGACATCGATGGTCCCCGATGCGGTCATGATGACCCCATTCTAGGCGCCGCCCCCGGCGGGTTTCCGAGCACGGTACCGAGCGCTCCTGGCAAATCTCACGCCGACAATTGACACCCGAAACAGTTTGTCTATGCTTCGGGTACGCGTTCGGAAAGTAGCGCTACACCGCCGGAATGGCAGTCGCAGACCCGCGGTTGGTTCCAACATCTCATGGTCCAGATCGTTCTGAGCAAACCCCTCAGCCGACGCCCGGATCACACCACCAGACACCGACCGCGTGACGCGGCGGTGAAACCGAGAGGGTCTCATGCCGCGTACGTCTACCGGTCGGGTCGCGGTTGCGGCGGCTGCGATGAGTATCGGACTCACCGTGCCGTTCGCTGCCGGCGCGGCGCCCACTCCCCCCACCCCGGGTCACCTGTCCATCTCCTTGGGCGGCGAAGTCAAACACCAGGAAGGCACCGCAACGGCCGTCTCGGTCGGCGCAGGAGCCGACGATTGGTCGTCGGAGAGCTCGGCCATCGCCAGGGGCGCCAACGCCAGGGCGGAAGTGCGTGACGATCAGTCGGTCGCCGAAGCCACCGGCGACCGCGCCACCGCCGTGGTGACCGGAACGCGTAGCTGGGCCGTCGTGCGGGGAGCCGGCGCCAGCGCGACCGTCGCCGGTTCGCACAACCGCGCCAGGGTCGAGGGAGACGGCGTCGCCGTCGGCATCAACGACGGGTCGCAGAACCGCATCGATGCCGAGGGCTCCAATTTCGCGTTGGCAGTCCTGGGCTCGGGAAACGTCGTCGACTTCACGAACGTGCACGGCGGCAGTTACAGCGTGATCGGCCTGCACACGATCTCCTGCCGCAACGGCACTGTCGTGTGCTCCCCCTCACCCAACACCGGGGTGACCGGGCGTCGGACACTGGCGCTGGCACTCCTGACAACGCCTCGCGGGCCGCTGTTCGGGCTGTTCGGCAACGGTGTCGATGCCGCGGCGGACTGCACCGGCGACGCGTGCAACGGCGGGCGCGGCGGACTCATCTGGGGTAACGGCGGCACCGGCGCCAACGGTGGTTTCGGCGGTGCGGCCGGGTTGTTCGGTGTCGGCGGAGTGGGTGCGGCAGCCACCGCGACCACGGCGGCGGGCAACGGCGGTCAGGGCGGACTGCTGATCGGTGCCGGCGGCAACGGTGGCGCCGCCAATGCTGTCTTCACCACCGCAGGTGACGGCGGCGATGCCGGCCTGCTGGGCCGCGGCGGTGCCGGCGGCACGTCCACGGCGACGTTCGGCACCGGCGGTAACGGCGGTCAGGGTGGTCTCCTCGGCGGCAACGGCGGGCGGGGTGGCGACGCGACCGGCAACCGCGGCACGGGCGGCGACGGCGGCGACGCCGTGGCCGCCGGGAGCGGTGGCGACGGCGGCTGCGGGTGCGGAGGCGGGTCCGCCGACTCCACCCGTGGTGGGGACGGCGGCAAGGGCGGATCGCTGACCGGGCACGGGGGACGCGGCGGCGACGCGGTAGCCACCACCACGGCGATCGGCGGAAAGGGTGGTGCCGCCACCGGCACCGGCAACGGTGGGCGTGGCGGCGATGCGGTTGCCACCGATCCGGACTACGGCGTCGCCGTCGGCGGGGACGGCGGAAACGCCGGGCGCTACGGCGACGGCGGCGACGGGGGCACCGGCACCGGCACCTACGCCGGCATCGGCGGGGACGGCGGAGACGGCGGATCGCGCGCCGGGGACGGCGGAGACGGCGGCCTGGGAGTCGGGGACGACGAGGACGGCATCGGCGGCGGCGGTGACGGCGGCGACGCGATCGGGACCGGTGACGGCGGGGACGGCGCCGACGGTCACGGCTGGTCGGGATCCGGCGGAGACGGCGGCGACGGCAACGGCCGTACCGGTGACGGCGGCGACGGTGGGGACGGCGACAGCCGCGACGGCACCGACGGCAGCTCGGGTGACAGCGCCGGCAGCTCGGGCGGCACCGCCGGCAGCTCGGGCGGCACCGCCGGCAGCTCGGGCGGCACCGCCGACTGAGCCGGCTGCGCTACTCCTGGTGCAGCACCGGGTCGGATTCCAGATGGGTCAGCCCGTTCCAGCACAGGTTCACCAGATGTGCGGCCACCACCTCCTTCTTCGGCTCCCGCACGTCGAGCCACCACTGCGCGGTCATCGACACCGAGCCGACCAGCGCCTGGGCGTACAGCGGGGCCAGGTCGGGGTCCAGGCCGCGCCGGGAGAAGTCGCCGGCCAGGATCGAGGCCACCTGGCTGACCGCGTCGTTGAGCAGGGTCGAATAGGTGCCCGAGGTGATGCTGGCCGGGGAGTCCCGGATCAGGATGCGGAAGCCGTCGGTGTGCTGTTCGACGTAGGTCAGTAGTGCCAGGGCCACCCGTTCGACGCGCACCCGCGACCGGTTGTTGGTCAGCGAGGACGTGATGCCGTCGAGCAGCGCGGACATCTCCCGGTCCACGACCACGGCGTAGAGACCCTCTTTGCCGCCGAAGTGCTCGTAGACGACCGGTTTGGAGACGTTGGCCCGCAACGCGATCTCCTCGATCGAGGTGCCGTCGTAGCCCCGCTCGGCGAACAACGACTTGGCGATCTCGATGAGCTGCTGGCGACGTTCACTACCGGTCATCCGGGCACGTGGAGCGCGCACCTCTTTCTCGGACCCAGCCACGGGCTCCAGATTAGTTGCTTCGACTAGAGTCTCTGGGTGATCGGTCCGTCGTGGTGTAATCGGCAGCACCTCTGATTTTGGTTCAGATAGTTCAGGTTCGAGTCCTGGCGACGGAGCAGTGACCGCGGCGACCGTGCGCGGAATGCCGGCGCTGACCGGCGCGTCGGGGGACAAACACGCACGCTCGCCGGGAACTGGACCGCGGGAAGGACTGTGATGAGTGAGGCCGCCGTCCTGATTCTCGCTGCAGGAGCGGGCACCCGGATGAAGTCCGACACCCCCAAGGTGCTGCACACCCTGGCCGGGCGCAGCATGCTCGCCCATTCGCTGCACGCGGTGACGAAGGTGGCGCCGCGCCACCTGGTGGTCGTCGCGGGCCGCGACCGGGAACGCGTGGCGCCCGCCGCCCTCGACATCGGCAGGGACCTGGGCCGCGACGTGCAGATCGCCGTGCAGGAAGAGCAGCTGGGCACAGGTCACGCCGTGGTCTGCGGGCTCAGCGCGCTGCCCGAGGACTTCACCGGGGTCGTCGTCGTGACCGCGGGGGACGTACCGCTGCTCGACGCCGCGACCCTGGCCGAGCTGGTGGCCACCCACAGCGCCGAAGCGGCGCTGGTCACGGTGCTGACCACCACCCTGCCCGACCCGACCGGCTACGGCCGGGTGCTGCGCACCCAGGACGGCGACGTCATCGGCATCGTCGAACAGGCAGACGCCACCCCGTCGCAGCAGGCGATCACCGAGGTCAACGCCGGGGTGTACGCCTTCGACATCGCTGCGCTGCGCTCGGCGCTGAGCCGGCTGAGCGCCGACAACGCCCAGCACGAGTTGTACCTGACCGACGTCATCGCGATCGTGCGCGCCGACGGTCACCTGGTGCGCGCCCACCACGTCGACGACGCCTCGCTGGTCGCCGGCGTCAACGACCGTGTGCAGCTGTCCGAGCTGGCGGCCGAACTGAACCGGCGCCTGGTGGCGGCCCATCAACGCAACGGGGTGACGGTCATCGACCCGGCCTCGACGTGGATCGACGTCGACGTCATGATCGGCCGCGACACCGTCGTGCGGCCCGGCACCCAGCTGCTCGGCGGCACCCGCATAGGGTCGCGCTGCGACATCGGCCCGGACACGACGCTGACGGACGTGACGGTCGGCGACGCCGCCGAGGTCGTACGCACCCACGCCACGTCGGCGGAGATCGGTGACGAGGCCACCGTCGGCCCCTTCACCTACCTGCGCCCCGGCAGCAAGCTGGGCAGCGCCGGCAAGCTCGGCGCGTTCGTCGAGACCAAGAACGCCGCGATCGGCGCCGGCAGCAAGGTGCCGCACCTGACCTACGTCGGCGACGCCGACATCGGTGAACACAGCAACATCGGCGCCTCCAGCGTCTTCGTCAACTACGACGGGGAGACGAAGTCGCGCACCACGATCGGCTCGCATGTGCGGACCGGCTCGGACACCATGTTCGTCGCCCCGGTCACGGTCGGCGACGGCGCCTACACCGGCGCGGGCACCGTGATCCGCGACGACGTGCCGCCCGGGGCGCTGGCCGTGTCGGCGGGCCCGCAACGCAACATCGAAGGCTGGGTGCAGCGCAGACGCCCGGGCAGCGCCGCGGCCGAAGCTGCTCGACTGGCCGCCGAACGGGCCGCGGACACCGCCTCGTCTGAGGGCGAGAGCTAGACGGCCTCCCCCGGCGGCGAGAGCTCACCGCCACCCTTGACCGCCGGCGCGGAAGCTAGACGACGTCGGGACGGCGCCAGCGGCCGGCCAGCGCCTCCTCGGTGGCCAGCGCCAACCCCTCGAGCATCTCCCGCTCGGCGGGGTCGAAGTCCTGACCGGCGACGGTGCGTCGCATCCGGGTCAGCTGGTTGTCGATGGCCGAGTGATGCCGCGAGCCTGCACACCAGGCCAGATCACGCAGCAGCCGGGTGATGGCCGCGAGTACCGCGGCGTCCTCGGCGCCGTAATGGCGCGGCTGGGTCACCGCCTCGTCGAGCAGCTCAGCCAGGTGCGGACCCTCGACCACCACCCGCACCACGTCGTCGTCATCGCAATACACGGAGGGGCCGAGCCGACGGTCGGCCAGCCGGCACAGCAGCGCCGACAGGTGACCGATGCCGTGCACCGCCGTGGTCGGATCGTTGATACCGGGCGAGAGCGCCTTGACCACCACGTCGGTCAACTGCCGCACCGCGTAGCCGATGTCCTGCACCGGCGTGCGCTCGTCGCCGACCCGCACCGCATCGGTCACACAGTCGCGCACCGCCGAAAGGTCGTCGTCGTCGAGGCGTCCACCGCCGGCCGCCCACACCAGCGCCACCGGGGTGCCCTGGACCACCCAGTCCCCGGGCTTGCGTTGCAGCGCGACGACCGCCCCGGCGTCGGCCGCGGCGCCGACCACGGGTTGGGCGTCGACCCCGGTGAGGAAACCCGTCCCGCTGCCGGCGACCGGCACCGCGTCCCGGGGCGGCGCGGGCGCCGAATGGTTGTCAGACGATTCGTCCAGCTGCTCGAGGCTGGCCTCGGCGTTGCGCAGGGCTTCGTTGAGCACCGAGCCGAGCAGCGTCTCCACCCGGATGAGCCGCACCAGATGCCCGAGGAACAGCACCAACGTGATCACGCTGATCACCGCGAGCAGAAAGCCGACCGTCACCGAGATCTGCGGCACGAACACCGTGCCGCCGTTGTCGCTGTCGCGCACGGTCCGCAGCACCGTCAACGCGTAGGCGAAAGTAGCCACGAACAGCCCGAGCGTGCGCTGCACGAACCTGTCCCGGGCGAAGGTGCGCAACAGCCGCGGCGAGAACTGGCTGCTGGCCAGCTGCAACGTCACCAGGGTCAGCGAGAACGTCAGCGACGTCACCGTCATCACCGAGCCGGCGATGGCTGCCAGCAGGTCGCGCGCCGCCGCGGGGCCCCCGCCGAAGATCCACCTCGAGACCTCCGCGGGCATCGCACCGTCGAGCATCTGATCGAGCTCGGGCAGCAGCAGACCGGCGACGATGGCCACCGCGATGGCCATCGTCGGCACCGGCCACAGCCGGGTCCGGATCGCGTCGAGCATCCACGTTCTGCGGCGGTTGACCGCCGACCAGACGCGCACCTGCATCACCTCCGCGGGACGGCCGCTCGGCATCGTTCCCGTAGAGAGGCTACCGACTGGTAGCGTGCGGTCGCCGGATGTTGGCATTCCGGTAACCCGCCAGCGTATGTGTGTACGCGCTACGTACGATGGCCCCGTACAAATCACCGAGCCGAGGGCAGCCCGTGAGCCACGACTGGACTGACAACCGCAAGAACCTGATGCTGTTCTCGGGTCGCGCGCATCCCGAACTGGCCGAGCAGGTCGCCAAGGAACTCGACGTTCCGGTCACCGCCCAAACGGCCCGGGATTTCGCCAACGGCGAGATCTTCGTCCGCTTCGACGAATCCGTGCGCGGATGTGACGCGTTCGTGCTGCAGAGCCACCCCTGGCCGCTGAACCAGTGGCTGATGGAACAGCTGCTGATGATCGACGCACTCAAGCGCGGCAGCGCCAAGCGCATCACCGCGATCCTGCCGTTCTACCCCTACGCCCGCCAGGACAAGAAGCACCGCGGCCGCGAACCGATCTCGGCGCGGCTGGTCGCCGACCTGCTCAAGACGGCCGGCGCCGACCGCATCGTGACCGTCGATCTGCACACCGACCAGATCCAGGGTTTCTTCGACGGCCCGGTCGACCACATGCGCGCCCAGAAACTGCTGACCGGCTACATCGCCGAGAACTACGCCGACCACGACATGGTCGTCGTCTCCCCCGACTCCGGCCGGGTGCGGGTGGCCGAGAAGTGGGCCGACTCGCTGGGCGGTGTGCCGCTGGCGTTCATCCACAAGACCCGTGACCCGCTGGTGCCCAACCAGGTCAAGTCCAACCGCGTCGTCGGTGACGTGGCAGGCAAGACGTGCATCCTGACCGACGACATGATCGACACCGGCGGCACGATCGCCGGGGCGGTGCGGCTGCTCAAGGCCGACGGCGCGGCTGATGTCGTCATCGCCGCCACCCACGGGGTGCTGTCCGACCCGGCGCCGCAGCGCCTCGCCGACAGCGGCGCCCGCGAGGTCATCGTCACCAACACGCTGCCGATCAGCGAAGACAAGATGTTCCCGCAGCTCACGGTCCTGTCGATCGCGCCGCTGCTGGCCAACACCATTCGCGCGGTGTTCGAGAACGGTTCGGTGACAGGGCTTTTCGACGGCTCGGCCTGACGAACCCGACGAGCGCTCGCGCGAGGAGACATGATGACGGCGCGGATCTACCACAACCCGAAGTGCTCGACGTCGCGTAAGACCCTGGAGTTGTTGCGCGACAACGGTGTCGAGCCCGAGGTCGTGCTGTATCTGAAGAACCCGCCGTCGCGTGCCGAGCTCGAGACACTGATCGCCGACGCCGGCATCGACGTGCGCACCGCGGTGCGTAAGCGCGAATCGCTCTACAGCGATCTGGGCCTGGCCGACGCGTCCGACGACCAGCTGCTCGACGCGATGGCCGAGAACCCGATCCTGATCGAGCGCCCTTTCGTGGTGACCGACAACGGCACCCGGCTCGCCCGCCCCCTCGACAACGTCCGCGAGATCCTGTGACGCTGCGGTGGGCGCTGGCGGCCGCGCTGGGGGCGCTGGTGGTCTCCGGGTGTGCGACCGAGGCACCGGACTACCAGTCGGTGTGGTCGTCACCCAGCGCGGCGCCGGCCGCCCCGGCGCCGGACCTGGTTCCGCTGTCCAAGTACCTCGAAGACTCCGGGGTCGTCGGGCAGCCGGTGTCGCCGGAGATGCTCGAGGACCTGACGGTGTCGATGCCGACCCCCGCGGGCTGGCAGCCCTACCAGGACAGCAGCCTTTCGCCGGGCACCCGGATGATCGCCAAGGGCAACACCTACCCGACGGCGATGCTGATGGTGTTCGAACTCGACGGGGAGTTCGACGTCGCCGAGGCTCTGACCCATGCCGACGACGACGCCCAGATGTCGCAGAACTTCCGGATGCTCAATTCCTCCACCAAGGACTACAAGGGCTTCCCGTCGACGATGATCGAGGGCAGCTACGACCTGGCCGGCAACCGCATGCACACCTACAACCGGGTCGTCATCGCCACCGGAGCGCCCCCGGCGCGCAAACGCTACCTGGTCCAGTTCACGGTCACCGGCTACGCCGAACAGGCCGTCGCCGACGCCCCCGACATGGAGAAGATCATCGAGGGCTTCACCGTCTCGGTGCCCGGCGCCGCACCCGCAACCCGGTGAACCGCGCCTCCCGGCAGTAGCCTCCGCTGGACCGAGCGGGGACGACGAGGTCGGACTTCGTCATCGTCGCCCCGGGGCTGTGCACTGATCCGACCGGCCGGCCACCCCGTCGGCTGTCCGGCCGGACGCCCGGCCGCCGACTTCACCGACCGGCGTTAGGGTGATGCCCATGACCGAGTGGACCGCCGCCGATCTGCCCTCCTTCGCCGGCCGCACCGTCATCGTCACCGGCGCGAACAGCGGCCTCGGGCTCATCACCGCCCGCGAACTGACCCGCGCCGGCGCCCGGACCATTCTCGCGGTACGCAACGTCGACAAGGGCACCGCGGCCGCCGCGGACATGTCCGGCGACGTCGAGGTACGCCGGCTGGACCTGCAGGACCTGTCGTCGATCCGGGATTTCGCGGAAGGCTTCACGCTCTCCGGCGACAGGGTCGACGTGCTGGTCAACAATGCCGGCATCATGGCGGTGCCCTACGCCCTGACCGCCGACGGTTTCGAGAGCCAGATCGGCACCAACCACCTCGGTCACTTCGCGCTGACCAACATGCTGCTGCCCGTCATCACCGACCGGGTGGTCACCGTGTCCTCGATGATGCATCTGTTCGGCTACATCAGCTTGACCGACCTGAACTGGAAGTCGCGGCCCTACCTCGCCTGGCCCGCCTACGGTCAGTCCAAGCTGGCGAACCTGCTGTTCACCAGCGAACTGCAGCGCCGACTCTCCGCGGCGGGGTCACCGCTGAAGGCGCATGCCGCCCATCCCGGCTATTCGGCGACGAACCTGCAGGGACACACCGGCAGCCGGTGGGGCTCCCGGATGGCCGGCCTCGGCAACAAGGTGATGGCCACCGACGCCGACTTCGGCGCCCGCCAGACGCTTTATGCGGTGTCCGCTGAACTGCCGGGCGACAGCTTCATCGGCCCGAGGTTCGCCATGCGGGGACCGACCGGCCCGTCCCCGCGTAGCCCGCTGGCCCGCAGGCAGTCCACGGCGCGGGCGCTGTGGACACTGTCCGAGCAGCTCACCGCCACCGAATTTCCGCTCTGAGCTCGTCGTGCGCTACCCTGGCTGGCGCGTCACGGCGAGGGTGGCCTGCTGAGCAGGGCCGCCGTTATCGACGGGATACCGCATCTTCGGTGCGCACCCTGGCCGTGCCTGACCAATCGAGCAACGGCACGCTAGGAGAACCATGGCCACCAACAATCTGACCGCATCGGTCCGCACCGAGACCGGCAAGGGCGCCTCACGCCGCGCCCGCCGCGAAGGTCGCGTCCCCGCCGTGCTGTACGGCCACGGCACCGACCCCCGCCACCTCGAGCTGGACGGCCACGACTTCGCCGCCGTGCTGCGCAACGCCGGCACCAACGCCCTGCTCACCCTCGACATCGACGGCGAAGAGCAGCTCGCGCTGCCCAAGGCGCTCGACATCCACCCGATCCGCCGCACCATCACCCATGCCGACCTCATCGTGGTCCGCCGCGGCGAGAAGGTGACCGTCGAGGTCAACGTCGTCGTCGAGGGCGAAGCCGCACCCGGCACGCTGGTCACCCAGGATGCCAACACCATCGAGATCGAGGCCGACCCGACCTCGATTCCCCAGCAGTTCACCGTGTCGGTGGAAGGCGCCGAAGAGGGCACGCAGATCACCGCCGGTGACGTCGCGCTGCCCGCTGGTGTGTCGCTGGTCTCCGACGCGGAGATGCTGGTCGTCAACGTCGTCGAGGCGCCGAGCGAAGAAGAGCTCGAGGCCGAGGGCGCCGGTGAGGAAGGCGAGGCTGCGGCCGAGGCCGACACCGAGACCGAGGGTGACGAGGCGGCCGAGGAATCGGCATCCGACTCCGAATAGTCCGGCGGCAACGAACGCCTGAGATGGCCGATCCGCTCCTGGTGGTCGGCCTGGGCAATCCCGGGCCGAACTACGCCAAGACCCGGCACAACGTGGGGTTCATGGTGGCCGACATCCTGGCCGGCCGCCTCGGCGACGGCTTCAAGGTGCACAAGAAGTCGGGCGCCGAGGTGGCCACCGGGCGGCTCGCCGGCCGCTCGGTGGTGCTCGCCAAACCGCGGGTGTACATGAACGAATCCGGCCGGCAGGTGGGCCCGCTGGCCAAGTTCTATTCGGTGTCCCCCGCCGACATCGTCGTCATCCACGACGAACTCGACATCGATTTCGGCCGCATCCGGCTCAAGCGGGGAGGCGGCGAAGGTGGGCACAACGGTCTGCGTTCGGTGGCGTCAGCGCTGGGCACCAAGGACTTTCAGCGGGTACGCATCGGCATCGGCAGGCCCCCGGGACGTCAGGACCCGGCCGCGTATGTTCTGCAGCCGTTCAGCACCGGGGAACGCGACGAGGTACCCACGATCTGCGAGCAGGCCGCCGACGCGACCGAGCTGCTGATCGCCGAGGGACTGGAACCGGCCCAGAACACCGTGCACGCCTGGGGTTAACGCAGGTTCAGGCCGCTGTCCACGGTCTTGACCGGCTTGTGGGGATAGCGCCTGCGCGCATGCTGCTCGGCGTCGGAATTCGGCAGGACGTACAGCGTTTCGACCTTGTCCTGCAAGGGTTTGAGAACCAGGTCCATGAATCCCTTGCGATCATCGAGATACGGTTCGATGACGTCCTCGCCGGCCGGGCACACCGCCAGGCAGTACGCGGCCTTGTAGTTGGCCTTGAACGACAGACTCTGCCACATCGAGGCGTTCTCCGAATCCGTCACCCGGGAGCGGAAGTCCGCGGCGTCGGCACTGTCGGCGACCGTCTGGACCCAGTCGGTGAAACCGCCCATGAATTCGCGATAGTTGTGCACCGAGCAGGCCATGAAGTCGAAGTCGCCGTCCTTCTTGATCGCGCCGACCGGGCAGGCCGCCACACACAGCTTGCACTCCAGACACGGCGAATAATCCAGTGGCCGGCTGTATTCCGTGATCGGGGCGGCCACCAGGATGGTGCCGAGCAGCACGAAGTTGCCGAACCGCGGGTGGATGACGTTGCGGTGGATGCCCATCACGCCCATGCCGGCGGCTACGGCGACGGGCTTGTGCGCGATCACCCAGATCCGGCCCGGGAAGCGGTCCATCTCCATCGGGAACGTCGCCGAGGGATTGACCACGCGGTACCCGGCATCCTGCAACACCCGGGTGATGCGGTGCGCCGCCTCGTTCATGATCTCGCCGCTGCGGTGGAACTCCTGGTTGGCAACGCTGCGCGCGGTCGAGCGCACGTTGTCGCGATTCATCTTGACCACCAGCGACAGGTAGCTGACCGCGCCCGGTAGCGCCGCCTGCGCATGGGCGCGTTCATCGCCGAGTGCGGGGTCGTCGACCGCGGCGAAGCCGACGTCGTCGACCCCGGCATCCAGGCACACCTGCCGCAACCACGCGGCGTCCAGAGGACCCGGGCGGGTCGTCGGGCGGGCGCGTACTGCTCGCACGGTGGGGTGGTCGGCGAGGCGGGGCGGCAGCTTGGCGGTCACCCTCTGAGTATATATAGCTATACCTAGCTGTCGGCAACCCTGCTCTTACGTATTCCTTGACAGGAATATGTTGTGGCCTTAACGTGGGCCCATGCATGCGACGGTGTTCGGGGCACTCGCCGAGCCCAGCCGGCTGCGGATCGTCGAATTGCTGCGCACCGGGCCACGATCGGTCGGCGAGATCGCCGAGTCGCTCGAGATCCGGCAGCCGCAGGTGAGCAAGCACCTTCGGGTGCTTGGCGATTCGGGGATCGTGGCGGTCGAGGCCATCGCCCGGCACCGCATCTACCACCTCGAGCGCGCACCGTTCGAGGAGATCGAGCGGTGGGCCGGCTCCTTCGAGCAGCTGTGGCACGCGCGCCTCGACTCGCTCGGTGCATTCCTCGACACCCTCGATAGTGCTGAGCACCAACAGGATTGACAAATCGCACCCGCGAGTCTGGAGACACAGCATGATCCTGCAGTTGTTCAAGAAGACCAAGGAGCTCGACTTCGAGCGGACCTACCGCGCCCCGCTGGCGACGGTGTGGCAGGCCTGGACCGATCCCGACATGCTGCGCCAATGGTGGGGACCGGAGAAGACGTTCATCCCCGAATGCCGGGTCGACCTGCGTGTGGGCGGTGAGCTGTATCTCGTCATGGAAGCCGGCGAGGCGATGGGCAAGTACGCCGGCACCCGCTGGCCGATGGCCGGCACCTTCACCCGGATCGAACCCACCGACCGGTTGACCTACGACGCCAGGTCGTGGACCGAGGGGGAAGAGGAGGGCTCGACGATCCATCACACCAACGACGTGACCTTCACCGAATCCGACGGCACCACGAAAGTGACGCTGCGCATCGCGATCACCCACATCGGAGCCAAGGCCAAGATGGCGGCCTTCGGCATGAAGTTCGGCTACAAAGCGCAACTCGACAAGCTGGACAAGCTGCTCACCTCACGTTGAGACTGTGCTGGCCGCGACGAAGTGCGAGTGCGTGCCGCGCTGGCTGCAGTCTCAACGTGGAGTCGGGCTCAGTCGGAGGTGCGGCGCCGGTAGGCATACAGCGCGAACGGCGCGAACACGGCGGTCAGCGCCAAGGACCACAGCACCGTCGAGAGCACCGGATGATGCAGCGGCAGTTGAGCGCTCGCCGGAGCCGGGCCGCCGTTGCCCCAGAGTTCACGCATGGCCTGTGCCAGCGAGGACACCGGGTTCCATTCGGCGATCACCCGCAGCCAGTGCGGCATCGGCTCGGTCGGCACGAACGTGTTGGCCAGGAACGTCATCGGGAACAGCGCCGTGAACATCACCCCGTTGACCGCCTCGACGGTCCGCATCAACGAGCCGATCAGGATGCCGAACCAGATGATCGCGAAGCCGAACAGCAACAGCAGCGCGAAGGCCAGCACCGCTTCACCGATGCTGTTGCGGATGCGCCACCCGATCGCCAGCCCGGTCACCGCCATCACCACCACACCCAACGAGGAATGGATCACGCTGGCGATGCTGCGCCCGATCAGCACCGAGGACCGCGAGATGGGCAGTGCGCGGAACCTGTCGATGATGCCCTTCTCGACATCGGCGGTGATACCGGCCGCCACCACGAACGCCGAGAACACGATGGTCTGCGCCTGAATGCCGGGCAGCAGGAACTCCCGGTAGGACGCCCCACCGGTGTTGGTGATCGAAGCCCCGAAGACGAAGGCGAACAGCAACACGAACATGATCGGCTGCGCGGTGACGTCGCTGAGCATCTCCGGCATCCGCTTGGTGTGGATCATGTTGCGCTTGACCATGATCCACGACTGCTGCGCCAGGTTGGTCCGGTGCGTCGGAACCGGGTGCGGGGTCGTCGGCGCCTGTGGCGTGGTCTGCAGCGCGGTCATGCGCCGACCTCCTCGGAGTCTTCGGTGCGGTGCCCGGTCAGCGTCAGGAACACGTCGTCGAGGCTGGGCCGAGACAACCCGATGTCGTCGACACCGATGCCGCTGTCGCGCAGCCAGCCCGCCACCTGGATCATGTCGTCGATACCGTCGGCGGCCGCGGTCAACTGCCGGGCGGCCTGATCGACGAACACCTCGGCCCCGGTTCGGCGCAGCAGCGCCTCGGCGGCCGCCACGTCCGCGCCGGCGGTGACCGTCACGACCAGGCTGGCCCGGCCGGCCTGCTGCTTGAGCTCCCTCGGTGAACCCTCGGCGATGATCCGGCCGCGATCGATCACGACGATGTTGTCGGCCAGCTGATCGGCCTCTTCCAGATACTGCGTGGTCAGCAGCAAGGTGGTGCCCTCGGCGACCAATCCACGCAGCACGTCCCACAACTCGCTGCGGCTGCGCGGATCCAGCCCCGTGGTCGGCTCGTCGAGGAACAACACCGGCGGCGATGCCAGCAGGCTGACCGCCAGATCCAGCCGACGGCGCATCCCGCCCGAATAGGACTTGACCACCCGGTCACCGGCGTCGGTCAGCGAGAACTGCTCCAGCAATTCCTCACCGAGGCGCGCCAGATCGCGGCGGCGGATGCCGTAGAGACCACCGATCATGCGGATGTTCTCCCGGCCGGTCAGCAGCTCGTCGACCGTGGCGACCTGACCGGTCAGCCCCATGTTGCGGCGCACCGCATCGGGGTCGGTGCGCACGTCGTAGCCCGCGACGCGGGCAGTCCCGGAGGTCGGCTCGGTCAGCGTCGTCATCATCCGCACAGTGGTGGTCTTGCCGGCGCCGTTGGGTCCCAGCAGGCCCAAGACCGTGCCGGCCGGCACGGCGAAGCTGACGCCGTCGACGGCGGTGTGGTCACCGAACCGCTTCACCAGATCGATGGCTTCGATGGCCCACTGCATGGCGTCGACGGTATCCGCGCCGACCGACATCTGCCCAACCGTTTTCGTCTCCTCCCGTTCGAACACTCGCCGTCCGGGTACCCGCCCAGCGTGGACGCGCAGTGGTTCAGCGCGCCGGAATACTGGCTGGCCCGCGAGCTCGTGCAGCGGGGCGTGGCCGCGATCTATCTGATCGCGTTCGTCGCGGCGGGCCGGCAGTTTCGCGCGCTCATCGGAGAACAGGGCATGCTCCCGGTCCCCCGCTTCGTGGCGCGCGTTCCGTTCCGCTCGGCGCCGAGCCTGTTCCAGCTGTACTACTCCGACCGGTTCTTCGCCGCGGTGTGCTGGTTCGGCGCCGCGGTGTCCGCGGGCGTCGTCGCGGGCCTGATCAACGTCGTGCCGCTGTGGGCCGCGCTGGTGACCTGGCTGGTGCTGTGGGTGCTCTACCAGTCGATCGTCAACGTCGGGCAGCGCTGGTACGGCTTCGGCTGGGAATCGCTGCTGCTGGAGGCCGGGTTCGTGGCGGCGTTCCTCGGCAACGACGACATCGCGCCACCGCTTCCCGCGTTGTGGCTGGTGCTCTGGCTGGTGTTTCGCGTCGAGTTCGGGGCCGGGCTGATCAAGCTGCGCGGCGACGAATGCTGGCGCGACCTGTCCTGCCTGGACTACCACCACGAAACTCAGCCCATGCCCGGCCCGCTGAGCTGGTTCTTCCACCACCTGCCCAGACCGCTGCACCGGGTGGAGGTCGCAGGCAACCACTTCTCGCAGCTGGTGGTGCCGTTCGCGTTGTTCGCGCCGCAGCCGGTCGGTTCCGTCGCGGGCGTCGTCGTCATCGTCACGCAGTTGTGGCTGGTGGCGTCGGGGAACTTCGCCTGGCTGAACTGGCTGACGATCATCCTGGCCTTTGCCGCGCTCGATCACACGGCATTCGCGACCGTGTTGCCGCTGGGCGATCCACCGCCGCTGTCCGGACCCCCACTGTGGTTCGCCGTGCTCGTCCTCGCCGCTGCGGCGCTGACACTGGCGCTGAGCTACTGGCCGGTGCGCAACATGATCGGACGCGGCCAACGGATGAACGCGTCGTTCAACTCGCTGCACCTGGTCAACACCTACGGTGCGTTCGGCAGCATCGGCCGGGTCCGCTACGAGGTCGTGCTGGAAGGCACCTCCGACACGCTCGGTGCGGAGCCGGTCTGGCGGGAGTACGGCTTCAAGGGCAAGCCCGGCGACCCGCGCCGGATGCCCCGCCAGTGGGCGCCCTACCACCTGCGGCTGGACTGGATGATGTGGTTCGCCGCGCTGTCGCCGAGCTTCGCGGCGGACTGGTTCCGTCCGCTGGTCAACCGGTTGTTACGCAACGACGCGGCGACGCTGCGGTTGCTGCGGCACAACCCGTTTCCCGATGCCCCACCGCGCTACGTGCGTGCGCGCCTGTACGAATACCACTTCACCACCTGGCGGGAGCTGCGCCGCGACGGGGCGTGGTGGCACCGCGAGCTGGTCGGCGAATACCTCCCGCCGGTATCGCTGGACCGGCAGCGGTCCTCTCGCTGAAACCGCCCCGCGCTGGGGAACGACCCCCGCCGGTCCCCGCGAGCGCGCGTGTCGGCACCGCGGCGCGCCGCAGTTTCTGGCATTCCGCGCGCGCTCGCCGGCGGTCGAGCGCCGTTCCTGGTCGAGCGCCGCCAGAAGGGGTTCCAGGCGCGTCCGTCACTTCGGCGGTGGCGGCGGCGCGGGCGCGCCGTGCGGAGCCGGGATCTTCGGGTAGCTGCGGGCACCGCTCACCGCTGTGTCGCCGGCGGAGGCCGACTCGGCGGCGCCGGATCCGCCGGGCGCGGGACGCCCCGGTGACGGATCCCAGCCGGTGTCGACGAGCTTGCGCTGCACCGCGATGGCCAGCCCCAGCAGGGTCGCGCCGATCAACAGCATCACCACGACGCCCCAGACCGTCCCCAGTTTGGCGGCGTTGCCCAGCAGGATCCCGTACCAGCCGAAGTCGGCGTCGCCGAAGGTGGTGTTCTCTTCACCGAACGACCCGAGCACCCGCACCAGCAGCGCCGGCAGGAAGGTGATCAGCAGTCCGTTGACGAACCCGCCGGCGATCGCGCCCCGGCGTCCACCGGTGGCGTTGCCGTAGACGCCCGCTGCGCCACCGGTGAAGAAGTGGGGAACCAACCCGGGCAGCACCAGCACCCAACCGAACGCCGGGCCGAGCCACAACGACAGCACGGCCAACCCGGCCAACCCGGCCACGAAGCTGGAGATGAAGCCGATCAGGACGGCGTTCTGGGCGAAAGGAAAGACGATCGGGGCGTCGAGGGCGGGTACCGCGCCCGGGACCATCCGCTCGGCGATGCCCTGGAACGCCGGGACCAGTTCACCGAGGATGGTCCGGACGCCGAACAGGATCACCGCGACCGCGACCCCGAAGCTCAGCCCTTGCGTCACACCCATCATCACGTAGTTGCCGACACCGCTGGCCGCGCCGGCACCGGTGTCGTCGGCGAACGCCTCGAACGCCGTGTCCTGACCTGCTCGAGCCAGATAGACCAGCGACACGATGACGTACATCAGCACCATCGACAACGCCGTAGCCACCATGGAGTCCCGCAGGAAACGCAGGGATTCCGGCAGTTTGAGGTCTTCGGTGGATCGGCTCTTCGCACCCCCGACGAACCGACCCGTGATGCCCGACGCGATGTAGCCGAGCGTGCCGAAGTGCCCGATGGCGATGCTGTCGTCGCCGGTGATGCGTTTCGTCCACGGCTGTGAGATGGCCGGCAGGGCGACCATGACGACGCCGAGCAGAACCCCACCGACCACGACGACGGTGACCGCGGGCAGTCCCGAGGTCGCGAGCACGATGGTCAGCAGCGTGGCCATGAACAGCGTGTGGTGTCCGGTGAGGAACACGTAGTGCAACGGGGTGAACCGTGCCAGCAAAAGGCTGATGGCGAAACCGAGGATCATCAACCAGGCGACCTGGCCGCCGAACTGGTCCTGGGCGATCCCGACGATGGCCTCGTTGGTGGGCACCACCCCCTGGGTTCCTGCGGCCCCCTGGATCATCACGCCCAGGGGTTGCAGCGACGACACGACCAGGGTGGCGCCTGCGCTGATGAGCAGAAAGCCCAATGTGGCCTTCAGCGCTCCGCCGATCACCTGGCCGGTGGACTTGCGCAGCGCGATAAGCCCGACAGCCGTGATGATCCCGATGAGATAGGCTGGTACAGAGAGTATTTCGTTGACGACGAACTCGGCGATGCTTACCAGCCAATTCACGATGAACTCCTTGATGAGGTCAGACGTCGTAGGAGTCGCGCAGCGTCGAATCGATCTCGCGCGTGGAGGTGAAGTTCTCGATCACCTTGACGGGCACTCCCACATCGCCGAGGGTCCGGGCGATCTCGCCGGACGTCAGGATCAGGTCGGCTTCTTTGGCCCTGCCCTTGGCTGAGATGGTGTCGGTGGCCTCGACTTTGATGAACGGCGCCCACCCCCAGGTGGACAGCACCTGCTCCAGCGTGTTCTTCAGAAAAAGGCTGGTGCCCAAGCCGTTTCCGCAGACTGTCAGGATCAGGTTCTTGGGCTGCGACGCACCGCTGGACGCAGCTGCCGACGCCGGCGCCGTGGAACCCAGCGCCGCGAGCAACTCGTCGGGGGTCGCCGCGGACTCCAGTGCAGCACGCCGGTCGGTGTCACCGAGCAGCTTGGCCAACTCGGCCATCGCGGTGTTGTGGGCGCCGGAGTCGGTGGCGGCCAGCGCGACGACCAGCGATACCGGGTCATTGCTCTTGTGGCCGAAGGAAACTGGGTGGGCCAGTCGCACCCAGGACATGCCGGTGTGGTGGACGGCAGGAGACGGTCGGGCATGTGCGAAGGCGAAACCCGGGGCCACCACGATGTAGGGGCCGTTGGATTCGACGTTGTCGATCATCGACTGCGTGTAGGGGGCATCGGCGATTCCGGCGCGTTCCAGTAATTCACCCGCCGCGACGATCGATTCCTGCCAGGTTTCCGCGGCCACGTCCAGCGCGATGCAGTTCGCAGACAGTAGCTCGAGCAGGTCGGCCATGGCCGAACCCTACCCAAACCCGTCGGGGCAGTTACCCGATTTGCGCGGTCACCGGCGGCGAGCGCGCGCGAAATGCCAGGAATTGCGGCGCGCCGCCGCGCAGACACGCGCGCTCGCGGAAACTAGGTGACCAGGGAGACCGAGGTGGAGCGGCGCAGCTTGCCCGAGGAGGTCTTCGGGATGCTGCCCGGTCCGAGCACCACGACGTTGCGGGGACGCACGTCCACCTCGGCGACGACCTCGTGAGCCACCTGGTGCTCGATCCGGCGCACCTCGACCGGGTCCTGCCAGGCGTTGGACTCGACCGCGACGGCGAAGGTCTCACGGGAATGGCCGGCGTCCAGACGCACCGCCACCGCGCACCCCGGACGCACCCCGTCCACCCGGCCGGCGGCGCGCTCGATGTCGGTCGGATAGATGTTGCGGCCGGCCATGATGATCACGTCCTTGACGCGACCGCAGACCACCACGTTGCCCTCCTCGGTCATGTAGCCGAGGTCGCCGGTGTCGTACCAGCCGTGCTCGTCCTGCGCGGGGATGAACCCGCCCATGGTCATGTAGCCGGGCGTGACGCACTCGCCGCGCAACTCGATCACCCCGACACCGCGGGCCGGCATGACCTCACCGTGGTCGTCGATGACGCGGGCCTCGAGGTCGGTGAGCAGCGGTCCGAGCTCGGCGAGGCGCTTGGTGTGCCCCTTGGTCGCCGGCACCGCTCGGCGCAGCGCGGCCAGCAGGTCGGCATCGACCTCGTCCACGGTCAGACCCCGGCCGCACGGCGAGAACGACACCGCCAGCGTGGTCTCGGCCATGCCGTAGGCGGGCAGGATCGCGCCCGGGTCCAGCCCGAACGGCTTACCGGCGTCCAGCAGGTCCTCGACGTCGGCGGGCTCGACCGGCTCGGCGCCGGACAGCGCGAAGCGCAGCGTCGACAGGTCGAACTCACCGGGCTTGGCCTGGCGGCGCAACCGCTTGGCGAACAGCGCGTAGGCGAAGTTCGGCGCCGCGGTCATCGTGCCCTTGTACTTGTCGATCAGCTTGGCCCACAGCAGGGTGTCCCGCATGAAGTCCATCGGCGTGACCTTGACCAGCTCGGCGCCGAAGTACATCGGGATGGTCAGGAAGCCGACCATGCCCATGTCGTGGAAGCAGGGCAGCCAGCTGACCATGACGTCCTTGTCGACGTCGTACTGCGCGCCGATGAACATGGCCTCGGCGTTGGAGTAGATGTTGCGGTGGGTGATCTGGACGGCCTTCGGCGAGCCGGTCGAGCCCGACGTCAGCTGCATCAGCGCCAGCTCGTCCTCCCCCACCTCCAGGGGGTCGACCGGATCGGCGGCCAGCAGGTCGTCGACCTTGAGGACCGTGATGCCCTTTTCCTCGAGCACAGGCACCGCCACCAGGAACGGTTCGGAGACGATGACAGCCTTCGCCTCGATCATCCCGATGACGGTCATCGTGTCCTCGGCCCACACCGCCAGGTCGGTGCGCGGGGTCGGCTGGTGCAGCATGGTCAGGCTGGCGCCGCGCATCCACAGCCCCTGTGCGGTCGGAGCGATCTCGACCGGGAAACCCGCGAGAACGCCGACTGCGTCGCCGAGCCCGACGCCGGCCGCGGCGAGACCGCCGGCGATGCGCCGCGCTCGCTCGTGCACCTCACTCCAGGTGTGCCGAACCGGTTCGTACGGCTCGCCGGTCACCATTCCGCGGTTGCTGGTGCGGGCATTGCGGTACATCTTCTCGGTGAATCTGCTCACGACGACCTCCTCGCCGACATCTGCCCCGTCGAAAACGCGCTTTGTCCATGTTCCGCCTGTTGGGAGGCGTTTTCACGGAGGCGCGCACACAGTTGGGCAGCGGTTGTGTCTCGAATCGGTGATGTCCCGAAGCCGCGATCAGATTCACCCAAGCACCCACCGAGAGTTTTCCCGGTGGGCAAGCTCGTTGCGTCCACTACTCGACCGCTAGCTCTCACCGCCGATCATCTTAAGCAACTCTTAAGTAACTGCCAAACGATCGCGGCTTTTGAGGCATGAGTCACACCGGGCTGCGCCTCAGCTCGCCGGCGACGGCGTCGGCACGACGCGGGCACCGTGCACCGGACCGCTGGCCACCCGGACCGTGCGGCACACCCCGGCGCCGGCCAGCTCGGTGCCGACGTCGACCGCCGCCCCGGCCGATGCGCACAGGAACGCACACGTCGGACCGGATCCGGACACCACTCCGGCCAGCGCGCCCGCGTCGAGACCGGCGCGCAGGGTGCGGCGCAGCGAGGCATCGAGGCTCAGCGCTGCCGGCTGCAGGTCGTTGCCCAGCAGCGGGGCGAGCTCGGCGGGGTCACCCGAGGACAGCGCCGCCAGCAGCGGCTCCGGACTCTCCAACCGAGGCGGCAGCGTGCGGCCCCCCTCGGCGCGCAGCCGGTCGATCTCGGCGAACACCGCCGGGGTCGACAGGCCTTCCGGCGAGAACGCGAGCACCCAGTGGAACGAGTGGCGGGTCAGCACCGTGGCGAGTTCCTCACCACGGCCGGTGCCCAGCGCGGTACCGCCGTGCAACGCGAACGGGACGTCACTGCCCAGTTGGGCGGCCAGGGCGTGCAGGTCCCGGCGGGGCACGCCGAGCTCCCACAGCTCGTTCATCGCGACCAGCACGGCCGCCGCATCGGCACTGCCGCCCGCCATCCCGCCGGCGACCGGGATGGTCTTCTCGATCGAGATCGAGACGTCGGGTGCGCGGCCCACGTGCTCGGCCATCAACTCGGCCGCCCGCCACGCCAGGTTGCGCTCGTCGGTGGGCAGCGAGTCGGCGCCCTCCCCGGTCAACTCCAGGGACAACACGTCCGCCGTGGTCACCGTGACCTCGTCGAGCAGTGACACCGCGTGGAACACCGTCGTGAGTTCGTGGTAGCCGTCCGGACGGCAATCACCCACATCGAGATAGAGGTTGACCTTGCCGGGGACCCGAACGGTCACCGAACCGGTGGGAACCCACTCCGGCGCCGTATTGCCGTCATGCGCGGACACCGATCGACAGTAACGCGCGAACTGCTACGCGTGAACTCCGGTCCGGTTCAGCGGACGTGGGTCTCTTCGCCCTCGACGACTTCCCTGACGGCCTCGGGCTTGGGCACGATGTGCCAGTCCGAGGAGCGCTGCAGCAGCCGCACGAAGTCGTCGATCGCGAGCGTCTCCCCACGGCGCGACGGGTCGATGCTGGCGGCGAGCAGCCGGCTGGCCGACTCGTTGCCGGAGCCCGCCCACTCGGCGAACGCGTTGCGCGAGGTCTTGCGCCGCTGCGCGAACGCGATGTCGATGAGGTCGAAGACCTGCTGGCGGAACTCGGGATCGGTCGGCCACTTGGACGTCTCGTAGCGGTCGATGCGCACCAGCCCGGAGTACACCCGTGGGATCGGCCAGAAGACGGTCGGCGAGACGCTGCCGTAGCGACGCACGTTCCCGAAGAACCGCATCTTGGCGCTCGGCACGCCGTAGTCTTTGCCGCCCGGCTCGGCAGCAAGCCGCTCGGCGACCTCGGCCTGCACCATGACCATGACAGTGCGGATGCTGGGGAACTCGGCGAGCAGATGCAGCAGCGCGGGGACGGCGACGTTGTAGGGCAGATTTGCCACAACTGCAGTCGGCGGGTCTGGCATCTCGGATTGCTCAAAGGTCAAGATGTCCTGGTTGATGACCTTGAAGCGGTTCGCCTCGCTGTGCGAGTGGTCGGCGATCGTGGTGGGCAGCTGGCGCGCCAGCACCGGGTCGATCTCGACGGCGGTCACCCGGGCTCCGCGGTCCAGCAGCGCCAGGGTCAGCGACCCCAGGCCGGGACCCACCTCGAGTACGTGATCAGACCTGTTGACGCCGGACGCGGACACGATGCGCCGCACCGTGTTGGCGTCGTGGACGAAGTTCTGGCCGAACGACTTGCGTGGCCGGAAGTCGATCGACTTAGCCAGGTGTCGAATCTCGGTTCGCCCGAGGAGCCGAATTGTCATCGCGCACCGATCCTCCCGCTACAGGTCGGCCACGCTCCCCAACCTTGGCGCGCCCGAGTTACTTCAGCTATCGCGATCTGCTCTTCTCTCGTTGCCAGATCCGCTCGCTGAGCATACCTCAGACCACCGTTGCGCTCCCAGGTGTTTTGATCAAATTGAACGCCACCGAAATATCCGTTGCCTGTGTTGATCGCCCAATTACCTCCGGCTTCGCAACGAGCAAGGGCATCCCACGTCGCTCCATTGGACACCGCGGGCACTTCGGTGCCCGGTTTCGCACCGACGCGCAGCACACCGTCGCGCGCAGGATTCACGACGACATTGGCTACTGGCAACCTTCCGGTCTCGACGCCGTTGACCGTGGAGACCGCGAAGGTGACGTCCTGGACGCCCGGCATCCCGGGGTCTTCGACGATCTGACGGCTCATGTTCAGCGTCACGTCCTCGATGCGCTGGTTGTTCGGCGTCAGCGGCAGACGCTCGGTGACCTTCTCGATGCGCATCCGGGTCACGGTGATCTCCATGCCGTCGACGACGCGCGCCGACGGGGCAGGCACGACGATGTCGCTTTGCTGCAGCGGTGCACCCGCCGCCTCGAGCAGAGCCGCGACGTTGGGGGCGGCCAGATGCACGGTGCGTACCGCGCCGCCGTCGTCGAGTCGCACCGTTTTGGGGCTGACCACGGGCAACGCCATTCCGCCCAGCGGGACGCGGGAGCCGCGCGAGGCGGCCAGCGGCGCCTTGTCGGTCATCCGCAGCTGCGCCAGCGCCTCGTCGACGGTGGCCGCGGTGGTCCACACCTGTTCGGTGCCGCCGCCGTCGGTGGAGATCTCCAACGGCCGGCTGCGGCGCAGGACGATGGTGTCGGACTGGTGCACGGGGCTGTCCGCGGCGGGGTAGAGGTCGTCGCGCTCGCCGACGTCGAACCCGTTCTCCTTGACGACGTCGATCACTCGGGACTTCATCGTCGGCACCGTCATCGAGGCGCCGTCGACGCTCAGCGTCACGGTCTTGTGCGCGGCGACGGCGGTGCCACCGGCAAAGACCAGCGCCAACAGCGTCGCGGCGACCAGCACCCGCAGCATGCGCGAGCGCGATTGATGGAGTTTGTTCACTGAATTCACGTCGTAAGACCCCGACTTAAGCACCATGAGCGGTCCGTAATCCGGCTCATGTTCGATCACAGAACGGTAACGAAAAGGCCTACGAGCGGCAACTTTCCCAGCCGTACACCCGATTCGCCGTCGCGGAGCTCTCATCGGCGAGGTCCTCCGCGGGCCGGCCGACGAGTTCGGCCAACGCTCGCACAGTGTAGGGCAGGCAGTAGGACTCGTTCGGCGCGCCTCGATACGGGTGCGGGGTCAGAAACGGCGCATCGGTCTCCACCAGCATCTGCCCGCCCGGGATCAGCGGAGCGGCTTCGCGCAGCTCACGGGCATTTCGGAAGCTCACCGTGCCCGACAGGCTGAGGATCCAGCCGGCATCGACGCACGTGCGCGCCATCTCCGGCCCCGACGAAAAACAGTGGAAGATCACGGTCTCGGGGGCGCCCTCGGCGCGCAGCACGTCGAGTACCTCGGCGTCGGCGTCGCGGTTGTGGATCATCAGCGGCTTGCCCGTCCGCTTGGCCAGGTCGATGTGCCAGGCGAACGCCTCGCGCTGCTGCGCCGGTTCGGCACACCCCTGCAGCCGGCCCGGCCAGTACAGGTCCAGACCCGTCTCGCCGACGGCGACCACCCGGTCCCGGCCCGCCAGTTGCTCGAGCTCGGCTTTCGCGGCGTCGGTCAGCGCGTCCGCCCGGGTCGGATGCAACGCCACCGCGGCGTAGACCCGAGGATCCCAGTCGGCCGCCTGCGCCGCCCACCGGGCGGCGTCCAGGTCGTCGGCGATCGTCACGACGGCCGCCACCCCGGCCTGACCGGCCCGATCGAGGATCACCCGGACGTCGTCGGCGTCGACGGCGCCGCACGCGTCGAGATGGGTGTGCGCGTCGATCAGCCGACCGACGGGCTCCGGGATGGGAGGCGGCTCACGCCGCTCTTTCTGGGACCTCACATCCGCCTACTTTAGGGTTGACCCTGACATGAGCCAGCCCTACTACGTCACCACGGCGATCGACTACCCCAACGGTGCGCCGCACATCGGCCACGCCTACGAGAAGGTCGCCACCGACGCCATCGCCCGGTTCAAGCGACTCGACGGCTTCGACGTACGGTTCCTGACCGGCACCGACGTCCACGGCCAGAAGATGTCCGAGACCGCCGCCAAGCTCGGTGTGCCGACCGCCGAGCTGGCCCGCACCAACTCCGAGATGTTCCAGCGCATGCAGGAGCGCCTCGACGTCTCGTTCGACCGGTTCATCCGCACCAGCGACGCTGACCATTTCCGCGCCTCCGAGGAGATCTGGCGGCGGATGAACGACGCCGGCGACATCTACCTGGGCACCTACGCCGGCTGGTACTCGGTGCGCGACGAGCGGTTCTTCGCCGAGGACGAGATCGAGGAACGCGACGGCGTGCGGGTCGCGATCGAGACCAGCACGCCGGTGACCTGGACCGAGGAGCAGACCTACTTCTTCCGGCTGTCGGCCTACGGCGACAAGCTGCTCGAGCACTACCGCACCCATCCGGACTTCATCGCACCTGAGGTGCGGCGCAACGAGGTGGTCAGCTTCGTCTCCGGTGGGCTGCGCGATCTGTCGATCTCGCGAACCACGTTCGACTGGGGGGTGCCCGTCCCCGATCACCCCGACCACGTCATGTACGTGTGGGTCGACGCCCTGACCAACTACTTGACCGGGGTGGGCTTTCCCGACACCGAATCGGCGATGTTCACCCGCTACTGGCCGGCCGACCTGCACATGATCGGCAAGGACATCATCCGGTTCCACACGGTGTACTGGCCGGCGTTCCTGATGTCGGCCGGCATCGAGCTGCCCAAGCGGGTCTTCGCCCACGGGTTCATCAACGTCAAGGGCGAAAAGATGAGCAAGTCCGTGGGCAACGTCATCGATCCGCTGGCACTCGTCGACGAGTTCGGTGTCGACCCGGTGCGCTTCTTCCTGCTGCGTGAGATCCCGTTCGGCCAGGACGGCAGCTACAGCGCCGAAGGGATCGTCGCCCGCATCAACGCCGACCTGGCCAACGAGTTCGGCAACCTCGCGCAGCGCTCGTTGTCGATGGTCGCCAAGAACCTCGAGGCGACCGTCCCGCAACCCGGGGACTTCAGCGCCGCCGACCGCGAGCTACTGACGCTCGCGGACGAGCTGCTGGACAAGGTGCGCGGCCATTACGACGCGACCGCGATGCACCTGGCGCTCGAGGCGATCTGGTCGGTGCTGGGCGCCGCCAACCGGTACTTCTCCGCGCAGGAACCCTGGGTGCTGCGCAAGACCGACCCCGACCGGTTCGCCACTGTGCTGTACACGACGCTGGAGGTCGTGCGCATCGCCGCGCTGCTCAGTCAGCCGGTCATGCCGGCGTCGATGGCCACGCTGTTGACCCTGCTGGGGCAAACCGAGGACCAACGGATGTTCTCCGCGATCGCGACGCGGTTGGCGCCGGGCACCGCGCTGCCCGCACCCACGGGGGTGTTCCCCCGCTACCAGGCGGACTGAGTTCTTTCCTCTATATATGTGCGCTGGGTCACACCCGCTACCTGTGTGCGCTAGGTCACACCGTGTCACACTTCGGTCGTCACCGGTGTCTCAAGGTCAGCCCGGCTCGACAGGGAGCCGGCCGACCCGAGGAGTAGGCATGCCCACGAACCAGATCCACGTCGTCGTGCTCGGCGGCGGATACGCCGGAGTGATGGCCGCAAACCGACTCGAGACCCGTGACGACGTGGCCGTCACGCTGGTCAACCCGCGGCCGCACTTCGTCGAACGCATCCGCCTGCACCAGATGGTCGTCGCCGACGACCCGGCGACCCAGACCTTCACGACCGTGCTCAACCCGGGCGTGCACGTCGTCGTCGACAGCGCCGAGCACATCGACGTGGCGGCCCGGCGGGTGCGGCTGGCCTCCGGATCGGTGCTGGACTACGACTACCTGATCTACGCCGTCGGCAGCACCTCCGTGACTCCGGCCGGGGTACCGGGCGCCGCCGAGTTCGCCTACCCGATCAGCGAGTGGGAGCAGGCCCAGCGGCTGCGCGCCCGGCTGGCCGACCTCCCCCTGCAGGCGCCGATCGTCGTGGTCGGGGCCGGATTGACCGGCATCGAGGCCGCCGCGGAGTTCGCCGAGGCGGGCCGTGCCGTGACGCTGGTCAGCAGCGTCATCGCGCCGTCGCTGAGCACGCCGGCCCGCCGTTCGGTGACCAAACGGCTGCGCAAGCTGGGTGTCACGCTGATCGAGCGTGCCACCGTCGCCGCGGTCGGCCCCGGCCACGTCGTGCTCGACGACGGCCGCACCGTGGCCGGTGAGGCGACGGTGTGGACCGCCGGGTTCGGGGTTCCGGCCCTGGCCGCGGCCAGCGGACTGACCACCGACGGCATCGGGCGTCTCGTCACCGACGAAACGCTGACCAGCGTGGATGACGAGCGCATCGTCGCCGCCGGCGACGCCTCGGCGCCATCGGGACAGCCCTTCCGGATGAGCTGCCAGGCCGGCCTGCCGCTGGGCGCGCAGGCGGCCGCGACGGTGCTGGCCCGCATCGCCGGCGACGTTCCCGCCGATGCCACGGTGCCGATGACCGGACAGTGCATCAGCTTGGGCCGGCGGGCCGGCACCGTGCAGCTGCAACGCCCCGACGACACCCCGATCAACGTGTACCTCGGCGGACGCACCGGCGCGTGGGTCAAGGAGCAGGTGTGTCGCTACACGGTGAAGTGGCTGGCCGGCGAAGCCGCGAGACCGGGGTCGTACAAGACGCTCAAAGGGCCCGCACGCAGCATCGAACCCGCTGACGTCGCGGCGGCATCGTGACCGACGGGCACGCCGAGCGGTTCACCTCTCTGCGGCCGCTGCTGTTCACGATCGCCTACGAGATCCTCGGCAGCGCCACCGAATCCGACGACGTGCTGCAGGAGAGCTACCTGCGCTGGGCCGAGGTCGACCTGAGCACGGTGCGAGACAGCAAGGCCTACCTGGCTCAGCTGGTCACCCGGCAGGCCCTCAACGCGCTGCGCGCCCAGTCCCGGCGCCGCGAGCAGTACATCGGCCCGTGGTTGCCTGAGCCGCTGCTGACCGGGCCGGACGCGTCGGCGGACGTGGTGCTGGCCGAGTCGGTGTCGATGGCGATGCTGGTGGTGCTCGAGACGCTCAGCCCGGACGAACGCGCGGTGTTCGTGCTGCGCGAGGTGTTCGGCTTCAGCCACGACGAGATCGCCGCGGCCGTGGGGCGGTCGGCGGCCGCGGTGCGGCAGATGGCGCACCGCGCCCGCGAACACGTCCAGTCCCGGCGCAAGCGGTTCGAGCCCGTCGACCCGCAGGTCTCCGCCGAGATCACGTCGCGGTTCTTCACCGCGGCGGCCACCGGCGACCTCGACGGACTGATGGCCATGCTGGCCCCCGACGTGGCGTGGACCGCCGACAGCGACGGCAAGGTCAGCGCGGCCCGGCGGCCGGTGCTGGGCGCCGACCGAGTGGCGCGGCTGGTGCTGGGCTTCGCCCGGATGGCCGGCACGGAGGGCCGCGTCGAGCCCGCCTTCTACAACAGCGCCCCGGCGATGGTGCTGTACCTCGGCGAGCACCTTGAAGGGGTGGTGACCTTCGAGGTCGCCGACGGCCGGATCACGAACTTCTACGCGATGCGCAATCCGGAGAAGCTGGCCTCGGTGATGGTGCCTCGTCAGATCGGCCGATGACCCGCACGCCGGCGGTGTCTCTCACGGCTGACGTCTGTCAGGCTTGACCGGTGCGTATCGAGCGGCTCGGCGACCTGGGCGACGGCCCGTCGGTGCTGCGTGCACTGGCCACCGCGACCCGCCGGCTCGGTCTACCGCCGCCGGCGGCGCTGATCGGCGAGTGGTTCGGCTCCCGCGCGGTGATCGCGCCGAGCCTGAGCGCAATTGCGGTGACACCGGCCGACGTCTTCGCCGCGCCGCCGGGCGGTCGCGACGACGGACCGGTCGGCGGCGGCTGGTTCGGCTACCTGTCCTACCCCGACGGCGGTGCCGACGGCCGCGGGCCGCGCATCCCGGAAGCCGCCGGCGGTTGGTCGGACACGGTGCTGCGCTGCGACGCCGACGGCGCGTGGTGGCACGAAAGCCTCACCGGGACAGGGTGTCCGGGATGGGTGGACGACGCTTTGCATGCGCCGACCGGGCGCCGTGACGCCTCGATCACCTGGGCCGGCGCCGACCGCGCCGCGCACCAGCACGGCGTGCGGGAGTGCCTGGAGGCCATCGCGGCCGGCGAGGTCTATCAGGCGTGCGTGTGCACCCAGTTCAGCGGCACGCTGCACGGCGAGGCCGCCGAGTTCTTCGTCGACGCGGTGACACGCACCTCGCCCGCCCGCGCGGCCTACCTGGCCGGTGACTGGGGTGCGGTGGCGTCGTTGTCCCCGGAGCTGTTCCTCAGCCGCTGCGGCGAAACCACCCGGTCGAGTCCGATCAAGGGCACACTGCCCGCCGACGCGGACCCGGCCCAGCTGCGGGCCTCGGTCAAGGACGTCGCCGAGAACATCATGATCGTCGACCTGGTGCGCAACGATCTGGGCCGCGTCGCGCGGACCGGCTCGGTGACCGTGCCCGAACTGCTCGCCGTGCGCCCGGCGCCCGGGGTGTGGCATCTGGTGTCCACGGTGGCCGCGCAGGTGCCCGTCGACGTGTCGATGGCCGAGGTGCTGGCGGCGACGTTCCCGCCGGCGTCGGTGACCGGCACGCCTAAAGACCGCGCCCGCGAGCTGCTGCGCGGCTGGGAACCCGGCCGCCGTGGCGTGTACTGCGGCACGGTCGGCCTGGCCTCACCGGTGGCGGGGTGTGAACTCAACGTCGCGATCCGCACGGTCGAGATCGCCGCGGACGGCGCGGCGGTGCTGGGTGTCGGAGGCGGCATCACCGCCGACTCGGACCCCGGCCGGGAGTGGGAGGAGTGTCTGCACAAGGCGGCCCCGATACTCGGCGAGGGTCAGCCGCGCGAGCGCAGGACGGCGTCGTAGAGCTCGCGCTTGGACGGGGCACCCGCGGTGGCCTCGACGACCTGCGCGCAGGCGTCCTTGACGCGCATGCCGGCACCCACCAGCCGGTTGACCTCCTCGACCAGCGACTCGGGGTCCGCCGACGGAATCACCCCGGCCAGCACGACGCTGATCTCGCCCAGCACCCCGTCGGCCGCCCAGTCGGCGAGTTCGGCGAGCGTGCCGCGGACCACCTCCTCGTGGGTCTTGGTCAGCTCGCGGCACACCGCGGCGCGGCGGTCCGGCCCGAGAACATCGACGGCGTCGCGCAGGCAGTCGCCCAGCCGCCGGGGTGACTCGAAGAACACGCAGGTCCGCTGCTCGGCGGCCAACCCGGCCAGCCACGTCTTGCGGGCGGACTGCTTGCGCGGGGCGAACCCCTCGAAACAGAACCGGTCGGCCGGCAGCCCGGCGACCGCCAGCGCCGTCGTCACCGCCGACGGTCCCGGCAGGCACTGCACCGGCAGCTGCGCCTCGACACAGGCCGTCACCAGCCGGTAGCCCGGGTCGCTGATCATCGGCATGCCGGCGTCACTGACCAGCAGCACCGTCGCTCCGGCGCGGATGTCGTCGAGCAGCGCAGGCACCCGCGACGCCTCGTTCTGATCGAAGACGCTGACCACCCGGCCGGCGAGCCGGACCTCCAACGCCTGGGCCAGCACCCGCACGCGGCGGGTGTCCTCGGCAGCGATCACGTCGGCGCTGCCCAACGCACGGACCAGCCGCGTCGAGGCGTCCGACGGCTGTCCGAGCGGCGTGGCGCCGATGAGCAGTCGACCGGCAGTCATGCCAGACAGCCTACGATCGCTGTCGTGACCGCCGCCCCGGCCGCAGAACGCGTGGCCAGCCCGCCCGCGGCTCCGGTGATCAGCCCGGGGCCGGTGACGCCGGTGGCCGACTTCGGACCGCTGGACCGGATGCAGGGCTGGGCCATGACCGCGGTGATCACCGCGCTGGCCGCGATCACCCGATTCCTCAACCTCGGGTCGCCCACGGATGCGGGCACCCCGATCTTCGACGAGAAGCACTACGCCCCGCAGGCGTGGCAGATGCTGGGCAACCACGGCGTGGAGGACAACCCCGGCTACGGCCTGGTGGTGCATCCGCCGGTCGGCAAGCAGCTGATCGCGGTCGGGGAGGCCATCTTCGGTTACAACGGGCTGGGGTGGCGGTTCTCCGGCGCGGTATGCGGTGTCGTGCTGGTGTTGCTGGTCGTGCGCATCGCTCGGCGCATCAGCCGGTCCACGCTGATCGGTGGTGTGGCGGGGCTGCTGCTGATCGCCGACGGCGTCAGCTTCGTGACCGCCCGCACCGCGCTGCTGGACGGTTTCCTGACGGTGTTCGTGGTCGCGGCGTTCGGCTGCCTGATCGTCGACCGCGACCAGATCCGCGCACGCATGCACAAGGCGCTGCTCGAAGGCCGCATCGGCGAAACCGTGTGGGGGCCACGGCTGGGCGTGCGGTGGTGGCGTTTCGGCGCAGGCGTGCTGCTGGGTCTGGCGTGTGCCACCAAGTGGTCGGGTCTGTATTTCGTGATGTTCTTCGGCGTGATGACGGTGGCCTTCGACGTCGCCGCCCGCAAGCAGTACCGGGTGCCGCGGCCGTGGCTGGGGACGTTCCGCCGCGATGTCGGACCGGCGCTGTACGCCCTGGTGCTGATCCCGTTCGGGGTGTATCTGGCCTCCTACGCGCCGTGGTTCGCCTCCGAGACCGCGATCGACCGCTACGAGGTGGGCCGCTCGATCGGGCCGGACAGCGTGCTGCCGATCCCTGACGCGGTGCGCTCGCTGTGGCACTACACCTACGGCGCGTACCGGTTCCATTCCGGGCTGACCAACGCCGACGGCAACCACCACCCGTGGGAGTCCAAGCCGTGGACATGGCCGATGTCGCTGCGGCCGGTGTTGTACGCGATCGACTCCGAGAACGTGTCCGGGTGCGGGGCGCAGTCCTGCGTGAAGGCCGTCATGCTTGTCGGCACCCCGGCGATGTGGTTCCTGGCGGTGCCGGTGCTGGGGTGGGCGCTGTGGCGGGCGTTCGTGAAACGGGACTGGCGCTATGCGGTGCTGCTGGTGGGCTACAGCGCCGGGTTCCTGCCCTGGTTCGCCGACATCGACCGGCAGATGTACTTCTTCTACGCCGCGACGATGGCGCCGTTCCTGGTGATGATCATCGCGCTGATCCTCGGCGACATCCTCCACAAGCCGGGCCAGAACGCCGAGCGACGGACGCTGGGTCTGCTGGTGCTGTGTTGTTATGTGGCGCTGGTGATCACGAACTTCGCGTGGCTGTATCCGATCCTGACGGGGCTGCCGATCTCGCAGCACACGTGGAACATGCAGATCTGGCTGCCGTCCTGGCGCTAGCTTTCTCGCGGGATGCCGCGAACGTGCATTCCCGGTAGCCGCCGGGCCGCGGGTGCTACCGGGAATGCACGTTCGCGGACACCCCCAACCTAGAGCGGGTCGCGGGCGGCCGGGCACGACATGCAGCGTGGCCCGCCGCGGCCGGTGCCGAGTTCGGAGGCCGCGATCGGCAGTACCTCGATGCCCGAGTCGGCCAGCCGGGCATTGGTTTCGGTGTTGCGCTCGTAGGCCACCACCACACCGGGCGCGAGCGCCAGCGTGTTGTTGCCGTCGTCCCACTGCTCGCGCTCGGCGGTCACCGGGTCGAGGCCGGTGTCGATGACACGCAGCTTGCCGATGCCCATCGCATCGGCGGCGGCGTCGACGAACGGTGCGGCGTTGTCGATCTTCACTCCCGAGCCGGTGCGCCGAATGGTGAACGCGGTCAACGTGTCCACGATGTTCGGGTACATCACCACCGCGTCCGTGTCGACCATGGTGCACACCGTGTCCAGATGCATCTGCGCGCGTTCCTGCGCGATCGGCACCGCCAGCACGGTGTGGGCGAGGCCGTCGTCGAACAGGCTGCGGGCCAACGCCTCTGCCCCGGCCGGTGTCGTGCGCTCCCCCACCCCGACCGCGAGGACGCCGGGCCCGAGCAGCAGCACGTCACCGCCCTCCACCGGGGCCGAGCGCGATTCGTAGGCCCGCCTGGTACCCAGGAAGCGCGGATGGTGCGCGTAGATCAGGTCCGTCAGCGACGTCTCCCGGGCCCGCGCGGGCAACGCCAGCGACGTGATCGCCACCCGCGGCCCGATCCAGACCGACGAGTCCCTGGCGAACAGCAGGTTCGGCAACGGGTCGACGACGAAATCGCCGCCGTGATGCATCCGGCGCACCAGAGACAGCTCCCCCTCCCCGAACGGCAACTCGTCGAACGTCATCCCGCCGGTCAGCACGTGTGCCAGCGACGGAGCGTCGAGGGTCCGCAGATACGCGGCCAGCTCCTGGGCCAGCGGCACGCCGAGACGCCGCGAATTCACCGCCGCGGAGATGCCGTGCATGCGGGCCGCGCCGCTGTGGGCCAGCGCCTCGGTCAGCAGCTCGCCGAGCAGCAGCACCTCGACCCCGCGCGAACGCAGCAGTTCGGCGAACGCGTCGTGTTCCTCCTGCGCCTTGGCCACCCACGGCAGCCCGTCGAACAACAGGGTGTCGTTGTTGCGCGGCGTCAGCCGCTGCAGCTCCGGGCCGGGCCGGTGCAGGATCACCACCCGCAGCGTGCCGACCTCCGAATCACACCCCAGCGCAGCGCCTGTCACAGCTAGCACAGTAACCCCAAACCGCCACCTCAACTATGGTTCAGGTCATGGACCGGGCCCAGGAACTCACACCGGGCGAGATGGCACTGCGCAGCGGGGTCGCGGTGTCGGCGCTGCACTTCTACGAGCGGGAGGGCCTGATCACCAGCAGGCGCACCAGCGGCAACCAACGCCGCTACAGCCGCGACATGCTGCGCCGGGTGGCGTTCATCCGGATGTCGCAGCGGTTGGGTATCCCGCTGGCCCGCATCCGGGAAGCGATGGCCACGCTGCCCGCCGACCGGACCCCCACCAGCAAGGACTGGGCGCGGCTGTCGGCGGCGTGGCGGGCCGACCTCGATGAGCGCATCGTCCATCTGCAGCGGTTGCGCGACAACCTGACCGGGTGCATCGGATGTGGTTGCCTGAGCCTGAAGGTCTGCGCGCTGGCCAACCCGGGGGACGCGCTCGCCGAGGAGGGCCCCGGCGCCGTCCGCCTCTGAGATATCGAACGCCTGTGCGATAGACTGCCGGGCATGCAGCAGGCCCTGCAAAGCTCACTGTTCGACCACTCCGAGCGTCGCGAGCTCGGCCACGGCGCCTGGCTGGTAGGTCCGGTCGGGTTGGCTCGCGCAGGACGGCGCGAGCGACGCTGTCGATGGAGCCCTGTTCGACGAGCTGCGCGACACCGTGCCCTGGCGCGCCGAGCGCCGGCAGATGTACGACCGGGTGCTCGACGTGCCCCGGCTGGTCAGCTTCGTGGATTTTCGCAATGACGCGGCGGACCCGCCCCCACACCCCCGGCTCAAGCAGCTGCGGCGGCGGCTCAACGACGCCTACGCCGGTGAGCTCGGCGAGCCGTTCGTCACCGCGGGGCTGTGCCTGTACCGCGACGGTGAGGACAGCGTGGCCTGGCACGGTGACACGATCGGACGCAGCAGCACCGAGGACACCATGGTGGCCATCGTCGGCCTCGGCGCGACACGAGTGTTCGCGCTGCGACCGCGCGGCGGCGGGCCGGCGCTACGGTTGCGGCACGGCCACGGCGACCTGCTGGTGATGGGTGGATCCTGTCAACGCACCTGGGAGCACTGCATTCCCAAGACGGCCCGGCCCACCGGACCCCGCATCAGCATCCAGTTCCGGCCGCACAACGTGCGTTAGCCCTGGACCAGCTCCACCGCGCGCGTCACCAGGTCGCGGGCCCGCCCGGTGTCGACCCGGGCGACCGGCTGGTCCGGCACGACCAGCGGATTGGCGGTGACGATGACGATGAAGGGCCCGAAGTTCGCCACGTAGTTGTACAGCTCACCGGTACGCGATCCGGCCTGTGTGGTGGTCTGCAGCACGCGGTGGGTCCCGACGGTTTCGGTGTCCTCGATCTGCGGGGCCTCGATCACCTCGACCAGTCCGCGGATGCCCGGCCCGGTGAAGGTGACCTTCTGGCATTGGTCGCTCGGGCGGTTGACCGGCACCGGCTCCGAGGTCTCCACGGCCATCACGATGTAGCGGACTCCGTCGCCTTCGGCGGTGGTGGCGGCCATGTTGCCCTGCACGTCGGGCGGCAGGGTCCGCTCGTTGGCGAGCTTGCCGCAGTCGGCCGGGTCGAACGTGAGCCCCTCGGGCAGCGTCTGCGGACCCAGCAGCCGCGGATCGATGGCCGCCGGGCCGACGGTGCTGACCGTGAACGGCGGGCCGAACGAGTCCTCGATGCCCGCGATGTTGGCGATGTCGGCGTCAGCCAGATCGGATTGGCTTGTCGCGCAGGAGGCCAGCAGCACCGCGCACGCGCTCAGGGCCGGCACGGTCAGCTTGGGGTTCGACATCGCCGCCAAATGTACCCGCGCGGACCTGCTCAACTGCGCAGCGCCGACACGGTTTCCACCAGCAGGTCGGCCGCGAACGCCGCGTCCAGGCGCGGGTACGCCGAGCCGGGATCGGTGACCAGCGCGACGAAGCAGACGAAGTGTCCGAGGTGGGCGACGAAGGTGTCGGCGTCCGCGCGGGTCTCGGTTCCACCCTCGACGACGGTGGTCGCTGCGGTGGCCATCCCGACGGTGTGAGCCGCCTCGAGGGCCGGGGCCGGTAGCTCGCGCACCGTTGCGCTGGTGTGCCCCGCTGTCGCCGTCCACGACTGGCAGGCCACCGCCTCGACGGGCGGGCCGGGGGCGTCGGTGACGGGCGGACCGGGCGCGTCGGTGACGGGCGGACCTGGCGCGGCAGCGGCGACGATGGCGTAGATGATGCCGCCGGGTCCCGAAGCCGACCAGCCCTGCGCCGAGTCGGGACGCACCGGCGGGGCCGCCAGCTCGACGCACTGCGCGGGCTGCGCCTCGACCGGACCGGCCAACCCCCACACCGCCAACGGTGTCGGCGCGCCGGTGTAGGGGGCGACCTCATAGCCCGGTGGGAGCGCGTGGCGGGCGCGGTCGATACGAGCAGGTTCGACGGTGAGGTCCGGCGCCGTCGTGCCCGCCGGGGGCGCGGACTCGGGCGCCCCGGCACATCCGGCGCACACCATCCCGAGTGCAACCAGCGCAGCCAACGGGCGCAGCCTCACAGGCCGTTGATACCACGGCGAACTCTGTGCGGCCGGCTGCAACACCGACGTCGGCGCTGCGGCTATGCTGCGCTGACATGAGCACCCCCATGCGCGCCGGCGTCGTCGCCGCCGCTGCCGTCGCCCTCGCGGTCGGGTTGTCCGCCTGCGGGTCGGACACCGCGACCGAGGGCTCGGCCACCACCGAGCAGAGCACCGAAACCACCAGCGCAGCGCCGACCACGTCGGCCCAGGCCTCGGGCCCCGAAGCCGGCCCGAAGATGACGATCGACGAGTACGTCGCCCAGAACGACATCGTCCAGACTCCGGTCCTGCCCGACGACCCGGATGCGCCGGCGGTGACGCTGCCCATCGCGCAGGGCTGGGAGGACATGGGCGATCAGAGCCCACCCGGGGCCTACCGCGCCATGGTGTTCACCGCAGACCCGGCGGCCGCCGCCGACCCGCCGACCCTCATCGCGACGATGTCGAAGCTGACCGGCGAGGTCGACCAGGCCAAGATCATGGAGTACGCGCCCTCCGACGTGCAGAACATGCCGGAGTTCCAGGGGATGAACACCGGGCAGCCGAGCGACCTGGCCGGCTTCGACGCGACTTTGATCGGTGGGTTCTACACCAAGGACGGCACGACACGGATGATCGCGCAGAAGACGGTGGTGATCCCGGCCGAGGACGGCATCTACGTGCTGAACGTCAAGGCGGACGGGCCGGAGGCGCAGCAGGGAGCGCTGATCGAGGCGACGTCGCTGATCGACGAGCAGGCCACCATCGTTCCCTGATCTCTCAGGCGCGCGAGACCCGTGACGCTTCGGCGATCTGCTCGGGCGTCGGCCGGACGCCGGTGTATCGCTCGAACTGTTCGGCCGCCTGCAGGGCGATGACCTCGGCGCCGGTGATCACCGGGACACCGGCGGCGCGCGCGGCCGCGATCAGCGGCGTCTCCGAGGGCAGCGCGACGACGTCGAACACGGTGTGCGCGCCGGCGAGTGTGTCGTCGGCGAACGCCGCGTCGTGTTCTTCACTGCCCCCGGCCATGCCGATCGGCGTGACGTTGATCAGGATGTCGGCACGACGCCGGCAGGGACCCGCGGTGTCGGCGGCGAACTCGTAGCCGAGCCGATCGGCCAGCGCCGGTCCGGCATGTCTGTTGCGGGCGACGACGGTGCCGCAGCCGAAACCCTTGTCGGCGAACGCCGCTCCGACCGCGCTGGCCATGCCGCCGCTGCCGCGGATCACCACCGTCTGCCCGGGATCGAGTCGATGGTCGTCGATGAGTTGTTGCACCGCAAGGTAATCGGTGTTCGACGCAGTGAGCCTGCCGCCGTCGTTGACGATCGTGTTCACCGACCGCAACCTGGCAGCAGACGGTTCCACGGTGTCGACGAGACCGAGGACGTCTTCCTTGAACGGCATCGACACCGAGCATCCGCGAATGCCCAGGGCGCGCACCCCGCCGATCGCGGCGGCGATGTCGGTCGTCGTGAAGGCCTTGTAGAGGAAGTCCAGTCCCAGGACCTCGTAGAGATGGTTGTGGAACCGGGTGCCGATGTTGCTGGGCCGACGGGCCAGCGATATGCACAACCGGGTGTCCTTGCTCAGCGGAGGGCGGCTCATCCGACCGCCCGGATCACCTGGCGGGCCACGCCCCGCAGTTGCCGGACCAGCTCGGGGCTGAAGTCCAGGTCAGCGGGCCGCGGCACGTCGATGACGGTGGTCACCACGCCGAGGTCGTCGCGGTGCCACCGGGCGCCGAACTTGTCGAGGATGGTGCGCATCGGGAGATTGTCGGCGAGCACCCGCGCGGTGAACCGCTGCACCCCGTCGTATTCGGCGGCCACCGAGATCGCGCCCATCAGGAACGTGCCGATCCCGCGGCCCTGGTAGTCGTCACCGACGATGAACGCGATCTCCGCTTCGGTCGGGTCGTTACCGCTGCGGACGAACCGGGCGTCGGCCACCACCGGACCGTCGGGGCCGTCGGTCAACACGAACACGAAGTGTTCGAGGTAGTCGACCTCGAACAGATAGGCCATCAGACGCCTCGACGGTGTACGCACCGACTGGAAGCGCCGGTAGAGCGTCTCACCGGAGAACTCGATGGGTCCGTTGATGGTGCGCTCGTTGTCGCCGGGCAGAACGGGGCGTAGATACAGCTCGGTCCCGTCGCCGACCTGCACGGGGATCGGTGTGACGAACGCGGCGAGACGCTGGCGGGCGGTGCGCACCAGCCGGTCCATCAGGCCGGGGATCTCGAGCATCGTCGCGAACGCCTCGCGGCCGCCGACCCACCCGCTCAGCGGTTCGGTCGCGATGACCGTGGCGGTCCGGGGCGCGTCACGCAGCAGGGCGATCTCGCCGACGATCAGGCCGGGAGCGACCTCGACGACGGTGTCGTGCCCGTCGGCGCCGGTGTGGCTCACCTCGGCCCGGCCCGATCCGATCAACAGGAAGGACACCGCCAGCTCACCCTGCTGCATCAGCACCTGTCCTGCCGCAGCCGCCAGCGGACGCAGCTCGGCGGCCAGGGGGATGAGCGCCTCGACTGGCACTCCGGCGAAAACGCCCAGGCCGGCCAGGTCCTCCGCTCGGACAACGGTCAGGCCGGACACGATCCGAGGCTACGGCGGGATCACCAGGTCCGGCAAGGTAATCCGCAGGTCGCCGGCGGGCCGACGTGACCTGCGTCGCGGATCGGTGGCGTGCAGTGCGTTTGCCCGTCCCGGCGATCGGCTACTTTTTCCGGTATGGACGGTCGCGAGTTGCTCGCCGGCCGCTACGAGCTACGAGGAGTTCTCGGCCGCGGCGGGATGGCTGAGGTCCGTGACGGCTGGGACACCCGACTCGACCGCGCGGTGGCGATCAAGCTGCTGCACCCCACGCTCATCGATCAACCCGATCAGCGCCGGCGCTTCGACGACGAGGCCCGCGCTGCCGCCGGACTCACCCACCCGAACATCGTGGCGGTGCACGACCGCGGCGAGCACGACGGGGTGCCGTTCATCGTGATGGAGCGGCTGCCCGGCAAGACCTTGGCCGATGTCATCGCCCGCGGGCCGTTGCCGCCGGCGCGGGTCCATGCGCTACTCGACGAGGTGCTCGGCGCGCTGACGGTGGCTCACCGTGCCGGAGTGCTGCACCGCGACATCAAGCCCGGCAACATTCTGCTGTCCCCCGACGGCGAGACGGTCAAGGTGGCCGACTTCGGCATCGCCAAGACGCCGGGCTCCGCGCAGACCACGAACGGTCAGATCATCGGGACGATGGCCTACATGAGCCCGGAGCGGGTGGCCGGTGCCCCGGCTTCGGTGGCCGACGACCTGTATGCGGTGGCCGTGCTGGCCTATGAGGCGGTGCTCGGGCGGCGGGCGTTCCCACACGACAACCCGGCGGCCCTGGCACGGGCCATCATCGACACCCCGCCACCGCCGCTCGCGCGCCTGCGGCCGCAGCTCGGACCCGCACTGACCGGCGTCATCTACCGGGCGATGGCGCGCGACCCGCGGCAGCGATTCGCCAGTGCCGAACAGATGCGCGCCGCCGCTGCCGGGGATCCCGCCGCGCTGGCCGCCGGCGTCGCACCGGCGCCTCCGGTCACGCCGCCGGGCACGCGCCCGCTGACCATCGTCCAACCTCCCCCGGGTACCGTCGCCGCGCCGTCGGCCAGTTACTTCGTACCGCCACGTCGCCGTGGCGCCCCGCTGAACCGAACGGCCCTGCTGGCCGCCGCCGGCGTGGCGGTGGCACTGATGGTGTCGGTTCTCGCGCTGGTGCTCAATTCGGCGTCGCCTGCCACCTCCCCCGCGGAACCGGCCGGGGCCAGCACCCCGGTGGCCCCACCCCCGCCGCCGCCCCCGCACACCGCACCGGTTGTCGACCAGCCCCCGGTCGTCGACCAGCCGCTGATACCCGCGTTCACCGGCGAGGGGCCGGGGAACGGGAACGGCAAGGGGAACAGCGGGGGCCGGGGGAACGGCAAGGGCAAGCACGACGACTGATCTCCGCTGCGTCGCTACGATCCGCAAGGACCGACGAGAGGACGACGCATGCGCACAATGATCACCGGTGTCGACGGGGACGGCAGATCCTGCGTCGTCAGCGACGGTGAACTGACACTCGACCAGCTGGCCCCCGGATTCGCGATGGGCATCCCGTTCGCCACCGCCACCTGCCCGCCGCCGGCACGGACCGGCGGAGCGGCGCCGCTGATCGACCAGGGCATCGCGCCGGGTCTGGTGCGCTGGATGGTGGTCGAGCTGGGCGCCGGATCGGAAACCCCGATGCACCACACCGACACCCTCGATCTGCAGACCGTGCTCTCCGGCAGCGTCGAGCTGGTGCTCGATGACGGTGCCCACCAGCTCGACGCCGGTGATCTCGTGGTGCTCGCCGGTGTGGATCACGCGTGGCGGGCCGGACCTGACGGGGCGCGGCTGAGCGCAGTGCTGATCGGCACGCCCCCACCCGGCAACGAGCCCTAGGCGGGAGCCGAGCGTGTCCACCACCGACGGCGCGCCGGACGCAGCCAACACGGCGGGCGGGCTCGACCACGTCGCCCGTGTGCAGAAGCGCACACTCACCGTCCTGGTCTTCGCGCAGGTGTGCAGTGGGGCGGGCCTGGCCGCTGGGATCACCGTCGGCGCCCTGCTCGCCCAGGACATGCTCGACTCGACGGGGTGGTCCGGCCTGCCCAGCGCGCTGTTCACGTTCGGCTCCGCCGGCGCGGCGCTGGCGGTGGGCCGACTGTCGCAGCGGTGGGGCCGGCGCCCTGGACTGGCGGCCGGCTACGCGGCCGGTGCGATCGGCAGCCTGGGCATCGTCGCGGCAGCGGTCCTCGACAACGTGGCGCTGCTGTTCGTGGCGCTTCTGGTGTACGGCTCGGGTACCGCCACAAACCTGCAGGCCCGCTATGCCGGCGCGGACCTGGCGGACCCCGATCACCGGGCCCGGGCCATCAGCACCGTGCTGGTGGCCACCACGCTCGGCGCCGTCGCCGGACCGAATCTTGTCGGCGTGCTCGGCGACGTGGCCGCAGCGATCGATGTCCCGCGGCTGGCCGGGCCGTTCCTGCTCGCGGCGCTGGCCTACGGATCGGCGGCGGCCGTCATCGTGACCTGGCTGCGTCCTGACCCGCTCATGCTGGCGGCGTCGCTGCCCAAGCCGGACGTGGGCGGCGTGCCCGACGGGAAGGACGGTGAGGGGCCGGCGTCCCTCAACCGCGCCGCGGTGGTCGCGGGCGCGGTGGGCATGGTGGTCACCCAGCTGGTGATGGTCGCGATCATGACCATGACGCCGGTGCACATGCAGCACCATCACCACCCGCTGTCGGCCGCCGGTCTGGTCATCTCGATCCATGTGGCGGCGATGTACCTGCCCGCGCCGATCTCCGGTGCGCTCGTCGACCGCTTCGGGGTGACGGTCGTCGGGTTTCTCGCCGCGGCGGTGTTGGCGGCGGCCGGTTTGACCGCGGCCTTCGCCCCGCCGCAGTCGGTGCCGCTGCTCGCCGTCGCGCTGGCACTGCTGGGTTTCGGGTGGAGCCTGGGGTTGGTGGCCGGGACGACGGCGATCACGAACAACACACCGGTCGCCACCCGCGCGCGCACCCAGGGCACCGTCGACGTGTTCATCGCCCTCGCCGGCGCCGGCGGCGGGCTCGCTTCCGGATTCATCGTGGCGGCAGCCGGTTTCACCTGGCTGGCCGTGCTCGGCGCGATCGTGGCGGTGGTCATCGCGCCGGCGGTGCTGCTCAGGAGGCGCTGAGCGGCGCCAGGTCGCGGTGGGGGTGGTCGTAGGCGCCCGACTGTTGGGCCCTGCCGCTCATCCGTATGCCGGATAGCGGTGCTCCCAGAACGCCAGCTGTGCGGCGCGGTGCCCCATCGCGGTACCGCTCTCGCGACCCAGAATCATCGTCGGCCCACCGACGCCGTCGTAGCGTTCCCACGGCTCTCCCCCACGGATGAATTCCAGCCACAGCTGCTGAATCGCCTCAGACATGCCGCGCGCCGCGTCATCCGCGCCGGCCAAGCCCGGCGCAGCGGCCAGGTTGCCGAAGACCAACGGCAGGCACGAGTCGTGGCAGGCTCCCAGTTCGGGCCGGGGCGACGGCCACTGCAGTTCGTAGCGGAACACCGCGTTGCCGCGCTCGGCGTGTGCCCGCACGAATTGCTCGGTGGGCGCGGTGAAGTGGTAGTCGGTGACGAGCGCGCCGGCGACGTCCCGAAGCGAGTTGTGGTCGGCGTGGTAGGCCGCCAGCACGGCGTCGACATCGTGACCCTGCCCCGCGAGCGCCTGCGCCCGCTGCCGGACGTACCGCTCGGTGACGACATCGTCGCCCAGCGTCGCATCGAAGATGCGCCACTCGTCGCGGGTCGACCCGGCGAGCACGGGGATCGCCGGCATGGCACGCGTGCGAGCGACCACCAAGGGATGTTCGACGATGACGTCGCCGTCGAGGCAGGGATGGAACGGGCCCTGCGGCGGCACGAATCCGGGGTCGATACCGCCTTGCGCGGCAAGGATCTGCTCGACGCTCGGTTCGCCGGCGCGGCCGACGGCGCCCGTGAACTGCTCGGCGACGGCTGATGCGGCCGCGGTGGAGCGCACGCGTTCGAGGCCGCCGCTCTGCAGGATGGCCCGGTCGAACAAGTCGCACCCGCTCGCCATCAGGGTGGCCACGGCGATCGCGCCGGAGGACTGCCCCGCCGCGGTGACGGCATCGGGGTCGCCGCCGAACGCGCCGATGTTCTCGCGTATCCACTGCAGCGCGCACTTCTGGTCGCGCAGTGTCAGATTGGTGGAGCCGGCCCCGTGCCAGTCGGGCGCGTAGAGGCACCCCAGCGCGCCGAGGCGGAAGTTCATCGTCACCACCACGATGTCACCGCGGCGGGCCAGCTGTGATCCGTCGAGCAGCGGAGCGGACCCGTGCCCCTGGGTCTGTCCGCCGCCGTGCAGGAAGACGAGCACGGGCCGGCGGGCGTCGTCGGCCGCGGGTGTCCAGATGTTGAGCGTCAGGCAGTCCTCGCTCATCGTCAGTCCACGCTTGGCCAGCCGCTCGGGTGAGATGGCTTGCGGAGGGATGGGTCCGAATACCGTCGCATCGCGGATTCCCGCCCAACTCTGCGTCGGTTGTGTTGGCCGCCAACGGCGCTCGCCGATCGGCGGGGCGGCGTAGGGCACCCCGCGGAACACGACGACGTCGTCGCTGGTATCTCCGCGCAGCGTGCCGAGCGCGGTGTGGGCCAGTGCGGTCACGAACGTTCCGTCAGGGGGTGGGCCCTGGCCATCTCGCCGCTGAGTATCTGGGCGAGGAAGTCGCGGCCCTTGAAGCTCACCACCTCCACGCGCAGCCCGCTGCGCGGGTCGCGCAGGAACGCCACGCCGGCCCCGGTGCGTTCCAGCTCCCACCCCTCGTCCTGCAGGCGCGCCACGTCGTCGCGCCAACGCTGGGCGTAGTAGCCGACGTGGTGCATGCCGCCGAGCTTCGGTGCGGCGAAGATCGAGTCCGAGGCCGCGACGACCTCGATCAGCTCCAGGTACGGCGGGCCGGACGCCGAGAACGCTATGCGCACAGACTGATCGTCGGCGGAGCCGTCCGGACGGGTGAAGCCGCTGCGCATCTCGAACGGCGCCGCCCAGGTGATCTGCATGGCGCCGGCGAGCGACTGCATCGCGGGCAGCAGATCGGGCACCAGGTGGCCCACGTGATAGACGTTGTCGAAGGCCGACGCGGCGAGCGTCTCGAGGGTGGGGTCCATGTCAGATCCGGTATCGGCGGCGGATGGCGTCGAAGCGGGCGTGTAACTGCGCGGCCCGCTCGTCGGGCGTGACGCGGCGGGTGCCGGATGGCAGGGCGCTGTCCACGTGCGCGCGGGGGACGACCGCGGTCCGCACGTCGGGCAGTTGCCGGCTTCCGATCACGCGCATGGTCAGGTAGCCCTCGGCGAACTGTTGGGTGTCGATCCAGTTGTGCACGCCCGGATCATCGTGGGCCAACACAAGTCGTACCCGACCGTCAGCGTCGACCGCCGATCGGCTCGGGGTGTAGCTCACCGGCCGGTACAGATAGTCCATGCTGTTCCAGAATGCCCCCATGTTGGTCAGCATCCAGAATTCGCCGTGGTCGGCGAACTCGACGATCAGCGCCTCGTCGGCCGCCAGACGCCACGGCATCGTGACGATGAGCCGGCCACGCCGGGCGTCACGTTGTTCTGCGGTGCCCGAAAACCGCGCGCCGGGAAACACGTTGGGCTCGGGTTCGCCGAACAGCGAACCGATCTGCAGCTCACGGTCGGGCCAGTCGGTCATCACGCCGGTCAGGAAGTCACCGGCCCACTGCATCGACTCGATGATGTCCTGAGGCGTCGGCGGTGGCCGTGGCGTATCCATGTCGACGCGTTCGATGCTGAACTGTGCCGAGCGTTCCTCCCAGGAGTCGAAGCCCTGGCGCATGAACAGCTTGCGGGAGCCCGGCTTGGTGGGCAGCCAATTCGGTTCTCGCCGGGCACCTCCCACGTAGAGCACGAAGCTGCCGTCGGGTTCGATCACCAGATCGTCGCCGGTGATGTTCGCCTCGGGTGTGTCGCCGAACGGCTCGTGCAGGTTCGGGTGATCAGCGCCGTAGTACACGTCCTTGTCGGGACGCGGCCCCTGCACGGTGAAGTTGATGAAGCGCGCCGTGCCGCGGTTGCCGGCGATCCGGTAGGTCGACGCACCGTCGATCCAGGCCTGCAGGTAGACGAAATCGGCGTTGTCGCCGCCGAGTTTTCGGCTGGGCCCGCAGAACGGGTGGATCATCGGGTAGCGGGTGTTCCGGGTCTCCAGCGCGAGATCGTAGGCCTGACCGAGGTTCTGGGTGAGGTAGCGGAACGCGTCAGCGCGCTGCAGGGCGTTGGCCGGCGAGGTGTCCTTGAAGGCAAGGTCTCCCGCCGCTTTGAGCCGGTCGCAGAAGTGGTGCCACGCCGCACGCAGCGCCTCGTCGTCTGCGGCGTCCCCGAAGGCCATCAGAGCCTCGCTTCGATGTCGATACCGAACCGCTCCCGGTAGCCGGCGAACTCCTCGTGCAGGTCGTGCACCGGTACCGGCAGGACGTCGGTGGAGTAGCGGAACTTCCCATACCGATCGCTGCGGTTGGTCGCGAGGTAGTCGCACATCGACTTCTCGGCCGCGTTCGTGAACGGCACACCGGCGAAGCCGTAGAAGCCGTCGATCGTCGCGACCGGGTCGGCGACGAAGTCGCGGTAGCGGACGTGGTGGATGCGCGGGTCGTCCACCCACGGGTCGGTGAGGTAGGCATGGAAGTTCGCCCGCGAGTTCTCGATCGTGGCCTGCGCGTACCGGCGCCAATCCAGTGTCCCGGCCAGGCTTTCGTTGATCTGGCCGAACGCCACGATCTGCGAGGCGAGCACCTGCACCGGATCGCGGTGTACCCATACGATGCGGGCATCCGGGTAGGTGTCGAACAGGGCTCGCAGACGGCGGCCGTGAAAGCCTTTGATTACCCAGCGCTTCGGCGGGCGGGTGTATTGGATGTGCTGCAGCATCATGCGGTGCAGGGTGTATTGCGCGTGATGGTCCTGGGCGAAGTTCTGAATCGTGACCGGGACGCGCCACCAGGCGCTGGGGTTCATCGCGCGAAAGTCGAAGGCCCAGGTGCGTTCACACTCGGGCAGCCCGTCGCCGAGCAGATCGTTGTAGGGGTGGCTGACAATCCACGGCGGAATTCGCTCGAGAATGTCACGCCAGTCCGCGTCGGCCCGGGCCCGGCGCGGGTCGTCGGCGTCGGCCGGACCGGGTGGCGGCGAGGGGTACATGACCTCCCAGAACCGCAGCGCGCGGGAATCCTCGTCCTCGGCGAGCAGGGCATGCAGCAGCGTCGTCCCCGAACGCGGCTCACCGGTGGCGAACAGCGGCGCGATGATCCGTTCCGCGGCAACAGGGAGCCGGGCACGGTCGGCGATGAAGCGCAGCCGGCTGATCAGCAGTCCGGTGATCGTGTCCGTGGCCGCCTGCACGCCGGCGTCGTCGAGGCGGGCGCCGTTGAGTCGGTCGACGACCAGCGCCACGCGGGCGGGCACGGTGTCATCACCGAAGTCACTGAGTCCGGTCTTGTGCTGTGCGGTGGTGACGAGGACGTCGGCGTCGAGGATGGTCATCGGGTGCTTCCTGTGAGTGTCAGCAGTGCGTCCTCGACCTCGCGAACCTTGCTCGGTGATGCGGCGGCGTAGTCCTGACCGGCCATCGCGCTGTAATCGAGCACCGAGACGACCCGTGCGCCCGCCTCGCCGAACGCCGCGATCTGTTCGGCGGCCCGCTTCGGTGTGCCATGAGGGACCACCGACAGGATCGCGGCGGGGTCGACCTCGTCGAGGAGTCGCAGCAGTCTGTCGCGGGTCAGCGCACGCGGGTCGATGTCCTGGATGCCGCGCCAGCGCTCCCCCATCGGATGGTCAAATCCGGCGGCTCGCAGCGCGTCCGCCGTCAGCTGCAGCACCAGCGACTTCACCAGTGGACGCTGCATGATCACGTCCAGTTCGTCGGGCTCACCGATGAGGCAGACCACCATCTTCGCGGGGGTGATCGCATCGGGGTCGCGGCCTGCCTGCTCGGCGGCCTCCCGAATGCGCACCAGCTGGGCGGCATAGATGTCCGGTTCGGCGCTGCCAGTGGGCCACCAGCCGTCGCCCAGTTCTCCGACGAGCCGCAGCATGCGCGGGCCGTTGGCCCCGATCCAGATCGGTGGCGTCCCGGTGTGGTGCGGCTCGGCGTCCAGCCGGGCGTGCTCCAGTGTGAAGAATTCGCCCTCGAAGTCGACCGGGCCCGCAGTACTCCACAGCGACCTGATCAGCCGGACCGCCTCGGCGAACCGGCTCACGGCGGCTCGGTCGTCGAAGCCGTAGGGGGCCAGGTTCTCCCGCTCGCCGGCACCCAGCCCCAGGATGAACCGGCCGTCCGAAAGATGGCTCAGCGTCAGCGCCGACTGGGCCAGCATCACCGGGTGGCGGCGGACCGTGTCCACGACGCTGGTGGCCAACCGGGTCCGTGCGGTGCGCGCGGCGACCGCGCCGGCGAGGGGAAGGACGTCCAGATAGCGGTGCGGCGACGGCGACGCGTGCGCGAGGTCGGTGAACTCTGGCGTCCAGATCGAGTCCGGCCAGAAGCTCACCAGGTGATCAGGCATCCAGATCGAGTGGTAGCGGCCGTCGTCGAGCGCGTCCAGAGTGCGGAGATCCAGCGGCAGAGTGGTCCGGAAGAACGCGGCCAGCTCCAGGGGCATGCAGCGCAAGCTACCGCAGGACCGGGGCTACGTCTGCCGAATGCTGTGCATCCGCTCAGCAGGTCAGGGAGCGGTGAACGACCCGGACTCGAAGGGGGTGATCGTCGACAACGCGACGGGCCAAAAAAGTGGAGCTAAGGGGAATCGAACCCCTGACCTACTCGATGCGAACGAGTCGCGCTACCAACTGCGCCATAGCCCCTGATACCGCTAAGGAGGTTACCAGTCCCCCGCGCGGCTGCCGAAATCGTGCGCTACTGACCGGCCGCCCGGGGCAGGTCGTAGTGCCGCGCGAACGCGACGTGCTCGAGGTGTTCGAACTCGGGGTCCTCGTCGTCGATCTCCAGGACCGCGGCACCTGGCCGGCGTAGCCGCGCCGGGGTGACGTCGAACTCCGGGTCGGCGGTGTTCTCCACACCCAACCGGGACCGGGCGATGCGCTGAGCGCGACGGCGCCGCAGCTGCTCCTCGATGCGGGTCTGGCGCCGCAGATAGGCCAGGTAGAGCAGCGTCACGGTGGCTACCGCGCCGAAGGTCCACCACATGGTCGACGACCACGTGAACGCGGCAACGGCACTGGCCAGCAGCAGCACCCCCATCACCGACAGGGTCCGCGCCCGGAAGCGGTACTTGCGTGCCGTCACGGCTTCGGCGGTGCTGGATTCGTGCCGGCGCCGACGGGCCGCGCTGATCGAGTCGGCGATGCGCAGATCGCCGTCCGAGGGCGCTTCCAGACCGGAGGAGTCGTCGACGTACTCGTACTCGTCGTCCTCACCGCCGGCGGAATCCTCGGCCCGCGCCGCCTTGACCCCAGCGTCGTCGGAGACGTCGGTGTCAGGTGAGACGACAGTGTCGTGGGCGTCGTCGGTGTCCTGCGAGTCATCGAAAGCCAACTGGTCGGAGTCGGCCGCCATCACAGGCTGCTCGACCGGCGTCGCCCGACCGGAGGGCAAGGCCTCCGAGTCCTCGACGACGTCGACGTCGAGATAGTCGGGCTCGTCCTGAGTTGCTTCGGCGGCCACCTTCACCATGGACCGCTGCGGCGCCCGGGCGCCGTCGTCGGCACGGACGTCGACGCGGGCGTCCTCGAGGTCGGCATCGATGTCCTCGTCGAGGTCGTCCTCGGACGGCCGCCAGTCCGGATCGCTGCGGTGCCCGGCCGCCGGTCCGCGCCGACGCAGCCGGACCGCGGTGCCGCTGTTGAGCACTCGGGTCGCCAGCGCGACGTCGCTGGTGCGTCGCACCGCGTCGCGCTTGCTGATCAGCATCGGCACCAGCACGAACAGCCAGAGCACGACGAGAGAAATCCAGAGAAGAGATTGGGGGATGCTTGGCATGGCGCCTGCTCCTTTCCCCATCAGGCTAGGTCTGTGACCAGCGCATCCGTGGGCGGCGCGCCGAGACAATTACACACCTGTAATTCACTGAGTACAAGCACCAACAGTCACATGTGTCACATCAGCAACAGAATTGACCGAGATCAGGTCCACGCGGCGCGGCCGGCCCGTACCAGCGTCGCCGCCACCGAGCCGTTCAACTCCTCGACCGTCAGCGCCACCAGAAGATGATCGCGCCAGGCGCCGTCGACTTCGAGGTAGCGCTTGAGCAGCCCTTCCTCCCGAAAACCCGCCTTTGTTAGCACCGCCCGGCTGGCGGCGTTCTCGGGTCGCACGGTGGCCTCGACGCGGTGCAGCATGACCGGCCCGAAGCAGTGGTCGAGGCCCAGCGCCAACGCCGCCGTCGCGACTCCCCCGCCGGTGACGCCGCTGGCCACCCAGTAGCCGATCCATGCCGAGCGCAGCGCACCGTGCGTGACGTTGCCGATCGTCAGCTGCCCGGCGAACTGACCGTCCAACTCGATCGCATACGGCAACATCCGCCCGCGCCGCGCCTCACCGCGCAGTCCCGAACACACCGACGGCCACGCCGAAACCGAATGCCGCACTTCCCAATCGAGCTCGGTGACCGGTTCCCACGGCTCGAGGTGTGCCCGGTCGGCAAGCCGTGCGCGGCTCCACTGCGCGGCGTCCCGAAGCCGTATCGGACGCAACTTCACCACCCCGGCCGCCACCCGCAGCGGGCCGGCGGGCAACGGCCATCCCGGGTGCTGCGACCGCGAACTCCACAGGCTCATCACCACGCACCCGGCCGCGCGTCAGCCGCGCTGAGCCAGGAAGGCCACGTCGACGACCTCACCGGTGCGGATCTGGTCGGCGTCGCTGGGCACCACCACCAGACAGTTGGCCTCGGCCAGCGTCGCCAGCAGATGCGACGACGCACCCGGTGCGCCGCCGAGCGCCTGAACCAGATATTCGCCGGTGTCCTGATCCCGCATCAGCTGCCCGCGCAGGAAACCCTTGCGGCCGGCCACCGACGTGATCGGCGACAGCGCCCGGGCCTGCACGATGCGACGCATCGGCTGCCGCTTGCCGAGGGACAACCTGATCAACGGCCGCACCATCATCTCGAACACCACCAGCGCGCTGACCGGATTGGCCGGCAGCAGAAAGACCGGCACGCCGTCGGGACCGAGTTGACCGAACCCCTGCACCGAGCCGGGGTGCATCGCGATCCGGGCGACCTCCATGTCACCGAGCTCGCCGAGCACCGCGCGCACACCCTCGGCCGCGGCACCGCCGACCGCACCGGCGATCACGATGACCTCGGCGCGGTTGAGCTGGCCCTCGACGGTTTCGCGCAGTTGCTTGGGGTCGGTCGAGACGATGCCGACCCGGTTCACGTCGGCGTCGGCATCACGACCGGCGGCGGCGAGCGCGTAGGAGTTCACGTCGTAGACCTGACCGTTGCCCGGGGTACGGCTGATGTCGACGAGCTCACCGCCGACCGACATCACCGACAGGCGCGGCCGCGGGTGCACCAGTACGCGCTCCCGGCCGACCGCGGCAAGCAACCCGACCTGGGCGGCGCCGATGATGGTGCCGGCCCGGACCGCGACGTCACCGGGTTGCACGTCATCGCCCGTGCGCCGTACATACGCCCCCGACCGCACGCCGCGCAGCACCCGGACCCGGGAACCACCGCCGTCGGTCCAGCGCAGCGGCAGGACCGCGTCGGCGAGCGTCGGCATCGGCGCGCCGGTCTGGATCCGCGCCGCCTGCCGGGGCTGCAGCCTGCTCGGGGTCCGCTCACCCGCCTCGATCAGACCCATCACCGGAAGGCTGATCTCGCCGTCGGCAGACGCCTCGTCGTCCTCGTCGCCCTCGTCCTCCGGCGACCCGCGGAAACCGAGCACATCGACGCTGCGCACCGCGTAACCGTCGATCGCAGCCTGATCGAAACCCGGCAGCGGACGCTCGGTGACCACCTCTTCGGCGCACATCAGGCCTTGGGCTTCGGCGATCGCCACCCGAACCGGGCGCGGTGCCACCGCAGCCGCGGCCACTCGAGCCTGCTGCTCCTCAACCGAACGCACAACATGCCTTTCTCACCTGAAGAGCCCCTGGCCGGCGACGACCGGCCAGGGGCGGATGCGCTCGTCGCAGCAGCCGCTACTGCTCAGCCGACCCGGACGCGAGCCCCAGCCGTTCGATCAACCACCGGCGCAACTCGGGCCCGTAGTCGTCTCGTTCCAACGCAAAGTCAACCGCAGCCTTCAGGTACCCACCGGGATTTCCCAAATCGTGTCGAGATCCGCGGTGCACCACCACATGCACCGGATGGCCCTCCTCGATCAGCAGCGCGATGGCATCGGTGAGCTGCAATTCGTTCCCCGCGCCGCGCGGAATCCTGCGCAACGCGTCGAAGATCGCCCGGTCGAGCACGTATCGACCGGCCGCCGCATAGGGCGAGGGCGCGTCCTCGGCCTTGGGCTTTTCCACCATGCCCTTGACCTTGAGGACATTGGGGTTGACCGCGTCGGGCACCGTCTCGACATCGAAGACGCCGTAGGCGCTGATGTCCTCGGGCGGAACCTCGATCGCGCACAGCACCGAACCGCCGCGCTTGGCGCGCACCTTGGACATGGTCTCGAGCACCCCGGTGGGGAGCACGAGATCGTCGGGCAGCAGCACCGCGATCGCGTCTTCGTCGGGCGCGAGGTTGGCTTCGACACAGCTGACCGCGTGACCCAGGCCGAGCGGCTCGGCCTGCACCACGGACTCGACCTTGATCAGGGCGGGGGCACGGCGCACCTTCTCGAGCATCGAATGCTTGCCGCGAGATTCCAGCGTCCCCTCCAGCACGAGGTCCTCGACGAAGTGCGCGACCACACCGTCCTTGCCCTCGGAGGTGATGACGATCAGCCGCTCAGCGCCGGCTTCGGCGGCTTCGGCGGCCACCAGTTCGATACCGGGCGTGTCCACCACCGGCAGCAACTCTTTGGGCACCGTCTTCGTGGCGGGCAGGAAACGGGTTCCCAGCCCGGCAGCGGGCACGACCGCGGTGTGCGGAATAGGAACTTCAGGCCGATTCATCGTTCACACACTAACCTCTCTGCGTCTGTTGTTCTCTCCTTACCCGACCTGCCGAGGACTACGCAGTGCAAGCGACGAAATCACAGCTACGCAGCAGAATCCTGGCTGCCAGACGGCGGCTCGACGCCGCTGAGCGCGAGCGGGACGCGCGTGATCTGGCCCGGCACGCCGCGGCGTTGGCGCGGCCCGGCGAGACGGTGTGTGGCTATGTTCCGGTGGGGTCCGAACCGGGATCGCTGGCGCTGATCGACGTGCTGGTCGACCGCGGCGCCGTGGTGCTCCTACCGGTGGCCCGCAGAGACGCCGAGGAGGCGCCGCAGCCGTTGGCGTGGGGCCGCTACCGCCGCGGCGAGCTGGTCGAGGCACCCTTCGGCTTGAAGGAGCCGCCGCCGCCATGGCTGACCGGCGCCGCGGTACGGGAGGCGACCCTGATCCTGGTGCCGGCGCTGGCGGTGGACCGGCGCGGCGCACGGCTGGGCCGGGGAGCCGGCTTCTACGACCGCACGCTGGGGCTGGCCGACCCGACGGCCGCGTTGGTCGCGGTGGTCCGCGACGACGAAATCCTGGAGCGGTTGCCCGCCGAACCGCACGACGTGCCGATGACCCATGCGCTGACACCGCGACGGGGGCTGGTGGAACTCGGGGAATCACCCGGCCCGCCTGGCGGTTCTAGCACTTAAGCAGGTAGAGTGCTAACAAGTTTGACTGTCTCGGAGGTTTTCGTGCCTACCTATTCCTATGCATGTACCGAATGCGACAACAAGTTCGATCAGGTGCAGGCCTTCACCGATGATGCGCTGACCGAATGCCCGCAGTGCAGCGGACGGCTGCGCAAGCTGTTCGGCAAGGTGGGCGTCGTCTTCAAGGGCAGCGGCTTCTACCGCACCGACAGCCGCGAAGACTCCAAGAAGAAGAGCTCCAGCAGCTCGGGCGGCAGCTCCGAGTCGTCGAGCTCCTCGTCGAGTTCGTCGGACTCGTCGTCGAGCAGCTCGTCCACCACGTCGGCGGGCAGCTCGTCGTCCAGCACGTCGTCGAGCAGCTCGTCGGCTCCCGCCGCAGCCGCATCCAGCTGACCCGAGTTATCCACAGCCGCTCCATCGGGGGCAGACGCGACAGACCCCGCGCTCTAGCGTGACTGCGTGGGCGACTCACTGAACCCGTCGCCGCTGCACCGACTGAGTCGAGCGCTGCGGCCCGACTGGGCTCGCACGACAGCCGCTCGGCGAGTCCTCGCGGCCGCCCTCGTCGTTCTGGCAGCAGTCGCAGCACTGCGTGACGATCCGGGCGCCCGCCAGACCGATGTCCTCATCGCCAGCCGGGATCTGGCTCCGGGCACCGAGCTGACTGCGGCCGATGTCGTGCTCGAGAAGCGGGACGCGGACGTGGTTCCCGACGGATCAGTCGCCGACCTCGACGCGACCGCCGGGGCCACTCTGGCCGGGCCGGTGCGGCGCGGCGAGGTACTCACCGATGTGCGATTGCTGAGTCCGCACCTGGCCGGCGCCGCAGCGGGGCCCGACGCGAGGATCGTGCCCCTGACGCTGGCCGATGCAGCGGTGCTGGATCTTCTCCGGCCGGGAGACGTCCTCGATGTGGTTGCCGCTGCGCCGGAGGCCGACACCGAGCCCAGACTGATCGCGACCGGCGCGATCGTCGTGCTGGTGTCGGCTGAGACGAGCGGCCTGGCCGGCGGCAGCGGCAACCGGGTCGTGCTGGTGGCGTTGCCCGCGACGGCCGCCAGGACCGTGGCCGCGGCAGCCCTGGTCGACGCCATCGGGGTCACATTGCACTAGCCGAAAACACTGCCGCCCCCGGTGAACCCGGGGGCGGCAGTGGAAATTCGAGTCAGGTCACCATTCACCGATGGCGGGGCCGACCGGGTACTCCCCCTCAAAGGCTGACGCTGTCTTGCCGACGACGGCCTTCACGCTGTCGCGGACTTCGCCGAACGCGTTTAGGATTCCGGCTTCGGCCAATCGCGCCTCCGAGATACCACGGGCGACACCGTAGTCGTTGATCCGGATGACCGAGTTCTCCGAGGCCTGACGGCTCGTCACCACCGGGCTCGGGCCGACCTCGTCGACCTCGGCGCTGGCCGTTCCGCTGCCCAGGCCGACGACTGCGGCGGCGGCGGCGAAGGAGCCCAAGCCCACCAGACCCAGCTTCTTCGAACTGCGAGTGAAGGCTCTGGCAAATCCGGCCATCAGCGTTCCCCTTATTCCTAGTGAGGACGCGAGGCCCTCGTGACGTTGTCAGGCCTCCACAGACTAGCAGTGAATCACGCCGTACGCGCAGTTAGTCATGTTTCCCGATGTCACCAAGAGCCCAGTTCAACCGGTGTTCAGAAAGGGTTAAGTCCGACCAGCTCCCGAACCGTCCAGAAATCCGCACAGCTTCGGGCGACCGTCCCAGCAACCGGTCGCCGAGGCGCTAGCGTTTCTGGTGTCTTGGCATCCCGCCTGGCAATACATCGGACAGAGAGGCTGGCCGCCATGCTGAAGGGCTTCAAGGAGTTCATTTCCCGGGGCAACGTCATCGACCTGGCCGTCGCGGTGGTCATCGGCGCAGCGTTCACCGGTCTGGTGACCGCGTTCACCGAGAACGTCATCCAGCCGCTGGTGGACCGGATCGGCGCCGGGCCCGACGCCGAGTACGGCATCCTGCGGATTCCGCTGGGCGGCCAGCAGTTCGTCGACCTGAACGCGGTGCTCTCGGCCGCCATCAACTTCCTCATCGTGGCCGCGGTCATCTACGTCGTGATCGTGGTGCCGTTCAAGAAGCTCAAGGAACGCGACGTGAAGGTCGAGTCCACGGAGACCGAACTGACGCTGCTCACCGAGATCCGGGATCTGTTGCGCGCCGGCGCCGGTGGGGACGCGGCGGCCAAGCTGGAAAGCCAGGAAGGGCGGCACGCCGTACCCGAGTGACATCCCGTCGAGGGGCGGTCACTCGGCGGTCCACGGCGTGCCGTAGGTGGTGACGCTGTCGCCGGTGGACGAGATCAACCGGGCGAAGGGGCGCAACAGCACACCTCCGGCGGCGCCGGTGACGGTGCCGTGGGCGTTGGACACCGAGACCGCACCGCCCGGGCCTGTCACGCCGACGGCCAACGTCGCAGCTTCCAGCACACCGGGGCCATTGCCGAGGTCCACCGAGATTTCCACAGCCGGGAACAGCGGCGGGGTGTAGATCCGGTCGATTAAATTGTCGTCCAGACCCCATCCGCCGAGCGTGATGTTGGGCGTGCGGTAGCTGAAATTCACGCCGATCCCCAACGCCCACGGGAAACCGATCTGAAAGCCAGCTCCAGGGTTCCCTCGAACTCGTCGGCGCCATCTCCGACCACCCGGTAGACCGCCCTGGCCGAGTGGAACCACTCCCTGGTGAGGCGGTTGCGATCCAGCGGCAGAACGGCGTCGAGGTAGGTGTCCCACTGCTGGACCGTCAGCGTGCGTCCGCGGCCGTCGACCACGCTTACCTCATCGTCCAGGCCGGCATGCGACGTGGCCGCACCGACGAACAGCATCGTGACAGACCCGGCGATCGCCGTGAGGGTCCGGGTCTTTGCGTTCATTGCCCACAAAGCTTCTCAAATCCGCCCGCAGACGATCGACAGTCTTGACGATCTTGTTCATCGGCGACGCCTGGCTCCGCATCGATCCTCTGACGCGAAAAGCAGTCAGCCCCCGGCCGGAAGCCGAGGGCTGACCACTTAAGGAGTGTGTGTCAGTTCATGTTCCAAGGCTCGCCGTAGGTGGTGACGCTGTCACCGCTCGACGAGATCAGGCGAGCGAACGGACGCAGCAGCACACCACCGGCCGCACCGGTGACCGTCCCGTGAGCGTTCGAAACCGCGACGGCACCGCCGGGGCCCTCGACGTCCACCGAGAAGGTCGCGACCTCCTGGATGCCGGGGCCGTTGCCCAGATCAGCCGAGATCGAAACACCCGGGAACAGCGGCGGGGTCACGATGCTGTCGCCGAGGCCCAAGAAGGGGTCGATTTCACCCTCGGGCGCGAAGCCGTAACCGTCGAACGCGATGTTGGGGGTGGTGTAGCTGAAGTTGATGCCCACACCCAGCGACCACGGGAAGCCGACCTGGTAGCCGAGCTCCATGGTGCCCTCGAACTCGTCGGCACCTTCGCCGGCCACGGCGTAGACAGCCCGGCCCGAGTGGAACCACTCGCGGGTCAGCCGGTTGCGGTCCAGCGGAAAGACGCCGTTGAGGAACGTGTCCCACTGCTGGATCGTCAGAGTCCGACCCTGGCCGTCGACCAAGCTCAGCTCATTGTCCAGCCCAGCGTGAGAGGTGCCAGTGCTCACGAACAAAGCCGCGATGGATGCGACCATCGCGATCAGCACCCGACTGATTGCCTTCATGATCTCCCTAAGTTGTGTAGTTCGGTGCCCCCGGGCGGGGCACCGATTGTCCGTGCCTGGCTCTACCGCTACACCACACACTTCGCAAGGCGAACATGTGAGCGGAATTAGAAGACCCACATGCCGTTCTTACGAATCACTCATCGTTGACACGAGGAACATAACGGGGAGGCTTCTGACCGGCAACGCGTAGAGGCGGTGGTGTCGGACGACTCCACGAATTGCATGTCGTTTGCTGACGTCTCCCCGACAGCTGGCCGAACCCCCTCCACGCGACGACGGGGAGTGGCCGAAGAAACCGTCGCTGATCTTGACCCCGCATCTGGCTATTCGGATGCCGAGCCTCAAGTGTTACTGGAGATACCAACGAGGTTCATGAAGAAGTCACAGGTCAATCGTGGTGCGGCGGCACGTTCTCCCGCAGCCACCGATCGTGGCCGTTCTCATCGTCCGGCCGCGCCGGCTCCCGCTCGTCGCGCGTCGTCTCCGGCAACGCGTCACCAAAGATGTTGTTAACTGCATCGCGCGAGCGCTTCGAAGGTTCCCGCACAGCCCTCACTTCCTGTGACTAACATCACAATGCAGACAGGATTAGTGTTCACCTGCTCGTAACACTGCAGGTAGGACAACGGTTGGCGCCGACCCCCGGAAATGCGTGTGGGGAAGCCGAACCCGGCTTCCCCACACGATACCTTCAGCGAGCGGTACTCGATTAGATCTCCAAACTGGATAGCTGCGCGATGACCTGCGCCGCCAACGGCCCGAGCGTGGCCATGCCGTCGCGCACCGCCGCCCGTGAGCCCGCAAGGTTGACCACCAGCGTGCTGCCGGAGATACCGGCCAGTCCGCGAGACACGCCGGCGTCGACGATGCCTGCGGACAACCCGGACGCGCGCAGCGCTTCGGAGATGCCCAGCAACTCGCGGTCGAGAAGGTCGCGGGTGGCCTCGGGGGTGACGTCACGCGGTGTCACGCCCGTCCCTCCGACCGACACCACCAGGTCGACGCCGCCGATGACCGCGGTGTTCAAGGCATTGCGGATCTCGACCTCATCTGAGGAGACCACGACGACTCCGTCGACCATGAACCCGGCCTCGCCGAGCAACTCCGTGACCAACGGACCACTGTGGTCCTCTTCATCACCGTGGGCCGTGCGGTCATCGACGACGATGACCAGGGCCCGGCCGACCAACGTATGAGCCTGTTCCATGGGCACAACCGTATATCTCGGCCCGGACAGCGGCGCAGCCACACGGAGCAGGCGGTCGGCCGGATCGGCGGACAGCGTCACTGGGCTGCCCTGCCGAGGGTGACCTGCACGGTCTGGGAGCGGCCGGACGGGTCGACGTAGGTCAGCGTGACGGTGTCACCGGGGGCTTTGGACCGCACCGCCGCGACCAACGCGTCGGCGCTGCCGATGACCCGGTCGTCGAGCTTGGTGACCACGACGCCGTTGGGCAGACCTGCCGCCGAGGCGGCGCCGCCGGAGGTGACCTCGACGATCTTGGCGCCGTCGATGCCGGCGTCATTGCCCACCTGCACGCCCAGCGAGGCGCGCGACGCGGTGCCGGTCTGGATCAGTTCGTCGGCGATGCGCTTGGCCTGATCGACCGGGATGGCGAAACCCAGCCCGATCGAGCCGCCCTGCGCACCGCCGGCGTCCGCGCCCAGAGTCGCGATCGCCGAGTTGATGCCGACCAGTTCGCCGTTCATGTTGACCAGCGCGCCGCCGGAGTTGCCCGGGTTGATCGCGGCGTCGGTCTGGATGGCGTCGAGCACGGTGTTCTGGTTCTGCGCGTCTCCGCCGGCGGCCACCGGACGGTTCAGGGCGCTGATGATACCGGTGGTCACGGTGCCCTCCAAGCCGAGAGGCGATCCGATGGCCACGACGTCCTGGCCCACCTTGAGCTCGGCCGAGGAGCCCACCGTGATGGGGGTCAGGCCGGACACGTTCTCGGCGCGCACCACCGCGATGTCGCTGCCGGGATCCGTCCCGACGACGGTGAACGGAGCACTGCTGCCGTCGGCGAAGGTCACTTTGGTCTCCGCGCCGGACGACGCGGCCTGCGCGGCAGCCACCACGTGGTTGTTGGTCAGGATCAGGCCGTCGGTCGACAGGATGACGCCGGATCCCTCCTCGGACGCCCGGCCGCGGTCCACCTCGAGCTTGACCACGCTCGGCACGACCTTCAGCGCAACCTGTTCGACGGACCCGGCGGGCACGCTGGCCGCGGGCACGCTGGGCGCTGCGCCCGTGGCGCTGATGCCGGTGCTGTGGTCGGGGTGCACGAGCATCGCGACACCGCCGCCGATCCCGCCGGACAGCAGCGCCAGAGCGACGGCTCCGACAGCCAGACCCGTCCCCCGGGAGCGCTTGCGCGGTGTGTGCGGCGGTGTCGACCCGTCCGGGCGCAGATACTGCCCGGGGCCCTGCGGCATCGGGGCGCCACGGTAGGGGTCGCCGCGGTAGGTGTCATTGCGGTAGGTGTCATTGCGGTAGGTGTCACTGCGGTAGGCCTCATACTGCGAGCGGAACGCCTGGCGCTGCTGTTCGGTCGCGTAACGCCAGTCGTAGGGCTGCTGGGGCCCCACCTGTCCGGGCGGCACTGATCCGTGCATACCGGGTCGCGGTCCCTGGTTCGGGTTCTGCGGGTACCTCGGGTATTCGGTCATGTCGCTGCGATGCTCTTCCTGACGTAGGTGTCTTCGCCTGAATCAACGAAGGGGTGACGCCTACAGTGCCCACCCGGGCTGAGAATCCACTTAGAGAACACTCCGCGCACCCCTAGACTTCTGCCCCACCATCCTCGCTGGTGACACGCGTCACGGAAGGGTCAGTGGCGGCGTGTCGTCACTTCGTCAGATGACAGTTCGGTATCGGCAACCGCCGGCCGACCGGGCAGCACCACGTGCATCGCCGTGCCCGGCGGCTGCCCGCCCGGCACGGCGTCCTCGACCCGTAGCGAGCCGCCGTGCTTGAGCACCACCTGCTGCACGATCGCCAGTCCCAGACCGGATCCCGGCATCGCGCGCGCGGAGGCCGACCGGTAGAACCGCTCGAAGATCAAGCCCCGCTCCATCGGCGGGATCCCCGGCCCCTGATCGGCGACCACCAGTTCGGCGTGCTGCGAGTCGATCTGCCGGAGGCTGACGGCGACCCGCCCCCCCGGTGGGCTCCACTTCGCTGCGTTGTCGAGAAGGTTGAGCACCGCGCGCGCCAACCCTGCGGCGTCCCCGTAGACCCGCCACGGGCTGGTCGCCACGTCGAACTCGATGTCGTTGCGGCGCCGACGAACCCGCTCGAGCGAACGGTCGATCACCTCCGACATCTCGACGATCTCGTGGATCACGCCTCCGGCGTCCTCACGGGTGAGGTCCACCAGATCGCCCACCAGAGTGGACAGTTCCTCGATCTGGCCGAGTACGTCGGCGCGCAGGTCGGCCATCTCGTGCTCGGGCAGCCGGGGCCTGCCCGGCTCCATGGACACCATGAGCAACTCGACGTTGGTGCGCAACGAGGTTAACGGAGTGCGCAATTCGTGCCCGGCGTCGGTGACCAGCCGGGCCTGCCGCTCGCGCGACTCGGCGAGCGCGCGCAACATCATGTTGAAAGCCTCGGTCAGACGGGCGAGTTCGTCGCTGCCGAACACCGGGATCGGGCGCAGGTCGTCGGTCCTGGCGACTCGTTCGGCGGCCTGCGTCAGCCGGGCGACGGGCCGCAGCCCGGCACTGGCGACCATGCCGCCGGCGATGGCCGCCACTGCCACCCCGATCCCGCCGACGATCAGCAGCACCGTGGTCAGCCGTCGCAGGACCTGGTTGGTCGGCTCCAGGCTCTTGGAGATGACCAACGCCCTGTCGTTGCTCAACCGGATCGCCAGCACCCGCTGCTGGTCCACGGTGCGCAGCGACATCCGCAGCTTGCCGTCGATGACACCCTGCTCCGGAGGACCCACCGGCAGGGTCTGCCCCGTCTGGGTCGCGGTATATCTCATCTGGCCGGGGATCACCAGCATCGCGTTGACGTCGGAGTAGGCGGTACCTTCGATGGCCTTGCCCGGGTCCACCTCCAGCGATCCGCTCTCGATCAGCAGCTTCACCCGGCTCTGCAACTGGTTGTCGAGGTCGTCGTAGAGCGCGCGCGCCACCACGGCATACACCGCGAAGGCCATCAGCACCACCGCCATGACCACCATCGACATGGCGAGCAGCATCACGCGCCAGCGCAGCGACACCGAGCGGGTGACGGGCACCGGCGCCGGGGCGCCCGGCCAGGGCGTCATCGGCTGGCCGTTCGTCACGGGGGTGTCTCCCGGAGCACGTAACCCACCCCGCGCACGGTGTGGATCAGGCGGGGCTCGCCCTCGGCCTCGGTCTTGCGACGCAGGTAGCCGACGTACACCTCCAGGGCGTTGCCCGAGGTCGGGAAATCGAAGCCCCACACCTCCTCGAGGATGCGGCTGCGCGTCAGCACCCGGCGCGGGTTGGCGATCAGCATCTCCAGCAGCGCGAACTCGGTGCGGGTCAGACTGATCGGCCGGTCGCCGCGCGTCACCTCGCGGGTCACGGGGTCCAGCGTCAGATCGGAGAACGTCAGCGCCGCCGACTCGACACCCTCGTCCGGGCCGGTCCGGCGTAGCAGGGCGCGCATCCGCGCCAGCAGTTCCTCCAGCGCGAAGGGCTTCGGGAGGTAGTCGTCGGCTCCGGCGTCCAGGCCGGCGACCCGCTCGGACACCGAGTCACGGGCGGTCAACACGAGGATCGGCAGATCGTCGCCGGTGCTGCGGAGCTGACGGCATACCTCGAGGCCGTCCAGCCGGGGCATCATCACGTCGAGCACCACGGCGTCCGGCCGATCGCTGGCGATCAGGTCGAGCGCCTCACGGCCGTCCTGCGCCAACTCCACGGAGTAACCGTTGAACGACAGGGACCTTCGGAGGGACTCGCGCACCGCGCGATCGTCATCAACGACAAGAATGCGCACCGCCACAGTGTCAACCCCGCGTCTGAGAGTGACCTGAGAGGCGCGCCGAGGGACTAGCGGCGGTCGAGATCAATCAGTCCAAGGCGGGCGGCCTTGAGCAGACGGCGCGGCACCTTGTGCTGCTGGCCAGCGACGGTCACCGTGACCAGTCCGGTCGGCGTGGCCTTCCACTGCGCGCGCCGGCTACGGGTGTTCGCGCGCGACATCCTGCGCTTGGGCACAGCCATGATCAAGCTCTCCTCATATATGGGGTTGGTACTGCAGGCAAGCCTGGACCTACCCGGCGCCGGCAATTGGTCACCAGGATAGCCGTTGGGCTGGTCGGGCTCCAAACTGCGGCAGCGCGGGGACCGTAGAGGGGCCGTCACCGGCGCAGACGACGGCAACGGCCCCTCTGACAACGGCCCCTCTCGGTGATCGAACGGATCAGCCGTCCATGCCGAGGCCGCCCGGAGGCATGCCGCAGCGGGCCCGGAAGTCGGTCATCGGCTGGCGGATGGCCTGCAGTTCGGCCTGGACCTGAGGATTGGCCGACATGTAGTCCTGCATGTAGGCCGAGCGCTCTTCGCCGGACATGTCGGTCATCGTCGACAGCTCGGCGTTGACCTCCGGGTGGGTGAACAGGTAGGCGGACATCCCGGCGGACACACCGGACAGGACCCCGGACATGTCGGCGAGGCTGCAGTTGGGCGGCTCGGCGGCCGCGGTCGCTGTGCTGCCCAGCAGCGCGGCCCCGGCGATCGCCACGACGCCGGCCGTACGGACGATGAAGGACATGGTCACTCCTCTAGGTGATCGAGTCATCTGTGATCAAGATTTCCAGAAAATTCAGTTGTCGGCGAGAGCCGGATTAGGCGTAAGAAATCCGCCACCAAACTCCGGTTCCATCCGCTCGCTGCGCCCCGTCACGACGAGGTCCAGACCGCTGTCGCAGTAATTCAACAACTCACAGGACACATCGTCCTGGGGGAAGGGAACCATCGGAGCGGCGCTGAAACCGCCGGGGACATCGGCGTTGGCCGACGTCGCGGACAACAGTGCGGCGGCACACGCCCCCACCACAATCGGTACTGCGCGGTGTAGAGCCTTCCGCATCGTTCTCCCTCCTGACCGGTCGACATCATCGTTGGTCCGGATGTCGATCCCCCAGGAGGCCACAGGCTTGCCGACACGGCTTCCCGAAATCGCAACGATCCGGCATCGCGCCGGCCGGTGCAAGCACAACTGCGACTCCACCACCACGGCGAAATCTCGCTGTGCATTGAACTGACCGGGCGCGCGAGCTGAAGCCTACCCGAGTCGACGCGTCGGCGGGCGCAGACGATGCAGCCTTCCCGCGCAGGTCAGAGGACATTGTTCTTCGCTGTCCGGATAGCCGTCGGGACGGGATTTGCCAAGGGGTTGACTCGGTACCGTCGGTACGAAGTAACCTACCGGTTGGTTGGGCGAGCATCCGGCCTGTGGGTTCACAAGGGAGTGCGTGTGGCGTCAGCGGTCCGCATCGGAAACTGTTCGGGCTTCTACGGCGACCGCCTGTCGGCCATGCACGAGATGCTGACCGGCGGCGAACTCGACTACCTGACAGGTGATTACCTGGCCGAGCTCACGATGCTCATCCTGGGCCGCGACCGCATGAAGCACCCGGAGCGTGGCTACGCCAAGACGTTCCTGCGCCAACTCGAAGAATGCCTCGGACTCGCGCAAGACCGGCAGGTGCGCATCGTCGCCAACGCGGGCGGCCTCAATCCGGCCGGATTAGCTGACGCGATTCGGACGCTGGCCGACACCCTGGGCGTTCCTGCCACCGTCGCGCACGTCGAGGGGGACGATCTGCTGCCCCGCGCCGACGAACTCGGCCTGGGCGCCCCGCTCACCGCCAACGCCTACCTCGGCGCGTGGGGCATCGTCGAGTGCCTCGACAGCGGCGCGGACGTCGTCGTGACCGGTCGGGTCACCGATGCCTCGGTCATCGTCGGTCCGGCCGCCGCACACTTCGGCTGGCGACCCACCGACCATGACCGGATCGCCGGCGCCATCGCAGCCGGACACGTCATCGAGTGCGGCACCCAGGCCACCGGCGGCAACTACGCGTTCTTCACCGAACTCGGCGACCTCACCCATCCCGGTTTCCCGATCGCCGAGATCCACGCCGACGGCTCGTCGGTGATCACCAAACACCCCGGTACGGGCGGCGCCGTGACCGTCGGCACCGTGACCGCACAGCTGCTCTACGAGATCGCAGGGCCCCGCTACGTCAATCCCGACGCGACGCTGCGGGTGGACAGCATCACGCTGACCGACGACGGTGAGGACCGCGTGCGGCTCAGCGGGGTCCGCGGCGAGGCGCCGCCACCGACGGTGAAGGTGTCGCTGAACAGCCTGGGCGGCTTCCGCAACGAGGTGACGTTCGTGCTCACCGGTCTGGACATCGACGCCAAAGCCGACCTGGTGCGGCGCCAGCTGGAGGCCGGTCTGGCCGCCAAGCCGGCGGAGATGGAATGGACGCTGGCGCGCACCGACCACCCCGACGCGGACACCGAGCAGACTGCCAGCGCGCTGTTGCGCTGTGTGGCAAGGGATCCCGACGCCGCGACGGTCGGGCGCCGCTTCTCGTCCGCGGCTGTCGAGCTGGCCCTGGCCAGCTATCCGGGATTCACCAGCACCGCCCCGCCCGGCGACGGTCAGGTCTACGGGATATTCACCGCGGCCTACGTGCCGGCTGACGAGGTCACCCACGTCGCCGTGCATGCCGACGGCACCCGCGTCGACATCCCCGCCGCCACCGCCACCCAGGAGCTGGCACCTGTGCCGGAGCCGGCCGCACCGCCCGCCCGGCCCTACGGGCCGACCCGGCGGATGCCGCTGGGCCTCATCGCCGGGGCGCGCAGCGGCGACAAAGGGGGCAGCGCCAACGTCGGGCTGTGGGTCCGCACCGACGAGCAGTGGGCGTGGCTGGCGAACACGCTCACCGAGGATGCACTGCGCGGGCTCCTGCCCGAGGCGGCCGACCTTCCGATCACCCGCCACCTGCTGCCCAACCTGCGCGCGGTGAACTTCGTCATCGACGACATCCTCGGCCAGGGCGTGGCGTACCAGGCCCGGTTCGATCCCCAGGCCAAAGGCTTGGGCGAATGGCTGCGCAGCCGATATGTCGAGATCCCTGTCGACCTATGTGACACACCAGAGGAGTTGCTGCCGTGAGCATGTGGACCACACCCGAGCGCGACGACCTCCGAAAGACGGTGCGCGCCTTCGCTGAACGCGAGGTCCTCCCCTACGTCACCGAGTGGGAACACACCGGCGAGCTGCCGCGCGAGCTGCACCGCAAGGCCGCCGCAGCTGGGCTGCTCGGCGCCGGGTTCCCGGAATCGGTAGGCGGCGAGGGCGGGGACGGCGCCGACGCCGTGGTCATCTGTGAGGAGATGCACCAGGCCGGCGCCCCCGGCGGAGTGTTCGCGTCGCTGTTCACCTGCGGTATCGCGGTGCCCCACATGATCGCCTCCGGCGACGAGCACCTGATCGACACCTATGTGCGACCGACCCTGCGCGGGGAGAAGATCGGCTCGCTCGCGATCACCGAGCCGGGCGGCGGATCCGACGTCGGGCACCTGACCACCCGAGCCGCCAAAGAGGGTGACGAGTACATCCTCAACGGCGCCAAGACCTACATCACCTCCGGGGTGCGCGCCGACTACGTCGTCACCGCTGCGCGCACCGGCGGACCGGGCGCCGCCGGGGTGTCACTGATCGTCGTCGACAAGGGCATCCCCGGATTCGAGGTCAGCCGCAAGCTCGACAAAATGGGCTGGCGGTCCTCCGACACCGCCGAACTGTCCTACACCGATGTGCGGGTGCCGTCCGCCAACCTCGTCGGCACCGAGAACACCGGGTTCCTCCAGATCGCCGCTGCCTTCGTCTCCGAGCGTGTCGGCCTTGCCGCACAGGCGTATTCGAGTGCGCAGCGCTGCCTCGACCTGACCGTCGACTGGTGCCGCAACCGCGAGACGTTCGGCAAGCCGCTGATCGCGCGCCAATCGGTGCAGAACACGCTGGCCGAGATGGCGCGGCGCATCGACGTGGCCCGGGTGTACACCCGCAACATCGTCGAGCGGCAAATTGATGAGGGGGGCGGGGGCGGCCCTGACCTGATCACCGAGGTGTGCTTCGCCAAGAACACCGCCGTCGAGGCCGGTGAGTGGGTGGCCAACCAGGCGGTCCAGCTGTTCGGCGGGATGGGTTACATGGCCGAGTCGGAGATCGAGCGGCAGTACCGCGACATGCGAATACTCGGTATCGGCGGGGGTACGACGGAAATCCTCACCGGCCTGGCCGCCAAGACGCTGGGATACCAGGCATGACCACCCCTGCCAGCGCAGCAGCCCTGCGGTCGACGATCGACCCACGCTCGACGGCGTTCACCGAGGCCGCCGCGGCGATGACGGCCAAGATCGCCGAGTTGGAGGCCGAGCACGCCAAGGCGCTCGACGGCGGCGGCGAGAAGTACGTCGCCCGACACCACGCCCGCGGCAAGATGACCGCCCGCGAACGCATCGAAGCGCTGGTGGATCCGGACTCGCCGTTCCTGGAGCTGAGCCCGTTGGCGGCGTGGGGCAGCGACTTCACCGTCGGCGCCAGCGTCGTGGTGGGCATCGGGGCGGTCAGCGGCGTCGAATGTCTGCTGGTCGCCAACGACCCCACCGTCAAGGGCGGCACCTCCAATCCGTGGACCCTGCGCAAGATATTGCGCGCCAACCAGATCGCATGGGAGAACCGGTTGCCGGTGATCTCGCTGGTGGAGTCCGGCGGTGCCGACCTGCCCACCCAGAAGGAGATCTTCATTCCGGGTGGTCAGATGTTCCGGGATCTCACCCGGCTCTCCGCGGCCGGGATCCCGACCGTCGCCATCGTCTTCGGCAACTCGACCGCCGGCGGCGCCTACATCCCGGGCATGTCCGACCACGTGGTGATGATCAAGGAACGCTCGAAGGTGTTCCTGGCCGGACCGCCGCTGGTCAAGATGGCCACTGGCGAGGAGTCCGATGACGAGTCTCTCGGCGGCGCCGAGATGCATGCCAGGACCTCCGGGCTGGGCGACTACTTCGCCGTCGACGAACTCGACGCGCTGCGCATCGGCCGACGCATCGTCGCCCGGCTGAACTGGCGCAAGGCGGGCCCGGCGCCGCGACCGTTCACCGAGCCGCTGTTCGATCCCGAAGAACTGATCGGCATCGTGCCGCCGGACCTGCGTATCCCGTTCGACCCGCGCGACGTGATCGCGCGCATCGTCGACGGCTCGGAGTTCGACGAGTTCAAGCCTCTGTACGGCGGCTCCCTGGTTACCGGGTGGGCGACGCTGCACGGGTACCCACTGGGCATCCTGGCCAATGCGCGCGGCGTGCTGTTCAGTGAGGAGTCCCAGAAGGCCACCCAGTTCATCCAGCTGGCCAACCGCTCCGACACGCCACTGTTGTTCCTGCACAACACGACCGGCTACATGGTCGGCAAGGCGTACGAGGAGGGCGGGATGATCAAGCACGGCTCGATGATGATCAACGCCGTCTCGAACTCGACGGTGCCGCACCTCTCGCTGCTGATCGGGGCCTCCTACGGGGCCGGGCACTACGGCATGTGCGGGCGCGCCTACGATCCCCGGTTCCTGTTCGCCTGGCCCAGCGCGAAGTCGGCGGTGATGGGTGGCACGCAGCTGGCCGGGGTGCTGTCCATCGTCAGCCGCACGGCAGCCGAGGCCCGCGGCCAGCAGGTCGACGAGGACGCCGATGCGGCGCTGAAGGCCGCGGTGGAGGCCCAGATCGAGGCCGAGTCGTTGCCGATGTTCTTGTCGGGCCGGCTCTACGACGACGGGATCATCGACCCGCGCGACACGCGCACCGTGCTCGGCATGTGCCTGTCGGCCATCGCCAACGCGCCGATCGAGGGGACGTCGAACTTCGGCGTCTTCCGGATGTGATGACCGTGAATCGGGCGCGCAACACGACACCGAGGGTGCAGAAACGCGCCGAATTCGCCGGAGGAGAACGATGATCACCACGGTTCTGGTCGCCAACCGCGGCGAGATCGCCCGCCGGGTGTTCGCCACCTGCCGGCGCCTCGGTCTGCGGACGGTCGCGGTGTACACCGACCCGGACGCCGAGGCGCCCCACGTCGGTGAGGCCGACGCCCGGGTCCGCCTCGACGGCACCCGTGGCTATCTGGACCCCGCGCAGCTCATCGCGGCCGCGCACGCCGCCGGCGCCGACGCAGTGCACCCCGGTTACGGATTCCTCTCCGAGAACGCCGATTTCGCCGAAGCGGTGCAGAATGCCGACCTCACCTGGATCGGCCCGCCCGTGCCCGCCGTGGCGGCGATGGGCTCGAAGATCGAGGCCAAGAAGATCATGGCCGCCGCGGGGGTTCCGGTGCTCGACGAACTCGACCCCCAGGCCGTGACCGCCGACATGTTGCCGGTGCTGATCAAGGCGTCAGCGGGCGGCGGCGGCCGCGGCATGCGGGTGGTGCGCGAGATCGCCGATCTGCCCGGCCAGGTCGAGGCCGCCCGTCGCGAAGCGCAGTCCGCGTTCGGCGACCCGACGGTGTTCTGCGAGCGCTACCTGGCGTCCGGTCACCACATCGAGGTGCAGGTGATGGCCGACACCCACGGCAGCGTGTGGGCGGTCGGTGAGCGTGAGTGCTCGATCCAGCGACGTCACCAGAAGATCATCGAGGAGGCACCGTCTCCCCTGGTCGAGCGCACCCCCGGAATGCGCGGGAAGCTCTTCGAGGCGGCCCGCCTGGCCGCGTCGGCCATCGGTTACACCGGAGCGGGCACCGTCGAGTTCATGGCCGACGACGAGGGCTCGTTCTTTTTCCTGGAGATGAACACCCGCCTGCAGGTCGAGCATCCCGTCACCGAACTCACCACCGGACTCGACCTGGTCGAACTGCAGATCGCCGTCGCCGACGGTGCGGCGCTGGATCCCGAACCGCCCGCGGCACGAGGGCATTCCATCGAGGCCCGGCTCTACGCCGAGGACCCGGCGAAGGACTGGCAACCGCAGGCGGGCGCCGTGCACCGGTTCACCGTGCCCTCGGCCGCGGTCCGATTCGGCGGTATCGAGCGCAGCGGAATCAGAGTCGATTCGGGCATCGAGGACAACTCGATCATCTCGGTGTTCTACGACCCGATGATCGCCAAGGTCATCTCCTACGCGCCGACTCGCCGACACGCCGCGGCCCTGCTCGCCGACGCGCTGGTGCGCACCCGCATGCACGGGGTCGACACCAACCGGGACCTGCTGGTCAACGTGCTGCGCCACCCCGCGTTCCTTGACGGGGCGACCGACACTGCGTTCTTCGACACGCACGGCTTACCCGACCTGGCCCGCCCGGTCGCCGACGACCGCACGATCGAGCTGTCGGCCATCGCCGCCGCCCTCGCCGATGCCGCCGCCAACCGTGACACGGCAACGGTTTTCGCCGGCGCCCCCAGCGGGTGGCGCAACCTCGGATCGATCCCGCAACACAAGAGCTACGACGACGCCGGCGGTCACACCCACGACGTGCGATACCGCTTCCACCGCGACGGGGTGCGCATCCACGGCCACGATGACGTCCACGTCGTCTCGGCGTCGCACGAGCGCGTCGTGCTCGCCGACGGCAGCGTCGAGCGACCGTTCGACGTGTGCCGCTACGGAGCCGACGTCTTCGTCGACTCGCCGGACGGCAGTGTGCGACTGACCGCCCTGCCGCGCTACCCCGACCCGGCCGCCGCGCTCGCCCAGGGATCACTGGTAGCGCCGATGCCGGGGTCGGTGCTGCGCGTCGCCGCGACGGTCGGCGACACGGTGACCGCGGGCCAGCCGCTGATCTGGCTCGAGGCGATGAAGATGGAGCACACCATCACCGCACCCACCGACGGTGTGCTGGCCGAACTCAATGTCGAACCCGGCCGCCAGGTCGAGGTCGGCTCCATACTGGCCCGGGTCGACGCCGGGGACAACGAGAAGGAGATCCCGTGAGCGGTTTCATCGAGACCGAAGAACAGCAGGCCCTGCGCAAGGCGGTGGCCGCAATGGCCGCCAACTACGGCCAGGACTACTACCTGGAGAAGGCCCGCGCCGGCGAGCACACCGACGAATTGTGGTCCGAGGCCGGCAAACTCGGGTTCATCGGCGTCAACCTTCCCGAGGAGTACGGCGGCGGCGGAGCCGGCATGTACGAACTGAGCCTGGTCATGGAGGAGATGGCCGCCGCCGGGTCGGCGCTTCTGATGATGGTCGTCTCACCGGCGATCAACGGCACCATCATCTCCAAGTTCGGTACCGAGGACCAGAAGAAGCGCTGGATTCCCGGCATCGCCGACGGTTCGATCACGATGGCGTTCGCGATCACCGAGCCCGACGCCGGCTCCAACTCGCACAAGATCACCACCACCGCGCGCCGCGACGGCAGCGACTGGATCCTGTCGGGGCAGAAGGTCTACATCTCCGGTGTCGACCAGGCCCAGGCCGTCCTCGTCGTCGGGCGAACCGAAGATCACAAAACCGGCAACCTCAAGCCCGCACTGTTCGTGGTCCCCACCGACACACCGGGGTTGACCTACACCAAGATCCCGATGGAGATCGTCAGCCCCGAGTTCCAGTTCCAGCTGTTCCTCGACGAGGTGCGCCTGCCGGCCGACGCCCTGGTCGGTTCCGAGGACGCGGCGATCGCGCAGTTGTTCGCCGGGCTGAACCCGGAACGCATCATGGGCGCGGCCAGCGCGGTGGGAATGGGTCGCTTCGCGATCGACAAAGCGGTCGACTACGTCAAACAGCGTCAGGTGTGGAAAACCCCGATCGGCGCACACCAGGGCCTGTCACATCCGCTGGCGCAGAACCACATCGAGATCGAGCTGGCCAAGCTGATGATGCAGAAGGCGGCCTCCCTCTACGACACCGGGGACGACGTGGCGGCCGCCGAGGCCGCGAACATGGCCAAGTACGCCGCCGGTGAGGCCTCGGTGCGCGCAGTCGATCAGGCGGTGCAGTCGCTGGGCGGTAACGGGTTGACCAAGGAGTACGGCATCGCATCGGTGCTGACCGCCTCCCGGCTGGCCCGCATCGCCCCGGTCAGCCGCGAGATGATCCTGAACTTCGTGGCGCAGACCTCGCTCGGCCTGCCCCGCTCGTACTGAGGGAGTCGTTCTGATGACGCAGCTGGTCCGGTTCGAGCGGGAGGGGCCGGTCGCGCGGCTCACGTTGGATTCGCCGCACAACCGCAACGCCCTGTCGTCGGCGCTCGTCGAGCAGCTGCATGACGGGCTGACCCGCGCCACCGCGGAGCAGGGCGTGCGGGTGGTGGTGCTGGGGCACACCGGAGGGACGTTCTGCGCCGGCGCCGACCTGAGCGAGGCGTCGGCGTCGAGCAGTGATCCGGCCGAGCAGGCAGCCGCGCGGGCGCAGGAGATGACCCGGCTGCTGCGCCGGATCCTCGAGTTGCCGCTGCCGGTGATCGCTGCGGTCGACGGCCACGTGCGCGCCGGCGGTATGGGCCTGGTCGGCGCGTGCGACATCGCGGTGGCGGGCCGGTCGAGCACGTTCGCGTTGACCGAGGCGCGGCTCGGAGTCGCGCCGTCGATCATCTCGCTCACCTTGCTGCCGAGGATGACGGCGCGGGCCGCCGGTCGCTACTTCGTCACCGGCGAGAAGTTCGGCGCCGACGTCGCCGCGGACATCGGCCTGATCACCGTCGCCAGTGACGACGTGGGAGCGACGGTGGCCGAGCTGACAGCCGCGATCGGGCAGGGCTCACCGCAGGGACTGGCCGCCTCGAAAGCGCTGACGACAGCCGCCGTGCTGGACGACTTCGATCGGCGCGCAGAGAAATTGACGCAGCAGACGGCGACGCTGTTCGTCTCCGAGCAGGCCCGCGAGGGCATGCTGGCTTTCCTGCAGAAGCGTGCACCCGACTGGAGGTGAGGACTCCTTACAGTTTGGTGAAGCCGCTTGCATGTCCCGACGTTCGTCGTAGGCTCGGGGTTGATGTCGAACTGTGCCCGCGCAATCCGCAGAAGGCTGCGATGACCCGGCCCGCTTCGGGGAACGGGTCGACGCGCGCTGCCGACACCGATCGCATCGAGGTGGCGCAGCTGCTGACCGATGCCGCCGCGTCCGGTGTGCTCGGATTGACCGAGTACGAGGATCGGCTCGCCAAGGCCTACGCTGCCACGACGTACGACGAACTCGACCGGCTGTCGAACGATCTGCCCGGTGCCGTGACCCGGGGCCGCAGGGGCCCGTGCCGGCCGGCCCCGTCGACACTGCTGCTGGCGATCCTCAGCGGGTTCGAGCGCCGGGGCCGCTGGAACGTGCCCAAGCGGATGACCACCTTCGCGCTGTGGGGCGGCGGCGTCATCGACATGCGCTACGCCGACTTCACCAGCCATGATGTCGAGATCCGGTCGTATTCGATCATGGGCGGGCAGACCATCCTGGTGCCGCCCGAGGTGAACCTCGACCTGCACGGCAAGGCGGTGATGGGCAGCTTCGAGCATGACGTCACCGGTGAGGGCTCGCCGGGCGCGCCGTGCGTGAAGATCCGCGGCCTCTCGCTGTGGGGCAGCGTCGGCGTCAAACGCAAGAAGCGCAAACCCGCCTAACGGCGCCGTTTCGCACTCAGGTAGTCGCCGACCACAGCGGCACCCAACCCGTCCAGATCGGGCACCACGACCCGACCGCCGACCCTGCGGGCGACCTGGTCGATGAAGCGTGCCAGCCCAGGGTCGCTGCCCAGCCGGAAGATCGTCACCTGGGCACCCAGCCGGGCGACCTCGTCGAAGCCGCGGACGGTGTGTCCGATGGTGCGCGGGTGCGGCGGGTAATCGAAGAACACTGACGAGCCCTCGCCGCCGAAATCCTCGAGGTGCGCCGTCGGTTCACCGTCGGTGACGACGAGCACCACCGGCTGCGCGTTCGGGTGGCGCCGTAAGTGCCGGGTCGCCAGCGCCAACGCGTGGTGCAGGTTGGTGCCCTGTTCGTAGACGCCCTCCAACCCGGTCAGCTCGGCGGCGGTGACGGTGCGGGCGTAGCGGCCGAACGCGACGATCTGCAACGCATCGGACCGGAACCTGGTGCTGACCAAGTGGTTGAGCGCCAAAGCGGTGCGCTTCATCGGCAGCCAGCGGTTTTCCATCACCATCGAGAACGACGTGTCCACCAGCAGCGCCACCGCCGCCTGGGTGCGCGTCTCGGTCTCGGAGATCTCGACGTCGTCGACGGTGAGACGCACCGGCAGCGGGCGCTCCCCGGTGCCGGCTTCCCGGAGCACTGCATTGGTCACGGTGCGGGTGACGTTCCACGGCTCGGTGTCGCCGAACTGCCACGGCCGGGTGGCCCCGGTCAGTTCTCCCGCGGCGCCGGCGCGACGGGTGTCGCGCTCGCCGTGGCGGCCCGAGAGCTGTTGGGCGACGTCACGCAACGCGGCCTGACCGAGTTGGCGCATCGCCTTGGGCGACAACCGCCACTGGCCGTCGGAACCGCGGTCGAGGAACCCCTGGTTCATCAGCGCCCGTTCCAGTTCGGCGAGCGTACGGGCGTCCACGGCGGCGTCCTCGCCGAGCTGGCGGGCCAGCATGTCGAGGTCGACGTCGTCCATCGTGGCGCCCGAGTAGCTCTGCGACAGCTGCTCTGCCAGCTGCTCGAGTTCGGCGATGTCGGCCATCGCCTGGGCGCCCTCACCCATGCCCATCGGGTTGTCGCCGGAGAACCGCTGCGAGCCGTCCCAGTCTTCGCCGGGGCGGGCGGACTGCAGGTGCGCGTCGAGCCGGTTGAGCGCGTTCATCAACGACGGTGACCCGAAAGCCTGCTGCGCCAACTGATCCAGCTCGGCACGCTGCTGTTCGGACAGGCTGTTGCGGAACCGCTGGGCGGCGGCGGCGCGCTGGGCCAGCGAGTCGAGCAACTCGTCGATGTTGCGCGGGTTCTCCGGGAAGAACTCGCCGTGCTTGGCCATGAAGTCCTGAAAGTCTTCTGGCGTGTCCTGACCCTGAGCGTGTTTGTCCAGCAGGTTGTTCAGGTCGTCGAGCATCTCGTTGACCCGCTGCCGGTCCTCGTCGGTGGCGTTCTCCAGGGCCTGCTTCATGCCGGCGAAGCGCTGGTCGAGCATTTCGCGGCCGAGGAGATCCTTGATCTGCTCGTACTTCTCTCGCGCCTCCGCCGAGCGCCAGTCGTATTCGGCGAGCTCCTGCACCGCCTTGGCCGGGGACGGCGACAGCGCTTCCAGTTGCAGCTCGCCGAACCGGGCGTCGTCGTCGAGCGCGCGCGCCAGCTCCTTGCGCTCGGCCAGCACCGCGTCATCGAGCAGCTGCTTGATCTCGGCCAGCGTGCCGTCGAGGTTGTTGCGCTGCAACAACTCCCGTCGGCGCCGGTTAGCCTCGGCGGCCAGCCGGTCGGCGCCGGGCATGTTCTTCGAACCGCGGCGAAGCAGTTCAGACAGCGCCCGCCGAGGCGAGGTGCCCTCCATGACGTCCTGCCCGATCGCTTCCAGCGCTTCGCGCAGGTCGACGGGCGGCGCCAGCGGGTCGGGCCCGCCGGTGTATCGCGAGTACCGCGATGTCCTCGTTTGTTTAGACCCCACTGTCGCACTCCTCAACGCAGCTCGTACGTCGCTGCTTGATCGTCGCGCTCCTAGCCATAGACGGTTTCGCCCTCGCCTGACACCTTGTCGATCCGCTTGGCCAGATACAGCGCCTCGAGGGCCAGTTCGATGGCCGCGGCGCGCTGGCCTTCGGTCTGCGCACCGAGGCGGCGCTGGATCTCGGCGACGGCGGGCACCTCCGGCAACGCGTCGAGCACCTCCCGCGCGGATACCCGCTCGCCGGTGGTGACCGGCGAGCCACCTTCGACGGCCGTCACGATCGGCGCCACGTCGATCCCGCCGAGCAGCCGCTGAGCGGTCTCGGCGGTGGCCCGCCGCAGCAGGTGCTCGAGCACGGCCTGCTCGCGGCCCTCCTCACCGGATTCGAACTCCAGCTTGCCTCGCAGCACGTCGATGATGGTGCCGAGGTCCACCACGCGGGCCACCGGATCGGATTCGCCGAGGACGGCGCCGCGGTGCCGGGCCGACGCGGCGACCGTCTCGGCCGCGGCGATGGCGAACCGTGCCGACACCCCGGAACGTTGGTCGATCGACGTCGATTCGCGCAGCGCGCGGGCGAACCGCGCCAGGATCTGCAGCAGGTAGTCCGGGACCTCGGCTGCCAGGTGGGCCTCCTGGCTGATGACCCCGACCTCGGCGTCGAGTTCCTGCGGATAGTGGGTTCGGATCTCGGCGCCGAAGCGGTCCTTGAGCGGGGTGATGATGCGCCCGCGGTTGGTGTAGTCCTCGGGGTTGGCGCTGGCGACGACGAGGACGTCCAACGGCAGCCGCAGCGTGTAGCCGCGCACCTGGATGTCGCGCTCCTCCATCACGTTGAGCATGGCGACCTGGATGCGTTCGGCGAGGTCGGGCAGCTCGTTGACGGCGACGATGCCGCGGTGTGCCCGCGGGATCAGCCCGTAGGCGATGGTCTCGGGGTCCCCCAGGCTGCGGCCCTCGGCGACCTTGATCGGGTCGATGTCGCCGACCAGGTCGGCGACGCTGGTGTCCGGGGTGGCCAGCTTCTCGGTGTAGCGCTCGCTGCGGTGCTTCCAGGCCACCGGGAGGTCGTCGCCGGAGTCGGCGGCCCGCTTGATCGACTCGGGCGTGATCGGGCTGTAGGGATGCTCGCCGAGTTCGGCGCCGGCGATGACCGGGGTCCATTCGTCGAGCAGCCCGCTCAGGGCGCGCAACAGGCGCGTCTTGCCCTGGCCGCGCTCGCCGAGCAGAACGATGTCGTGTTCGGCGATCAGGGCGCGCTCGAGCTGCGGGATGACGGTGTCCTCGAAGCCCAGGATCCCTGGCCACACCTCGGCGACGTCCACGCCCCCGCTCAGCTTGGCCAGCAGATTCTCGCGGAGCTCGGCCTTCACGCTGCGTTCGCGGTGTCCCGAGGCGCGCAGCTCACCGACGGTGCGGGGGAGATCGTTAGGTGAAGTCACCACTCCACGCTACGACTACATTCCGCGAGCTCGCGTGTCTGTCCCTGACACACCGCCACGAGCTGGCATTTTGCGCGCGCTCGACAGCCGCGAGGGACACCTGCTGCACGCAGTCAGTGCGCGAAGCGTCCGGAGACGTGCTGCACGGCGTCAGTGCGCGAAGTGCCGCGCGCCGGTCAGGTAGAGCGTGACGCCCGCTGCTTCGGCGGCCGCGGTCACCTCGTCGTCACGCACGGATCCACCCGGATGGACCACGGCCCTGACACCCGCGCGAGTCAGCGTCTCCAGACCGTCGGGGAACGGGAAGAACGCATCTGAGGCCGCGACCGCACCGTCGGTTCGGTCCCCCGCCCGCTCCACCGCCAGCCGGGCCGCGTCCACGCGGTTGACCTGCCCCATGCCGACTCCCACCGTCGCGCCGTCGCGCGCGATGACGATCGCGTTGGATTTGACCGCCCGGCAGGTGCGCCACGCGAACACCAGGTCGGCAAGCGTCGTCGGATCCGCCGGCGACCCGGTGGCCAGCGTCCAGTTCAGCGGGTCATCCCCGGCAGCATCCACCGCGTCGCGCTGCTGCATCAACAGCCCGCCGCTGATCTGACGGAACTCGGTCCCACCGACCTGTGGCTCGGATGCCACCAACACGCGGATGTTCTTCTTCTTCGTCAGCACCTCGACCGCGCCCGGTTCGTAGGCCGGGGCGACGATCACCTCGGTGAAGATGCCGGCGACCGTCTCGGCCATCTCGACGGTGACTTCGGCGTTGGCCGCGATCACGCCGCCGAAGGCCGACAGCGGGTCACATTCGTGCGCCTTGCGGTGGGCGTCGGCCACCGACACCGAGGAGATCGCAATGCCGCACGGGTTGGCGTGCTTGATGATCGCGACACAGATGTCTTCGTGGTCGAATGCCGCCCGCCAGGCCGCGTCGGCGTCGGTGTAGTTGTTGTAGGACATCTCCTTGCCGTGCAGTTGCTCGGCCTGCGCCAGACCCGGCCAACCACCGTCGTCGCTGTAGAGTGCAGCGCCCTGGTGCGGGTTCTCCCCGTAGCGCAGCACCGCAGTGCGCCGGAACGTCGCACCGAGCCACGGCGGCAACTGGCCGCCCGTACCCGCCGCGTCGGCGCCCTGTTCCGGCGCCAGCACCGACTCCATCCACGACGCCACAGCGACGTCGTACTCAGCAGTGTGCCGGAACGCCAACGCGGCCAGCTTCTTTCGTTCCGACAGGGTGAATCCGCCGGCCCGCACCGCAGCAAGCACACCGTCGTAGCCGAGCGGATCGACCACGACGGCGACGCTGGGATGATTCTTGGCCGCCGCCCGCACCATCGACGGCCCGCCGATGTCGATCTGCTCGACACACTCGTCGACGTCGGCACCGGAGTTGACGGTCTGGGTGAACGGATACAGATTCACCACGACGAGCTCGAACGGGGCGACCCCCAGACCGGCGAGCGCCGAAACATGCTCGGGCTTACGCTGATCGGCGAGCAGACCGGCGTGCACATGCGGATGCAGCGTCTTGACCCGGCCGTCGAGCACCTCTGGGAACCCGGTGACGGTCTCCACTGGTGTCACCGGAACACCAGCTCCAGCAATGGTTTTGGCGGTCGAACCGGTGGACACGATGTCGACCCCGGCGGCGTGCAGCCCCTGCGCCAACGGCACCAATCCAGTCTTGTCGTACACGCTGATCAGTGCGCGGCGGATGCGCCGCCGACCGTCCTCGCTCATCCTATGGTCGCCTTTCGTCCGGTCCAGGTCACGCCGCGGGTGGCCAGCGCATCGAGGACATCCACCAGAAGCTGTCGCTCCACCACTTTGATCCGTTCGTGCAGGGTGGCTTCGTCGTCATCGTCGAGCACCGGCACGGCCTGCTGCGCCAGGATCGGCCCGGTGTCGGTGCCGTCGTCGACCAGGTGCACACTGCAGCCGGTCACCTTGACCCCGTAGGCCAACGCATCGGGAACCGCGTGGGCGCCGGGAAAAGCCGGCAGAAGCGCCGGGTGGGTGTTGACGACCCGCGCGGGAAATCGGGAAAGAAATTGCGCGCCAAGAATCTTCATGAACCCGGCGGACACCACCAGGTCCGGTTCGTGAGCCGCCGTCGCCTCGGTGAGGGCGGCATCCCAGGAAACGCGGTCCGGGTAGTCGCCGAGACGCACCGTGAACGTCGGCACCGACGCGTCCGCAGCGACATCGAGGGCGCGGCACGCCCGGTCGGTGCCGACCGCGACGACCCGGGCCGGGTAGTCGTCGACGGCTGACTTGAGCAGTGTTTCGAGTAACGAACCGGTGCCCGACGCCAGCACCACCAGCCGCGCCGGTGCGCTCGGGGGCACACGGACCTCAGGCTGCACGCCAGAGAGCCTAATAGGTGATCATTCAGTGCCGCGTCTGTGGTCGCCTGGTTCGTCTACGACACTGCGGCCATCTGCTTCGTCTACGACACCCCGGCCATTTGCTTCGTCTACGACGAAGTGCTCCTCGGGGTCCTCCACGACACCCCAGCCCGCTGCTTCGTCTACGACGCTCCGGCGATCTGCTTCGTCTACGACACCCCGGCCATTGGCTTCGTCTACGACGCTCCGGTGATCTGCTTCGTCTACGACGAAGTGCTCCTCGGGGTCGATTTCCTCGAGATCCATCTCCTCGCGATCGGGCTTGCGGCGCCCCGACTCCCCCATCGCAGCGGCAGCCGGCTCCCCTGAGGTGACGTCCACCTGCTCGGTGGCCGGGGACTCGGCCGCCCGCATCTCCCCGCCCGACCGCACCTCGTCGGCGTCGGCGACCAAGACATCATCGGACTCGTCCCGCGGAGTCGGCTCCGGCTCGGACTTCACAGCCGGCCGGCGCACCCGCGGCGCCAGGCCCCCCGACATCGCCACGGTCAACCCACCGATGCCGGCGAACCACAGAAAGACTGCCGGCCCGAACGTCGCCTGGTCGACTCCGACCTCACCGAAATTGCCCAATGTCCCACCGCCGGCATAGCCCAGCACGGCCATGGTCACCGCTGCCAGCGCCGCCGCCACCGCCACCTTCGCCAGCGCGGTCAGCGGGGGCAGCGGCCGGCGGGCGCACTGCTGGCCGAGCGCGACTCCGGACACAGCGGCGACGATCATCAACGCAACCCAGACCGGCCCCAGAGGTGGGGTGGGCGCCGCGGCGAGTATCGGAAGCGCAGGGATGTCGCCGCCGAAAACCGTGAACGAGCTGAACGTCGCCAGTCCCACATGCGCGCTGCTCCCTACAACGACTGCCGCCGCGCCCACCATGACGTTCGGTACGTACAGCACCGAAAGCACAGTCAGGCTGAGCTGACCGAACACCGAGTCGGTGATCGCATACAGCTCGTGCATCGTCGACCAGTGCACGACCAGCGACCCGGCGGTGATCACTCCGGACAGCCCCATCAGCGCCAACACCCCGGCCGCGGCAGCGCGAACCGCGTCGAACAACCAGCTCGGCAGCGGTGACGACCTCAGCAACCGCCGCCCGATCCGGGAACCGACCCCCGCCACGGCGCCGATCGCGTGCACGACCAGCACCCCGCCGAACGCGCGCAGCGCATCGGGCGTCTGCAGATCGGTCAGAACCGACGCGGCGTCATGGATGACCGCCAGACAGAGCGCCGCGATCAGAATCGGGCCGCCGATCGCCGAAGCCACCACCCAGCGCATGACGAACCAGGATGCGCTCGTCGTGGCGGCGGCCGTTGTGCGTGCGGTGCCGTAGATCATCGCCAGCACCGGTAGCAACGGCATCACCCCGAGCGCACTGCCCGCGATCGAGACGGGAACCTGGTGCACGGCCAGCCACATGCTGGCGATCGCGCCGAACGCGCCGGTCATGTCGCTGTTGGCGATCAACAGCTGAAGCAGCACCACCGCGGCGATGACGACAAGCGCCACGATCGACGGCCCGAAGGCGACCCGGAGCAGATCACGCGCCTGCCGGGTTCCGCTTGCCGGGCGGGGGGCGCCTCCCGGGTGCGGTCGTCTGGTCACGGGTGAAGTCGCTCCTCGCGAAAGCTCGGGCGCACGCCTCACGCGCACGCGCGGCTCAGACTACGACGACGACTGATCCGACTGCGGCGATGGCGACTGGTGTTGCGCAGGAACTTGGGTCGTCGGCGCGTTGCTCGCCGGCGGCTGGCCGTACGTCGGGTATCCGGTCGGCGGAGTCGGAGGGCCCGACTGCGAGGACGGGCCGGACTGCGGCGACGGCGCGGACCCCGACGACGCCGGGAAGCCGCCGGTGGACGGGCCGGTGCTGGGGTAGCCGCCGTAGGGCGTCGGATAGCCGGGACGCCCCTGCTGCTGCGGCTGACCCTGGTGCTGCCCCTGCGGCTGACCGTAGTAGTGCCCGGGGTACTGACCGAAGTGCTGCGGCTGGTCGTAGCGCGGCCGCGGTGCGGGTGCGCTGAGAATGCCGGACTGGAACAACACCACCACGACGGCGACCGCAGCCTGCAGCAGCGTGAACGCGATCACCAGGTAGAGGCCCCAGTCGACGGTCGCTCCACTGGGCTTCTTGATCACCTCGGCGATGACGAGCAGGAAGGCCAGCACCGCGCCGACCGCCGCGATCGGCGTGTAATTCGGCTGCTTGGGCAGCAGGCTCAAACCCGAAAGCAGTCCTGCCAGCACCGCCGCGATGACCGCGAACAGCAATCCCAGCGAGCTTCCGCTGAGCTGGCCCAGGCCGGGGAAATCCGAAGCGGTGATGGTGAACTGCGGCGCGAACCCGGCCAGGTACACCAGCAGACCCAGCGCGGCGACGGCCCCGCTGAGATATGCCGGCAGCTTGCTGGGGCCCTCAGCGCCCGGACCGCTGTCGGGCACCCTGCTGAACTGCTGGGTCGGCGCGGCGAACTGATTGGTCTGCGGCTGCGTGGGCTGGTAACCGGGGCCTCCGGGCGCGCCTTGGGGGTACGACATGGCCTCTCCTGTGCGATACGGGCACCGCATCGTCGGCGACGGAGCGGTGCTGACACGGTCCACCGACGGGGCGATGGACAGCGTGGGCGATTCGGTCACCCACGCTAGCGCACCCCCAGGGGGCCCCTTCTGCACCTGGGCCCACGCCCGGGACTCACAGCGAACTCACAACATCACCGCCGGTGAGGGGCATTCGTCGCCAGCACACGGTCTGCGCTGCGCAGGGGCCCCCTTGCGGTCCGGTATTGGAACACGTTCTAATTCTTCACATGGACTTTGGATTGGTGCTGTTCACCTCCGATCGCGGGATCACGCCGGCGGCCGCGGCCAAGCTGGCCGACGATCACGGCTTCACCACGTTCTATGTGCCCGAACACACCCACATCCCCATCAAGCGCCAAGCCGCACACCCCACGACCGGTGACGACTCACTGCCCGACGACCGCTACATGCGCACGTTGGACCCCTGGGTGTCGCTGGGCGCCGCGTGTGCGGTGACGTCCCGGGTTCGGCTGTCCACGGCGGTGGCGCTGCCCGTCGAGCACGACCCGATCACGCTGGCCAAGTCGATCGCGACCCTCGATCATCTGTCCGGCGGCCGGGTTTCCCTCGGCGTCGGCTTCGGCTGGAACACCGACGAACTGGCCGACCACAATGTGCCGCCGGGCCGGCGGCGCACCATGCTGCGCGAGTACCTGGAGGCGATGCGTGCGCTGTGGACTCAGGAGGAGGCCGAGTATCACGGCGAGTTCGTCGACTTCGGCCCGTCCTGGGCCTGGCCGAAACCCGTGCAGTCGCATGTCCCTGTCCTCGTCGGCGCTGCGGGCACCGAGAAGAACTTCAAGTGGATCGCCCGGTCCGCCGACGGTTGGATCACCACGCCCCGCGACTTCGACATCGATGCGCCGGTGAAACTGCTGCAGGACACCTGGGCCGGCGCCGGGCGCGAGGGCGCCCCGCAGGTGGTGGCGCTGGACTTCAAACCCGACCCGGACAAGCTGGCCCGGTGGCGCGACCTCGGGGTGACCGAGGTGCTGTTCGGGCTGCCCGACCGTAGCCCCGACGATGTCGCGGCCTATGTCGAACGCCTCGCCGGAAAGCTCACCGCCCTGGTCTGAGCGACGTCGCACCGCTCCGACGGGTAACGCCACCCCCGCGGCGCCGCGATAATCCAGGTGTGACGACGACGTTGATCCGGCGGGGCGCCGCGGCAGCAGGTGCGGCCCTGGTCGCGCTGACGGTGGGCTGCGCCGACGCGGCCGCCGACCCGCCGCCGCAGATGCCCGACCTGTCGGGGTACCCGGCCGTCGACACGGCGCAGTACATGCAGAGCTATCCCCGGTTCACCGGGTTCGACTTCGTCACGCCCGACGGACAGCTGTGCAGTCACAACACCATGAACTCACTCGACGACCCGAACCGGTTGACCCTGTCGTGCGAGGGGCCGCGACCGGACCTCGGACCCGGGACCTGGCAGGTTCTTGTGGCGACCGACGAACCGGCGACCGTCACCCCGTCGTATCCACCGCTGGACCCGGCCACGATCGCCGCCTCGGGCGTCAAGCAGCTGCCTCCGGGCCACAAGATCGTCCATCGCGACATCGAGTGCGGGGTCGACGATTCCGGGATGACGGCCTGCCGCGTGGGTGAGCACGGCTTCGTCCTGACCCCGACCGCGACGACCTTGTTCTGACCGTCGGCGACTACCGCAGCAGTGCGCGGTTGCCGTTCTCGGTGGACGTGACCGTGACTGCGGCCCCCAGCGGGTCGGCCTCGGCCAGGACCGCGACGAGGTCGGGGTCCTCACTGGTCGCCATGAAGCGGGAGCCGTCCGCGTCGAGACGCCCGACGATGATGCCTGTGCGCACGGGCCAGTCGTGGCGCACCGAATAGGTCTCGATCGTGCCCGTCCCGTCGGCGCGCTTGGTCACCGGCACCGTCGGCAGCGCGACGACCTGCGCATTGAGCTCAGCGCTGCGGGACTGCCGCCACGGCGCCGGTTCGGCCGAGTAGACACCGGCCGAGTACTTGCTGGCGATCCCGCCGTTGGCGCCGACGAAGCCGAATCGACCCGGGGTGTCGCGCATCCGGGCGACGGTTTCCGCGATTGCGTGCAACGAATAGCTGTTGCCGGGGCCACCGAAGTACGGCAGTCCCCCGGTGAGGGTCAGGCCACGGGGGTCGTCGGGCGCCAGACCCAGCGCGTCGCAGATCACGAACACCGGGAACGGGAAGCAGCTGTAGAGGTCGAAGGTGGCGACCTGGTCGACATCGATGCCGGCCACCCGCAGCGCCTCGTGGGCCGCCATCGCCGATGCCGGGGCGGCACCGAGGTCCGCACGGTCGAGAAGGGGCTGCTCCACCACATCGGAGTGGCCGTGCAGATAAACCCAGTTACGTTCCGGCACACCGAGTCTGCGCGCAGCGGCAACCGAGGTCACGATGGCGGCAGCCCCCTGGTTGACGGTGTCGCGGGCCACCAGAAGACGCGGATAGGGGTCGCAGATCATCCGGTTCTCGTCGGTGACGGTCTCGATCTCCTCCACCGACCGTTCCACCGGTGACGACGAGAACGGGTTCTTGGCAGCAACTTTCGACATCGGTGCAAACAGTTCGGCCATCTCCCGGCGGTACCGGGCGACGCTGTGGCCGAGCCGCGCCCGCCGCGCGTTGTCGAGCAGCCCGTACTGCACCGGTGCGCCCGTCAGGCCGTGCGCAACGGTGTATTCGTCGATGTAGCTGAAGATCTGGTGGCCGCGGTCCTCCAGCTGGCCGTCGATGTTCTCGGTGAAGTCTGGCTTGTCGTCGCGGTCGGCGAAGTACTTGGCAGTGGAGCCGGCCTCGGAGCCCATGATCATCACCACGTCGGCCTCGCCGGCGACGATGGTGTTGCCCGCCTCGGTGACGAGCTTCTGCGGGCTCTGGCCGCCCACCGGTTCGAGCACCACCCGGGCGGGGTCGCCGCCGATGCGTCGCATCACCGAGCGGGGATAGTTGTTCGACTTCCCCAGCACGGCCGGCATCGGCCCGGAAATCTCGAACTGCCGCAACCCGAACACCGTGTCGATGGCGGCAGCTACCTGAACAGCGTCGGCGTCGGTGTCCTGCAGCGCCGCGCGGGCCGCGGCGGTGGCCAGCTCAACTGCGGACATGCCCCGGTAGTCGGGATCGTCGATGCGTTCGGTGAACTGTCCGACGCCGATGATGACCGGCGTGCGCTCGTCAACTGCCATGTTCCGCTCCTCTTGAGTTACTTCGAGAGGCTAATAGAACGTGTTCTTGTCGGGCGACTCGGGGCGGCGGATCACAGTGTGTGCCGGTGCCCGAAACGTGTGCCGGGACCTGAAACGCGTGCCGATGCCCGAACGCGAGCCGGTGCTCGAGACGCGTGCCGGTGCCCGAGACGCGTGCCGGGACCTGAAACGCGTGCCGGTGCCCGGAACGCGACATCGCACACGCGCCGGGGCACGTGTGCGATGTCGGATGACGTTTTCAGCGCCGCGACCGTACGGTTTCTGACGGAAAATCGAGGATTCCCGTCACAAACCGTACGTTCGCCGGACGCCTACTGAGATTCGAGGATCTCGCGGGCGAGCCTGGCCGTCTCCGACGGCGTCTTGCCCACCTTCACGCCGGCGGCCTCGAGGGCCTCCTTCTTGGCGGCGGCGGTGCCCGACGACCCGGACACGATGGCCCCGGCGTGGCCCATGGTCTTGCCCTCCGGCGCGGTGAAGCCCGCGACGTAGCCGACCACCGGCTTGGAGACGTTGGCCTTGACGTAGTCGGCGGCACGCTCCTCGGCGTCACCACCGATCTCGCCGATCATGACGATGACCTTGGTCTCGGGATCCTTCTCGAACGCCTCGATGGCGTCGATGTGGGTGGTGCCGATGACCGGGTCGCCGCCGATGCCGATGGCGGTGGAGAACCCGAGATCGCGGAGCTCGTACATCATCTGGTAGGTCAGCGTGCCCGACTTCGACACCAGACCGATCGGACCCTTGCCGGTGATGTTGTTCGGCGTGATGCCGACCAGCGACTCACCGGGGGTGATGATGCCCGGGCAGTTGGGGCCGATGATGCGGGTCTTCTGCCCCTTCTCGACGTTATAGGCCCACGCATACGCCGTGTCCTGCACCGGGATGCCCTCGGTGATGACCACCAGCAGCGGGATCTCGGCGTCGATGGCCTCGATGATGGCGTCCTTGGCGAACTTCGGCGGCACGAAGGCGATCGACACATCCGCGCCGGTCTCCTTCATGGCCTCGGCGACGCTGCCGAACACCGGCAGTTCGATCTGCTTGCCGTCTTTGTCTTCGTGCGTGACGGTCGTGCCGGCCTTGCGCGCGTTGACACCGCCCACGATCTGGGTGCCGGCCTTGAGCATCAGCTTGGTGTGCTTGGTGCCCTCGCCGCCGGTGATGCCCTGGACGATGACCTTGGAGTCCTTGTTGAGGAAGATAGACATTCTGTTGCGCCCCTACTTGTTCGCCAGCTCGGCGGCCTTGTCGGCGCCGGAGTCCATGGTGTCGGCCTGGATGACCAGAGGATGGTTGGCCTCGGCCAGAATCCGGCGGCCCTCGTCGACGTTGTTGCCGTCGAGGCGGACGACGAGCGGCTTGTTGGCCTCGTCGCCGAGGATCTTGAGCGCATTGACGATGCCGTTGGCAACCGCGTCGCAGGCGGTGATGCCGCCGAACACGTTGACGAAGACGCTCTTGACCTGCTCGTCGCCCAGGATGACGTCCAGCCCGTTGGCCATCACCTCGGCCGACGCACCGCCGCCGATGTCGAGGAAGTTCGCGGGCTTGACCCCGTTGTGCTTCTCTCCGGCGTAGGCGACGACGTCGAGAGTGGACATCACCAAACCCGCGCCGTTGCCGATGATGCCGACCTCACCGTCGAGCTTGACGTAGTTGAGGTCGTTCTCCTTGGCCTTGAGCTCGAGCGGATCGGTGGCGTCCTTGTCCTCGAACTCGGCGTGCTCGGGGTGGCGGAAGTCGGCGTTGGCGTCGAGGGTGACCTTGCCGTCCAGCGCCAGGATCTGGTCGTCCGGCGTCCGGACGAGGGGGTTGACCTCGACCAGGGTGGCGTCCTCTTTGACGAACACCTCCCACAGCTTGGCGATCGTCACGGCCGCGGCGTCGAGCACCTCGGCGGGCAGGTGGCCCTTCTCGGCGATCTCGCGGGCGAACGCCTCGTCGACACCCTTGGTCGCGTCGACGGGGATGCGGGCCAGCCGGTCGGGCTTGGTGGCGGCGACCTCTTCGATCTCCACACCACCCTCGACCGAACACATCGCCAGGTAGGTGCGGTTGGCGCGGTCCAGCAGGAAGGAGATGTAGTACTCCTCGGCGATGTCGCTGGCCTCGGCGACCAGCAACTTCTTGACGACGTGCCCCTTGATGTCCAGGCCGAGGATGTTCGACGCGTGGGTGAACGCGTCATCGGGGGTGGCGGCGTACTTCACGCCACCGGCTTTGCCGCGACCACCGGTCTTGACCTGCGCTTTGACCATGACGGGCCGCCCGATCTCGGTGGCGATCGCCTTGGCGTCGTCGGCCGAGTCGGTCACCCGGCCCGGGGTCGTGGGAACGTTGTGCTTGGCGAACAGCTCTTTCGCCTGATACTCGAAGAGATCCATGGACTCCGGAACATCCCTGTCTGCGTCGACGGTAGAAAGTTGTGGCCCGACGGGCTCCGGAGGAACTTTATCCACACGAGCGCGGCCGGTCGCCACCGCCCACCTCTCATGTGGTCGATCTCACCGGGGCCTCCGCGGTGATTCAGGTCACATTCGTCGAGGGACTATCGTCTCGGGTTGCCACAAGTATTGGGATTTGGTTAACGTCCCTGTGGTCTAGATAACGGTCCGATCACGACGGCCCATGCGGCTCACGACGAATTAAGGACTCCTCAGGTTGCCTCAGCATCGCGCGCGCCGGACAACTGCAGCCGTTGTGGCACCCGTTCCGTCCGAGAGCCCGTCCGAGGTCACGGACATCATCCCGTTCAACGAATTCGGCGATCTCGCTGAACTCGACATGCTCTCCCAGGCCGCCTTCGACAAGGAGTCGCAGGTCATCGCCGCCCCCGAGCTCGACGATCTGCATGACACCGACGACCTCGTGCCGCTGCAGCTGGCGGTCCCCTCGGAGTTCCGGGCCGAGCCGCGCGCCGAGCGCCGCACCCACGCCTACCGGGACAGCCACACCGACCTCAGCGACGGCACCGCCACCACCGACGTCATCGACATGCGCGGGCACCGCGCCGCGCACCGCAAGCCCGAGGTGCCGATCAAAGGCCGCCTGATGGTCGCGGCTATGGCAGTGGGCGCGACCGCCGCCGGCGCCTACACGATGTCCAACAACACCCAGCAGAGCTCCGAGAGCACCGTCCTGGCCGCCGACCAGACGTCGACCGGCGGAGCGACCATCACCGGGTCCGTCGACGGCATGCAGGTCGTCACGGTGGCTCCCGCCGTCAACTCCGCGATCCACGCCGAAGAGATCACCAAGGCCGCCGCCTACGCCCAGGAACGCGCCGAACGCGAAGCCCGCCTGATCCGACCGCAGTTCGTGATGCCGACCCGCGGGGTGTGGACCTCCGGGTTCGGCTACCGCTGGGGCGTGCTGCACGCGGGCATCGACATCGCCAACGCCATCGGCACGCCCATTCTCGCCGCCGCCGACGGTGTCGTGATCTCCGCCGGCTACCAGGGCGGTTACGGCAACATGGTCAAGCTCCGTCACGCCGACGGAACCGTCACCCTGTACGGCCACAACAGCGCCGTTCTGGTCAACGTCGGCGAACGGGTGATGGCCGGCGACCAGATCGCCAAGATGGGCAACACCGGCAACTCGACCGGACCCCATTGCCACTTCGAGGTGCACTTGAACGGCACCGACAGGGTGGACCCGGTCGGCTGGCTGGCCAAGCACGGGTTGACGCCCGGCAGCTACGTTGGCTGAGTGGCCGACGGAGACACCTCACCGGACAGCGACGACAGCACCCGCATACTTCGTCGCGCCCCGCTGAACACCGGCGCTCAGCCCGCAGCGGACCTGCCCGCCGGGTCGGACCCGCTGACCGGATGGGTCCCGTCGCCTGCGTCGGAACCACCAACCAGATCGATTCCACCCACCGGACCGGAACCAACCACCGGGCCGGACGCGGCGGTGGAACCGGAGCCACCTACCGGTCTCATCCGCCGACACCCCACCGGCGCCCAACCCGCTGTCGATGATCCGGCTACCCAGATCGTGCCCCGGGCCAAACCGATTGCCGTCGGTCCGTCCCGCGCGGCTCGGGCGGACCCGACTTCGGCGATCGCGACCTCGGTGGCCAGCATCGTCTCAGGATGGGCGACGGCCGTCATCGCCACCGATCTGATCACCGGCTGGTGGGCGACCGATCCGTTGTTCTGCGTCGCGGTGGGCTTCCTCACCACAATTTCCGCAGCGGCCACCATCGCCGGGGTCATCGCCCTGCTGCTGCGCCGGCGCACCGGGCGGCTGTTGGTGGTGGTCGGGGCGGTCATCGCCCTGCTCATCTTCGCGAGCCTGTTCGTGGCGGGGGCGGCGCTGCCCGCGCTCGTCTACGCCATGCCGCTGCTGCCCCTGGCGTCGATCGTGGCGGCGCTGCTGCCGGCCACGACAGCCTGGAACCGGTCCGGCTGACTCGGAGCTATAGCTTGGCCACCGGTGCGTGGTTGTGCATCAGCTTCACCCGGCCCGCGCTGCCGAAGTCGATCAGCGACATCGCGGACTCACCGACGCCCGAGACCTCCTCGACCCGGCCCAGCCCGTACTTGTCGTGGGTGACGCGGTCGCCGGGTTCGAGCACCAGCAGCGGGCGTTTGGCGGCCGCCGGGCGCATCGGCGACGGTCGCGGCGTGCCGAACCGGCCCGCGCCGCTCACCGGTGCCGACAGCGACGACGCCGGCTGCTCGGTGCGGCGCCAGTCGATGAGCTCCTGGGGGATCTCGCGCAGGAACCGCGACTCGGGGTTGAGCATCGGCTGCCCCCAGGAGGAGCGCACCTTGGCCCGACTCAGATACAGCCGCTGGCGGGCGCGGGTGATTCCGACATAGGCCAGCCGCCGCTCCTCGGACAACTCCACCGGATCACCGAGCGCGCGCATGTGCGGGAACATGCCGTCCTCCCACCCGGTGACGAACACAACCGGGAACTCCAGCCCCTTGGCGGTGTGCAGCGTCATCATCGTGACCACGCCGGCACCGTGCTCGGGGATGTCGTCGGCGTCGGCGACCAGCGACACCCGCTCGAGGAACGCGGCGAGCACACCGGTGTCCGGAATGTCCTCGTCGACCGGCTCCGCGCCGTCCTCGCCGGCCAACGCTCGCGCGTTCGCCAGGTCGATGCTGAATTCGTGGGCGACGCTGACCAATTCGTTGAGGTTGTCCAGCCGCGCCAGATCCTGCGGGTCGTTCGACGATTCGAGTTCGGCGCGATAGCCGGTGCGGTCCAGCACCGCCTCGACGAGCTCGCCCAACTCCCCGTCGAGCATGCCCCGCAGCTCGTCGAGCAGGCCGACGAAACCCGCGATCGCCTTCTCTGCCCGCGTGTTGAGCATCGGCACCCGGCCCTCGGCGGCCGCGACCAGGGCGTCGTTGAAGTTCAGGCCGGTGTTCTCGGCGTGCACGGCCACACAGGCCTCGGCACGGTCGCCGATACCACGGCGCGGGGTGTTCAGGATGCGCCGCATGCTCACCGAATCGCCGGGGTTGTCCAGTACTCGCAGGTAGGCGACGATGTCGCGAATCTCGCGGCGTTCGTAGAAGCGCACTCCCCCGACGACCTTGTAGGGGATGCCGGCGCGGATGAACACCTCCTCGATCGCCCGGGAGGAGTTGTTGGTGCGGTAGAAGACCGCGACGTCGTTGTAGGAGAAGTCGCCGACGGAATCGGACAGGTTGTCGATCTCCTGCGCGACGAACCGGGCCTCGTCGTGTTCGTTGTCGGCGACGTACCCGACGATCAGCTCACCCTGACCGGAGTCGGTCCACAGCCGCTTCTCGCGCCGGCCGGTGTTGCGCGCGATGACCGAGTTGGCCGCGTTGAGGATGGTCTGAGTGGACCGGTAGTTCTGCTCGAGCAGAATCGTTGTCGCGTCGGGAAAGTCGCGTTCGAAGTCTTCGATGTTGCGAATCGTCGCGCCACGGAACGCATAGATGGACTGATCGGCGTCACCGACCACGCACAGCTCGGCCGGCGGCACCGTGTCGGTGTCGGGCGCGCCCACGCCCACCAGTTCGCGCACCAGCACGTACTGGGCGTGATTGGTGTCCTGGTATTCGTCGACCAGGATGTGCCGGAATCGGCGCCGGTAGTACTGGGCGATCTGCGGGAACGCCTGCAGCACCGCCACCGTCTCACCGATCAGGTCGTCGAAATCCAGCGCGTTGGCCGTCCGCAGCCGGCGCTGATACTCGGCGTACACCTCGGCGATGACGCGAGCCAGATCGTCGGCCGCCTCGGATGCCTCCGCGGCGGCCTGCTCGGGCCCGATCAACTCGTTCTTGAGGTTCGAGATGCCGTTGGCCAGCAACCGAGGTGAATGGCGTTTGGTGTCCAGCCCCATGTCCTTGCCGATCATCAGCAGCAGGCGGCGCGAATCGTCGGCGTCGTAGATCGAGAAGTTCGAGTTCAGCCCGGCCACCAGCGAGGCCTGGTTGCGCAGGATCCGCACACACGTCGAGTGGAACGTCGACACCCACATGCTGCGCGCCCGCGGACCCACCAGACCCACCACACGCTCGCGCATCTCCGCGGCGGCCTTGTTGGTGAACGTGATGGCCAGCACCTGCCCCACCCCCACGTCGCGAGCGGCCAGCAGGTAGGCGATGCGGCGGGTGAGCACCGCCGTCTTTCCCGAACCGGCGCCGGCGACGATCAACAACGGGCTCCCCTCGTGCAACACCGCCTGGCGCTGCTGCGGGTTCAACCCGTCCAGCAGCTGATCGGTGTCACTCGCCGGGGACGTCATCGGAAGAGGTGCAGTCATATGCGGACAAACCTACCGCTGTGAACCGACACTCTTTGCGCTGGCACGGCAGGTAGTGGCACACTCGTTGGGTGCTCAACGCGCAGCCCGGCAACTCGCTCCTCACCCGAGGGGCTCAGCGCCGATTTTTCTACGGGTACCGGCCAGCGGTGCCCGTGGTCTAGCTGCTTCCCAGAGCCCCGCGGTCCGCTTCCGGATCCGGGGCTCGTTTCTTGTGTGAGGCCCGAAACCGGATGAGACCAGACCCTTCACACAACGGAAATTCGGAGAATCACGAGATGACGACGATGGAAACCGCTGCAGCCTCCTCGGACCCCTCCCAGGAGCTCGACGCCTCGGACATCGATGCTCTGCGCCAGGAGATCGACCGGCTCGACGCCGCGATCCTCGAGGCGGTGCAACGGCGGACCCAGGTCTCACAGCTGATCGGTAAGGCACGCATGGCCTCGGGCGGCACGCGGCTGGTGCACAGCCGGGAGATGAAGGTCATCGAGCGCTACAGCGTGCTCGGCGCGGAGGGCAAGAACCTCGCGATGCTGCTGCTGCGCCTGGGCCGCGGCCGCCTCGGGCACTGATCGCACACGCCGTCGGCGTGCTGCCTGCGCGTCATCGCCGGTAGACGCACCGAGGCCACTCGAGCTCAGTTCGGCTGTATCGCCTCCACCAGCCACGGGGTGAGCCACTCCACCGCCTCCGGGGTGGGGTGCACCCCGTCGCTGCGCATCCGGATGCCGTCGACCTTGGTGGTGTAGTAGCCGTTGGGGCTCAGCTTCTCGTTCAGGTCGGCCACGGTCACGTTGGGCCGGTCGTCGACGACACCGCGCAGCAGCTCGTTCCAGGTGTCGACCCGCTCCGGGTGGTCTTCGGGGTAGAGGCTGCCGTCGGGCTTCTCGGCGCGCCGGTTGTACGGCTCGGTGGTGACGACGATGCGCGCCCCGGTCGAGCCGAGGATGTCGAGCGCACGCCGGAGCTCGGCCCGTAGATACGAGTCATAGGCTTCATCTCCGATGTGTGTCCAGCGTCCTTCGTTCATGCGGTCGACGATCTCCCACCGACCGACGATCAACAGCACCACGTCGGGGCGCTCGTAGGAGATCCGCTGACTCCACCGGCTGGGCCAGGCGTCGCACTCCGGCTTCTGGTCGAGCTCTTGACCGACGTATTCGTACGGGCCGCCGCGGGCGATGCCGCAACCGATGGTCGTGTAATCGGCGAAATGCACGCCAGGCGTCGCCGGCAGATACCGCATCAGAGTCCACGCGATCGAGTCCCCGAACACCGCCACCCGCATGTCGCCGGGCGCGCCGGGACGTGGTGGCGGTGCGACCTCGACAGGGACCTCGGGCGCCACCAACGCCGCCGAATCGACCAGTGGTCCCGGCTCCGGCGTCTGGGGAGTCAGCTGCACCGGCACGATCGTCATCGCCACCATCGCCGCGGTCGCCGCCGAGGCGGCAGCCAGCGGCAGCATCGGCACGGAGACCGGCCGCCACTCCCGGATCGGCTGTTCGATCAGCCACCAGGAGATCGCGGCGACGGCGAGGGTCGCCGCACAGCGCAGCGCGAACAAGTGCCAGCCCGTCACCCCGGTGCGCTCGCCGTTGACCAGCAGGAAGATCGGCCAGTGCCAGAGGTAGACCCCGTAGGAGATTGCGCCGAGGCCCACCAGCGGCCCGGTGGACAACAACCGCGCGACGGGGCCCTCCTGATCGAGCGCCACCGGCGCGATGACCAGCACAGCGGCCAACGCCACCGTGATCAGCAGGCCGTGCCGGAACTCCTCGGCGCTGCCGGTGGCACCGTGAGCGGCCAGCACGAGCACCACCAGCCCGAGCGCGGGCAGCAGCCGAGCCGTCCAACGGGTCCAGCGGGAGCGCAGCGTCGTGACCCCACCGGCCAGACCGCGCCAGTCCCGCACCACCAGCGCCGCGGCGGCGGCGCCGACGAGCAACGCCTGTACTCGGGTGTCGGTGCCGAAGTAGACACGGTTGAGAGATGCGTCGCCGGCCAGCGTCATGCTGGCCGCCGCCGAGGCGAGCACGCCGGCGCAGGCGAGGACGAACACCGCCGTGCGGAGCGCGCGGGGGGTCAGCGGCGTGCCGCGACGGTAGGCCAGCGCGGCGAGACCCGCGACCACGGCCGCCACCATCAGCGGCCACAGCAGGTAGTACTGCTCCTCGACGGCCAGCGACCACGTGTGCTGCAGCGGCGACGGCGGCGCCCCGTGACTGAAGTAGTCGGTGTGCTGAGCGACGAACAGCCAGTTGGACATCCAGAACAGGGCGGCCACCGCTTCGTCGCGCAGGTTGGCGGTGGCTTCTGCGGCGAACAGTTCGCGGGCGGTCACCACGGCCAGCACCATGACGATCAGCGCGGGCAGCAATCGCCGGGCCCGGCGAATCCAGAAGCTTTTCAGACCGATCCGGCCGGTGCGGCCGACCTCGTCCAGCAGCAATGAGGTGATCAAGAACCCGCTGAGAACGAAGAACACGTCGACGCCCAGGAATCCGCCGGACATTCCCGGTACGCCGCCGTGGTCGGCGAGCACCAGCGCGACCGCGATCGCTCGGACACCGTCGAGCGCAGCGATGCCACGGCCCGGGCTGACGTAGCGGCGCGGCCCCACCCGGATCGGTGCCGCACTCACGGCGGTGCCGGTCTTGACGGCTCGGCCGGCGCTGCCGGTATTGACGGCTCGGCCGGCGCTGCCGGTATTGACGGCTCGGCCGGCGGTCACGTTTCGGAGCCCTCCTTGCTGCTGTCGAGCAAGGAAGTCTATGGGTCTGCAAAGGCCCGACCGGGGAGGCGCGCGGCTGCCGACCCCGTCGGCTGGCCGACTATCCAGTCCTGTCGGCTGGCCTACAGTCCAATCCCGTCGACGAGCCGCCTATCCGGCCCCGTCGGCGACCCGATATCCAGTCCCGTCGGCGACCCGACTTTCCAGTCCCGTCGGCACCCCGACTATTTGGTGAGAGCGATGTACTTGGTGTCGAGGTACTCCTCGATCCCCTCACTGCCGCCTTCCCTGCCGAAGCCGGACTCCTTGATGCCGCCGAACGGAGCAGCCGCATCGGAGATCACACCCCGGTTGACGCCGACCATGCCGGACTGCACACCCTCGGCGACCCGCAGCGCCCGGTCCAGCGACTGGGTGTAGACGTAGGCGGCCAATCCGTATTCGGTGTCGTTGGCCGCCGCGATGCCTTCCTCCTCGGTGTCGAACCCGGCGATCGGGGCCACCGGTCCGAACACCTCCTCCTTGAGGATCCGGGCGTCGGCGGGCACGTCGGTCAGCACGGTGGCGGGATAGAAGTGTCCGGGCCCACCGGGGGCTACGCCGCCGATGGCAACCGTCGCGCCGCGCGACACGGCGTCGGAGACGAGTTCCGTCACCGTGTTCACCTGCTTGGCATTGATGAGCGGACCGAGGGTGGCCGACTCGTCGAGCCCCTTGCCGAGGGTGAACTCGCTCATCCGCTTGACGAACTTCTCGGTGAACTCCTCGCGCACCGCGTTCGCGACGTGGAATCGGTTGGCTGCGGTGCACGCCTCACCGCCGTTTCGCATCTTGGCCAGGATCGCGCCGTCGACTGCGGCATCGACGTCGGCGTCGTCGAACACCACGAACGGCGCGTTGCCGCCGAGTTCCATCGACGTGCGCAGCAGCTTGTCCGCCGACTGCTTGACCAACGCCTTACCCACGCCGGTCGATCCGGTGAAGGTGAGCTTGCGCAGCCGTCCGTCGTTGATCAGCGCTTCGGTGACCGCACCGGGGTTGCTGGTCGGCAGCACCGACAGCACACCCTTGGGCAACCCGGCCTCGTCCATCAGTTTGGCCAGCAGCAGCATCGTCAGCGGCGTTTCCTGGGCCGGTTTGACGATCATCGTGCAGCCCGCGGCGAATGCCGGGCCCATCTTGCGGGTGCCCATCGCGAGCGGGAAGTTCCACGGTGTGATCGCGTAGCAGGGACCCACCGGCTGCTTGGTGACCATGATGCGGCCGTTACCGGCTGGGCTCGGGGTGAACCGGCCGTCGATGCGTACCGCCTCCTCCGCGAACCAGCGGAAGAACTCGGCCCCGTAGGTGACCTCGCCCTTGCTCTCGGCGACGACCTTGCCCATTTCGAGTGTCATCAGGGCGGCGATGTCGTCGGCGCGCTCGGTGATCGTCTCGAACACCGAGCGCAGAATCTCGCCCCGCTTGCGCGGCGGGGTGGCGGCCCACTCCGCCTGCACTGCGCAGGCGGCGTCCAGTGCGGCGGTGGCGTCCTCGGCGGTGGCGTCGGCGACGGCGGTCAGCACCTGGTCGTCGGAGGGATCGAGCACGTTGAACGTCGACGAGGACGCGCGTTCCTGCCCGCCGATCCACAGCCCGGTCGGTACCGATTCCAGCAGTGCGGAAGTATCCATACCTCCATCATTTACCCCTTCGTTCGCTTGGCCGCACTAGGGTTCTGAACATGGGTTCTGACATCACTGCCACGACCGCATGGCAGGCACTGTCCCGCCATCATGCCGACGTCGCCGCCACGAGCTTGCGTGAGCTTTTCGCCGAGGATTCCGCCCGCGGTTCCGAGCTGGCGTTGACCGTCGGCGACATGTACATCGACTACAGCAAGCACCGTGTCACCCGTGAGACGCTCGACCTGCTGATCGAGTTGGCACGGGCAGCCGAGCTGGAATCCAAGCGCGACGCGATGTTCTCCGGCGTGCACATCAACACCTCCGAGGACCGGGCGGTGCTGCACACCGCGCTGCGGCTGCCCCGGGACGCGGCGTTGACCGTCGACGGGCAGGACGTGGTGTCCGACGTGCACGAGGTGCTCGACCGGATGGGTGAGTTCACCGACCGGCTGCGCAGCGGCGAGTGGCGCGGCGCGACCGGCGAGCGCATCACCACCGTGGTGAACATCGGTATCGGCGGCTCCGACCTCGGGCCGGTCATGGTCTATCAGGCGTTGCGCCACTACGTCGATGCCGGCATCTCGGCCCGGTTCGTCTCCAACGTCGACCCCGCCGACCTGGTCGCCAAGCTCGACGGACTGGACCCGGCGACAACACTTTTCGTCATCGCCTCCAAGACGTTCTCGACGCTGGAGACGTTGACCAACGCGACGGCGGCACGCCGATGGCTGATCGACGCGCTGGGCGACGCGGCAGTGGCCAAACACTTCGTCGCGGTGTCGACGAACGCGAAGCTGGTCGACGAGTTCGGTATCGACACCGAGAACATGTTCGGTTTCTGGGACTGGGTCGGCGGGCGGTATTCGGTGGACTCGGCGATCGGGCTGTCGGTGATGGCCGCGATCGGCAAGGAACGGTTCGCGGAGTTCCTGGCCGGCTTCCATATGGTCGACGAGCACTTCCGGACCGCACCGCTGGAGGCCAACGCCCCGGTGCTGCTGGGCCTGATCGGGCTCTGGTACAACAACTTCTTCGGTGCGGAAACCCGTGCGGTGCTGCCGTATTCAAATGACCTGGCCCGGTTCGCCGCCTATCTGCAGCAGCTGACCATGGAGTCCAACGGCAAGTCGGTGCGCGCCGACGGCACCCCGGTGAGCAGCGACACCGGTGAGATCTTCTGGGGCGAGCCGGGCACCAACGGCCAGCACGCGTTCTATCAGCTGCTCCATCAGGGCACCCGGCTGATCCCCGCCGACTTCATCGGATTCAGCGAGCCCACCGATGATTTGGCCACCGCGGACGGCGACGGCAGCATGCACGACCTGTTGATGAGTAACTTCTTCGCCCAGACCCAGGTGTTGGCTTTCGGAAGAGATGCAGCGGAGATCGCCCGCGACCTTCCAGCAGGTACAGCTTCGGAGGTGGTGCCGCACAAGGTGATGCCCGGTAACCGGCCGAGCACCTCGATCCTGGCGACGAAGCTGACTCCTTCGGTGGTCGGCCAGTTGGTGGCGCTCTACGAGCATCAGGTGTTCGTCGAGGGTGTCATCTGGGGTATCGACTCGTTCGACCAGTGGGGTGTGGAATTGGGTAAGACCCAGGCCAAGGCCCTGCTGCCGGTGCTGACCGACGACGCATCGCCTGCCGAGCAGTCCGATTCGTCCACCGACACCCTGGTGCGCCGCTATCGCGCCGAGCGGGGCCGCACGGCATAAACTGCGCTAGCCAGAAGTCCCGCGAGCTGCGGCCCCGCGAACCGGACCCCGCGATCGCGCGCGTCTGCACGGCGAGGCGCCGCGTCCCATGGCATTTCGCGTGCGCCCGATCGGCGCCCGCGGTCACTCGTCGTCGGGACGGGACCAGCCGAGGATCATCGCTGGGCTGCACCCGCCGACCAGCAGCACCGTCAGCGCCATCAAGCCGCCGGCGTAGGCCATGTCGGTGTCCGTGCCGCCGGTGATGACGGAGCCGAAGATCAGGTAGAAGATCGGCACCAGCATGAGGTTCTGCGTGATCGTCAGCCCGATGGAGCGGGCATTGTTTCGCTGCGCCAACTCGTATTCATCCAAGGCCGCGTCGGGAGCGTCGCCCTGTCGGCCTGACACGATCTGCAGCATCAGCCACATCGGGAAGAACAGCGCGCAGGCGGGCAACCACAACAACGGAGCCCATTCGATACCGAATGCGCACATCAAACTGACCGCGAACATGAACACGAACGTGGCCCCCAACGCCTTCACCAGCAGGCGACTGAACCGCCCTGGAAAAGTTGGAGGCTCCTGACCTTGGAAACGAGGATGCAGGTATGCCGAAGGAACAGTCAGCTGGCAAGCCCACGACGCGTCGCTATAGCCCGGAGGAGAAGGCTGCCGCGGTCCGGATGGTCCGGACCTTGCGCGCCGAGCTGGGCACCACCCAGGGCACGGTGGCGCGGGTGGCCAACCAGCTCGGCTACGGGGTGGAGTCGGTGCGGTCCTGGGTGCGCCAGGCCGACATCGACGAGGGCGTGGCGCCCGGGGTGTCCACTGCGGAGTATCAACGGCTCAAGGAACTCGAGCAGGAGAACCGGGAACTTAAGCGCGCCAACGAGATCCTGAAACGAGCAGCCAGTTTCTTCGGGGCGGAGCTCGACCGCCAACACAAGAAATAGTCGACTTCATCGACGCCAACCGGGCGGAGTTCGGGGTCGAGCCCATCTGCACCGTCCTGCGCAGCGCAGGAGTGTCGATGGCCCCGAGCACCTACTACGACACCAAGACCCGGCCACCGTCGGCGCGGGCAGTCCGCGACGCCGAGCTGGCACCGGCGCTGCGCACGCTGTGGGAGGACAACTACTGCGTCTACGGGGTCCGCAAGCTGTGGAAAGCCGCACGTCGGGACGGCCACGACATCGGCCGTGACCAGGTCGCGCGGCTGATGCGCAGCCTCGACATCCACGGGGTGCGGCGGGGCAAACCCGTCAAGACCACCAACGCCGACCCGGCCGCGCCACGGCATCCTGACCTGGTCAACCGCCGCTTCAGCGCCTCAGCGCCCAACCAATTGTGGGTGACGGATCTGACGTATGTGCCGACCTGGGCCGGAGTGGCCTACGTCTGCTTCATCGTCGATGCGTTCTCCCGGACGATCGTGGGATGGCGGGTGGCGCCGAACATGCGCACCACCATGGTCCTCGACGCACTCGAGATGGCCCGGTGGTCCCGCGGAACCACGTTGCCCGGCTTGACCTGCCACAGCGATGCCGGCTCGCAGTTCACCTCGGTGCGCTACGGCGAACGGCTCGCTGAGATCGGTGCGCTGCCCTCGATCGGATCGGTCGGCGATAGCTTCGACAACGCCCTGGCCGAGACGGTCAACGGCTACTACAAAGCCGAGCTGATCTACGGGTCGGCCCGCTCCGGGCCGTGGAAGACCGTCGAGGACGTCGAGCTGGCCACCCTGAGCTGGGTGTACTGGCACAACACCGCCCGCCTCCACAGCTACCTCGACGACGTCCCACCCACCGAGTTCGAGACCGCGTTCTACGATGCCCAACGGAGCGACCAACCCCTGGTCGCAATCCAATAGATCGAGCCTCCAGTAGAACCAGGGCGGTTCAGACGGCGGCTGCGCGTGCGCCATTTCGGCAGCGAATGGGCGTATGTCCGTTCACGTTTCGCAAATTGCCGGGTCCGGTAGTCCTGGTAGCGGTCGAGCAGGTTCGCGTCAGACATCGGTTTTCCCTCCGCGAGGTCGTAGATCTTTTCGGTAGAGCTCGGCAGACAACGGCGTGAAAGGTTCCCGCGAGAAGACCGCTTCCACAGGCAGGTCGAACACCGCGCAGATCCGGAACGCCAGATCCAGACTCGGATAGTGGTCGCCCCGCTCGAGCGCCCCCACGGTCTGCGGGTTGACGTCGATCAGCTCCGCGAGCTGCGCGCGCGTCATGCGTCGTTCGGCGCGCAGCACGCCGATGCGGTTGTGGATGGGAAAGGTATCCCCGCGCCGGACCGGACTCACCTAACTAATCATTGGGAAAACCCAACGATTTGTCAAGAATCTCGTGTATTTGATTCCGAGTGTGAACCTGTCTGGTCAGTGCCGCACCCGCTGGCATTGCGCGCGCTCGTCACCGTCGAACGCACGCTGCAGCACGCGGCACGCCACACGGCAGCGTGCGGACACGCGCGTTCGCGGAGACAACTCCAGCCAGAAAATCCGGTCAGGCGAAGCGCTTCGTGAGGCGTGGCGGCAGCAGTTTCATCACCTCGACCAGCGGCCACCACGGCCAGGCCGGAACCACGGCACGGCCCTTCTCCTTCTCGATGGCCTCCACCATCGCCTTCACGCCGGTCTCGTTGTCGACCATGAGCATCGTGGAGTTCGACTTCGCAGTCATCTCCGACTCGATGTAGCCCGGCTCCAACACCGTGACCTTGATCGGGCCAGATGACGGATACTCCGCACGCAACGACTGACCCAGCGACGTCACCCCGGCCTTGCTGGCCGAGTACGCAGCCTTGACTCCGGGGACGCCGACATTGCCCAGCACCGAGGACACCAACACCAGATGCCCGTTGCCCGACGCGTTGAACACCTCGAGCGCCGTCTCGATCTGCACCAGCGCCGCAACCAGATTGGTCTCGATGGTGGCCTTGTTGGCCCAGAGCTTGCCGCCGCCGAGTGGGTAGCCCTTACCGATACCGGCGTTGACGATGACGCAGTCGAGGCCGCCGATCTCCTCGGACAGCTCCGCGAAGACCTTGGGAACCTGATCGTGGTCGTTGACGTCGAGCGCCGCGATGGCCACCGTGATGCCGGGATGGCGAGCGGTCAGCTCGGCCTTCAGCTCGTCGAGGTTGTCCAGGCGCCGGGCGCACAGGGCCAGGTCCCGACCCTTGGCCGCGAATTGGCGGGCCATTCCGGCGCCGAGTCCGCTGCTGGCACCGGTGATCAGGATCTTCTGCCGACTCATGCCAGCAGAATAACTTAGTTGAACAAGTCGCTTCGACGCCCTCTGAGCTACTTCAGCAGTTTGGACATGCGCCGGTCGGCGAGGATCTTGCCGCCGGTCTGACAGGTCGGGCAGTACTGGAACGACTTGTCGGCAAACGACACGTCGCGCACGGTGTCGCCGCACACCGGGCATGGCAGGCCGGTGCGGGCGTGCACGCGCAGGCCTGCGCGCTTCTCCCCCTTCAGCGTGGCGGCCTGCTGGCCCACCGACCTGGTCACCGCGTCGGTCAACACCGAGATCATCGCGTCGTGCAGGGCCGCCAACTGCGCGTCGGTCAGCTTGTTGGCTGTCGCGAACGGCGAGAGCCGCGCCACGTGCAGGATTTCGTCGCTGTATGCGTTGCCGATCCCGGCGATCACCTTCTGATCAGTGATGACGGTCTTGATCCGGCCGGTATTGCCCGCCAGCGCCTCGGCCAGACCCTGCGGGTCGAGCGTCAGCGCATCCGGGCCGAGGGCCGCGATCTGGGGTACGGCCATCGGATCGGTGACCAGCCAGACTGCGAGACGTTTCTGGGTACCGGCCTCGGTCAGGTCGAAGCCGACACCGGCACTCCCGGCGTCGTCCCCACCCGGATCGCTCAGGTGCACCCGCAACGCGATCGGCCCCTTACCCGGCTTGAGCGGCGCTGCGCTGAGCTTGTCCGACCAGCGCAACCATCCGGCCCTCGACAGGTGAGTGATGAGATGCAGGTCACCGGCCTGCATGCCGAGGTACTTACCCCATCGGTTCGCCGCGGTGACCGGTTGACCGGCCAGCGCGGACACCGGCGGGTCGAACGTCTTGAGCACGGACAGCGCCCCCACGTCGACGCGGCCGACGGTCAACCCGACCGCGTGGCGACGCAGGTGGTCGGCGAGCGCTTCGACCTCGGGCAGTTCAGGCATGAGTTCAGTCTGCCCTGACGACCAGCGACAGCGCCCAGGAGACGATCGACAGCACGACGGCGGCCCAGATCGCCGTCCACCAGAACTGGTCGATGGCCAGCCCCCAATGGGTCGTGTGCTCGGTGATCCACGCGGTGATCCAGAGCATGAACGCATTGATCACGACGTGGATGAGACCCAGTGTGAGGATGTACAGCGGGATCGACACGATCTGCACCACGGGTTTGATCACCGCGTTGACCAGACCGAACACCACCGCGACGACGAAGATGACCCCCACCCGGGCGATCGTGGAGTCACCACCGACGAACGCGATACCCGGCACGATGAGCGTCACCACCCACAGCGCGACCCCGGTGAGCGCGGCGCGCAACAGAAACGGACCCATGGCGGAAATACTGCCTTCCCGCGGCCGCGAACGTGCGCTGTTGCACGACCGCGCCCGGAGTGTCGTGTGCCAATGCGCCCGCTCACGGAACGGGACGGCGTGCGCTCGTGGAACAGGGTGTCGTGTGCCAACTCGCCCGCTCAGGGGACGGGGCGGCGTGCGGTACCGGATGAACTCTCGCTGGGCGTGCGGGACTGGACGAACCCTCTCACCGGGCGTGCGGGACCGTTTGATCGAATGACGGTCATGTCCGTACTCGACTCCTTCCGCCTCGATGACAAGGTCGTCATCGTCACCGGCGCCTCTTCCGGGCTCGGCGTCTCGTTCGCGCAGGCCTGCGCCGAAGCGGGCGCCGATCTGGTGCTCGCCGCCCGTCGTGTGGACAACCTGCAGCAGACCTGCGAGCTGGTGCGCGCCGCCGGACGCCGCGCGCTGGCTGTCGCGACCGACGTCTCCGAACCCGCCGACTGCCAGGCGATGGTCGACGCCGCGATGACCGAGTTCGGCCGCGTCGACGTCCTGGTCAACAATGCGGGCGTCGGCACCGCGGTTCCGGCGACGCGGGAGACGCCCGAGGAGTTCCGGGCGGTCGTCGACATCAACCTCAACGGTTCGTACTGGGCGGCGCAGGCATGCGGACGGGTGATGCAGCCCGGCAGCTCGGTGATCAACATCTCGAGCGTGCTCGGCATCACCACCGCGGGCCTGCCGCAGGCGGCTTACAGCGCCAGTAAGGCCGCGATCGCCGGTCTCACCCGCGACCTCGCGCAACAGTGGGGAACGCGAAAGGGTATCCGGGTCAACGCGATTGCGCCGGGCTTCTTCGCCTCCGAGATGACCGACCAGTACAAGCCGGGATACCTGGAAAGCGTCATCGAACGGTCTGTCCTCGGGCGCACCGGCGACCCGGCCGAGCTGGCGGCCACCCTGGTGTGGCTGGCGTCGCCGGCCGGGGGTTACGTCACCGGCCAGACGATCGTCGTCGACGGTGGGGTGAGCATCACCTAGCGGCCGACGGTTCCGGGCGCCTGCGGTTCCGCTCTGCCCGACCTGCCGCCCGCGGTTCCGCTCTGCCCGACCTGCCGCCGGTCCGCGCCGACGGCCTGCGGTCCACCCCGACGGCCTGCGGTCCACCCCGACGGTTCTGCCGACCTGCCGCCCGCCTGCGCCGACGGTTCCGCTATGCCCGATCCCACCCCGGGAATTAGAACACGTTCTAATATCGGGTCTCATGCGATTCACCTATGCCGAGGCGATGACAGACCCGACGTTCTACATCCCGTTGGCCAAAGCCGCCGAAGCCGCCGGCTACCACGCGATGACGATTCCCGACAGCGTCGCCTATCCGTTCGAGTCCGACTCCACATACCCCTACACCCCCGACGGCAGCCGCGAGTTCCTCGAGAACAAGGCCTTCATCGAATCGTTCGTACTGACTGCGGCGCTGTGCGCGGTCACGACACGACTGCACTTCAACCACTTCGTGCTCAAACTGCCGATCCGGCCGCCCGCGCTGGTGGCCAAACAGGCGGGATCGCTGGCTGCCCTGTTCGACAACCGACTGGGCCTGGGGGTCGGAACCAGCCCCTGGCCCGAGGACTACGAGTTGATGAACGTCCCCTACGCCCGCCGCGGCAAGCGGATGGACGAATGCATCGACATCATTCGGGGACTCACCTCCGGGGAGTACTTCGAATATCACGGCGAGTTCTACGACATCCCCAAGACGAAGATGACACCGGCGCCCTCCCAACCTGTTCCGATTCTGATCGGCGGGCACGCCGACGCCGCGCTGCGCCGGGCAGCGCGCAACGACGGGTGGATGCACGGTGGCGGAGACCCCGAAGAACTCGACGCGCTGCTGAAGAAGCTGGCCGCGTTCCGCGAGGAGCAGGGACGGACGGGTCCTTATCAGATCCATGTGATCTCGATCGATGCCTACACCCCCGACGGCATCAAGCGGTTGGAGGACAAGGGCGTCACCGACGTCATCGTCGGATTCCGGATTCCCTACATCACCGGCCAGGACACCGAATCGCTCGACGACAAGATCCGCAATCTGGAGATGTTCGCCGAGAACGTCATCGCGAAGGTGTGACCATCGCGTCGACGGCGCGCGGCCCGAGCACCTGATCGAGCACCGTCATGGCAGTGCCCAGCACCCCGCCTCGATCGCCGAACGCTGACGGCGCGATCTGCAGAGACCGGGTGGCGAGCGCCGTTGCGTTGCCATATAACGTTTCCCGTAGTCCGGCGACGAAGATGTCATATGCGCCCGCGACGTCACCGGCGACGATCAGCGTCGCCGGGTTGAGCATGTTGACCGCTGCGGCAAGCACTTCCCCCACATGCCGGCCGGCATCGCGGATGAGTCTGCGCGCCAAGGCGTCTCCTCCATGAGCCAGCTCGACGACGTCCCGTAGATTGCGTACCGCCTGACCGTTCTCCGCCAGCATGCGAACCAGCGCCCATCCGCCGGCGACCGCCTCCAGACATCCGACATCACCGCAGCGACAAGCTTTCCCGGCAGCCGCGGTGGTCTTGTTGTGGCCGAACTCACCGGCTGCCCTCGTCGCGCCGCGCTGCAACGCACCGCCGGCGATGATCCCCGCGCCCAGGCCGGTCGAGGCCTTGACGACCAGCACATCGTCGGACCCACGCCCCGCCCCCGATCGCCATTCAGCCAGCGCGATGACGTTCGCATCGTTGTCGACGACCACCGGCGCGTCGGTCAGCGCACGGAGATAGGGCACCAGCGGCACCCCGTCCCACCCGCTGAGCACCGGGGAATCGGCACTGCAACCGCGCTGCGGGTCGACCGTGCCGGGCAGGCTCAAGCCCACACCGAAGATCCGGGCGGGCGAGTACCCCGACTTCGCCAGGAGTTGGCCGAGGCACGTGACGACGTCGGGCATGAGATCGTCGGGCCCGAAACCGGGTTCCCGATCGATGTCAGCCGATGCGAGCGGCTCACCGGCCAGATCGCACGCCGCCAACCGGACCCGGCTTCCGCCGAGAGCCGCCGTCAACACGACGCCGGCGGAGGCATTGAACGACACCAGCCCGGCCGGCCGGCCACCGGTCGACGGGGCTTGATCGCCCTCGTTCACGAGGCCGAGCGCGGTGAGTTCCCTCACCCGCGCCGACACCGCCGTCCGGGACAACCCCGTCAGTCTTCCCAACTCCGGCCTGCTGAGCCCAGCGTTACGCCTGATCAGCGCATACAACTCCCCCACCGACCACGCGGACGACGATCGGTCGAGGGCCATGGCCGCAGCCTAACCACTCGACTTACGCATTTCAAATACTTAAGTCGCATTGTGAAGGACATTAGTGAGCACTACATTCAGAGAAATGAAGGAGCCCCGTTCGTTACTGGACCTCTCCACGGTGATGCCGGTCATCTCGCTGGCCGATGCCGCTGACGCGGCGCCGGTCGCCCGTGCGATAGAGCGGTCAGGGGTACCGCTGATCCTGGTCGCCCTGGACAACCCTGTCGGATATGCAGCCATCGAGCGGATCGCCGCAGAGACACCCGACATCATCGTCGGCGCCGCCGCGGTCACCGATCTGGATCAGCCCGCCCGGGCCCGCGATGCAGGTGCCGAGTTCCTGGTCGCCGGTGTCGGCCACGCACCGATGCGCGACGCGATGCGAGCCACGGAACTGCCGCACCTGCCGGGTGTCTCCAACGCCCTGCAGGCCATGGAATTGCTCGACGACGGCTACACCGACATGGTGTTGACCTCGGCCGGCGCCGCCGGGGGGATTCGCCAGCTCAAGACATTGGCCGCCTTCGCACCGGCCGCGCGGTTCTGTGCGGCCGACGGGATCAGCCCCGGTGATCTGCCTCGCTATCTCAGCGCACCCAACGTCGGATGCGTTGTCGCGGACTGGCTCGCCCCCGTCGACGCCGTCCGGCGGCGGGACTGGGACCGCATCCAGCGGTTGGCCGAGGTTGCGCTGAAATTGTCCACGCCGGCCGTCACCACCGTCCGCGCCCTGTGACCGCAACACTCAACCGGCCCGCGGGCTCCCTGTCGGTCGTCGCACCCGACCCGGTGGTGCGCTGGCTGGCTGTCGTCGCCCTGGCTCTGGGTGGATTCGGCATCGGCACCACCGAATTCGTGTCGATGGGCCTACTGCCGGACATCGCCACGGGGTTGAGGGTGTCCGAACCCGTAGCCGGGCACGTGATCTCGGCATACGCACTCGGCGTGGTCGTCGGCGCGCCGCTGATCGCCTCGCTGACCGCTCGGATGCCGCGCCGCACGCTCCTGCTCGCGTTGATGGCGGTATTCACGCTGGGCAACCTCGCCAGCGTCTTCGCACCCTCCTACGGCACGCTCATCGCCGCCCGCTTTCTCGCCGGGCTTCCACACGGCGCCTATTTCGGGGTCGCCGCACTGGTGGCGGCCCACCTGATGGGTCCCCAGAACCGAGCCAAGGCAGTCGCGCATGTGATGTCGGGGTTGACGATCGCCACCGTGCTCGGCGTCCCCACCGCGTCCTGGCTCGGTCAGGCCCTGGGCTGGCGCGCCGCGTTCGGCCTGGTCGTGGCAATCGGCGTGGTCACGCTGACCGCATTGTGGTGTTGGCTGCCGCGGCAACTGCACACGATGCGCTCGACCAGCCCGCTCACCGAAGTCGGCGCGCTTCGGCGCGTCCAGGTGTGGCTGGCTCTGCTGGTGGGCATGATCGGCTTCGGCGGAATGTTCGCTGTGTACACCTACATCGCCACCACGATGACCGATGTGGCGGGATTGTCCCGGGCGCTGGTTCCGTTCGCACTCATGGTGTTCGGCCTCGGCATGGTCGTCGGCAATCTGGTCGGTGGTCGGCTCGCCGACGGATCGGTGATTCGCGCGCTGTATCTGTCGATGAGCGCGCTGGCGACTGCGCTGGCGGTGTTCGTCTTCGCCGCGCACAGTCCATGGACGGCGCTACCGGTACTGTTCGCCATCGGCGCCGCCGGTTCGGCCGTCGCACCGGCACTGCAGACCCGGTTGATGGACGTCGCCCACGACGCTCAGACCCTCGCCGCGGCGTTGAACCACTCGGCTCTCAACATCGGCAATGCCACTGGTGCCTGGGTCGGCGGTCTCGTGATCGCCGCCGGGCTGGGATACACCGCCCCCGCCGCGGCGGGCGCGGTGCTCGCCATCGCCGGCCTGATGGTGCTCACGGTGTCGGTGTTGCTGCAGCGGAGAACCTCCCCGGCATAGAGTGGCCCACACACCATGAGTCTCACTGTCGACGAGATCCACGTCGCCGACGCACCCGATGCCTGGGCGCGAGCGGGCTTCACCGTCGATTCCGCCGGTGACGCCGCGCCATGCTGCCGCGTCGGCGGCGTCCGTATCCGACTGGTGGGGTCGCACCACGGCAGCGGAATCGTCGGCTGGTCCTTGGGCGGGCTGCCGGCCGGTTTTTCCGGCGAGCTCGACGGCATCGCAACCGCGCGTTCGGACGACTGTGGGGCCGCAACGGCAAGCACGCCAACGGAGGTCAACCCGGCTGCGTCGGCGAGCACGTCAACGCACGCCCCTCGGGCGGCGCCGGCCGAGCACTCCAACGGTGTCACCGCGATCGACCATGTCGTGCTGCTGTCGCCGGACCCCGATCGCACCGTGGCGGCCATGGAGGCTCTCGGCGAACACCCTCGCCGGGAACGCCGCGGAGAACTCGGCGGACAGCCGATCCGGCAGATCTTTTTCCGGTTCGGTGAGGTGATCGTCGAGGTCGTGGGCGCACCAGCTGCTGCCGGTGACGGGCCGTCGACGCTCTGGGGCATCACCTATGACACCGCGGACATCGACGCTACCGCTGCGTTCTTCGGCGAGCGCACCGCTCCGGTGAAGCCCGCGGTGCAACCGGGGCGGCGGATCACCACGGTGCGGCACCGCGAGCTCGACATCTCGGTCCGCACGGCATTGATCTCGGCACGGCACTGATGTCGGCACTGATCTCGGCACGACGCTGACCTCGGCACGACGCTGACCTCGGCACTGATCTCGGTGTGGGCACTCATCTCGGCGCGGCACTGACTCCACCCGCCCCCGAGCCTCCTGCGCGTCGAGACTGCAGTCATTGCGACACCTACTCGAACTTTGGCGCAGCCAACGCAGCGCCAACGCTTGGGTCGCCTATTGTCGGCGCATGCCCACCTCCGCCGCCGACGACGTCGTGGTCATCCACACCGATGGGGGGTGCCGCCCCAATCCCGGCCCCGGCGGCTGGGGGGCGGTGCTGCGTCAGCGCCACCACGTCCGCGAGCTGTACGGCGGCGAGCCGACATCCACCAGCAACAACCGGATGGAACTGACCGCGCCGATCATGGCGCTCGAGGCACTCACCAGACCGGTCGTCGTGCACCTCTACACCGACAGCACCTACGTCCGGAACGGCATCACGAAATGGGTGCTGGGTTGGCAGCGCAACGGCTGGGTGACCGCGTCGAAGCAGCCGGTGAAGAACGTCGACCTCTGGCAGCGCCTCCAGGCAGCCTGCGCGCGGCACCGCGTCGAGTGGTTCTGGGTCAAGGGACACTCGGGCGTGGACGACAACGAGTTGGCCGACGCGTTGGCCACCCGCGGATTGCGAGAGGCGCTGGACGGATCAGCTGTGGCGGGCTGACCGTCGCGATGCGCGGCGTTCCCTCAGCTGGCGACTGGAGCACGTATCAGCATTGACTTATATAAGCTGGAACTGTAACTTCTAGTCGTGCACGCGTTCGACGTCCTCGGCGACCCGGTGCGGCGGCGGATTTTGGAATTGCTCGTCGATGGCGAGCAGCCGGCCGGCGCCATCACCGAGACGATTCGAGGCGAGTTCACCATCAGCCAGCCGGGCGTCTCTCAGCATCTGAAGGTGCTGCGGGACAACGGTTTCACCTCCGTGCGGGCAGAGGGGCAGCGGCGCCTGTATGCCGTCGATCCGTCGGCGCTGCAGGACGTCGATGAATGGTTGAACCGCTTCCGCAAGTTCTGGACGCCGCGACTGGACGCGCTGGACACCGAGATCGCACGCGGCAAGCGACAGCGACGCCTAAATGGACGCGTCAACGAACAAGGGAGACAGACCTGATGGATGTCAGCCACCACGTCAACGCGGTGCAGCGTACGGTCGGCGGCCGGACCCTCGATGCCGGCGAGGCCCATGTCGTGACGCTGAGCCGCAGTTACTCCACCGACGCAGCCGATCTGTGGGATGCATGCACCAACCCTGAACGACTTCCGAGGTGGTTTGCGCCGGTTCACGGCGACCTGCGCGTCGGGGGGACGTATCAGGTCGAGGGCAATGCCTCCGGCACGATCCTCTCCTGCGATCCGCCTCGAATGTTCACGGCGACCTGGGAGTTCGGTGGTGCTGTCAGCTGGATCGAGTTGCGGATCGTCGACGAGGGCGCCGAACAGTCCCGCATGCAGTTGGATCACATCGCCCTGGTCGGTGACGAGATGTGGCCCCAGTACGGGCCCGGCGCCGTGGGCCTCGGATGGGATCTGGCGCTGCTGGGCTTGGCCATCCACCTCGAGACCGGAGAGTCGGTGCCCGAGGAGTTCAAGGAAGAGCAGTGGGCTACAACTGGAGCCGGCCGGGAGTACATCCGTGATGCCGGCGAAGGTTGGTACGCGGCACAGGTGGCCTCGGGCGAGGACGCCGCAGTCGCGCGCCGCGCCGCCGACAACACCATCGCGTTCTATCGCGGTGACCAACCTCCGCAGCACGAGCTCTAGTGCCACTGCGCTTTTCCCGCGGCTACCCGCCCGGACCGCGGGAGAACCCGTCCATCCGACAGGCTGCTCGGCGATCAGGCTTTTAGACGCTCAGGCGGCTTGGCCGTCTGGGGGTGCGGGTCCGCCGGGTTGGTCAGGACCGCGGGATTTGTCGGGTTTGCCAGGATCGCCGGGTTCGCCTGGCTCGCAGGGCTCGTCGGGTTCTTCGGTTTCGTCGGGGTGGTCGTTCGGCGCTGGTTCGGTCAACTCATAGTCGATCGGTTCGTCGTCGATCGGCTCGTCGTCCATCAGTGCTTCGTCCATCGGCTGGTGGACCATCGGCTCACAGTCGGTGCATTCGTCGCCGATCAGCTTGTCGTCGTTCGATTCGTCACCGACCAGTTCATAGTCGATCGGTTCATAGTCGATCGGCTCGTGTTCGGTCAGTTCGTCGTCGACCCGCTCATAGTCGATCGGTTCATCGTCGATCAGCTCATGGTTGATCGGTTGGTTGTCGCCGCATTGGGTTTCGCCGGGCTGGTCGCAGTGACTGCTCGGGGTGGATTCGACGACCCCGCCGTCGCTCTGCAGGCCGATGTCCGGGCCGCACGGCTGAACCGCCCTGGTTCTACTGGAGGCTCGATCTATTGGATTGCGACCAGTGGTTGGTCGCTCCGTTGGGCATCGTAGAACGCGGTCTCGAACTCTGTGGGTGGGACGTCGTCGAGGTAGCTGTGGAGGCGGGCGGTGTTGTGCCAGTACACCCAGCTCAGGGTGGCCAGCTCGACGTCGGCGACGGTCTTCCACGGCCCGGAGCGGGCCGGCCCGTAGATCAGCTCAGCTTTGTAGTAGCCGTTGACCGTCTCGGCCAGGGCGTTGTCGAAGCTATCCCCGACCGATCCGATCGAGGGCAGCGCACCGATCTCAGCGAGCCGTTCGCCGTAGCGGATCGAGGTGAACTGCGAGCCGGCATCGCTGTGGCAGGTCAAGCCGGGCAACGTGGTTCCGCGTGACCACCGGGCCATCTCGAGTGCGTCGAGGACCATGGTGGTGCGCATGTTCGACGCCACCCGCCATCCCACGATCGTCCGGGAGAACGCATCGACGATGAAGCAGACGTAGGCCACCCCGGTCCAGGTCGGCACGTACGTCAGATCCGTCACCCACAATTGGTTGGGCGCCGCCGCGGTGAAGCGGCGGTTGACCAGGTCAGGATGCCGTGGCGCGGCCGGGTCGGCGTTGGTGGTCTTGACGGGTTTGCCGCGCCGCACCCCGTGGATGTCGAGGCTGCGCATCAGGCGCGCGACCTGGTCGCGGCCCACGTCGTGGCCGTCCCGACGTGCGGCTTTCCATAGCTTGCGGACCCCGTAGACGCGGTAGTTGTCCTCCCACAGCGTGCGCAGCGCCGGTGCCAGCTCGGCGTCGCGGACTGCCCGCGCCGACGGTGGCCGGGTCTTGGTGTCGTAGTAGGTGCTCGGGGCCATCGACACTCCTGCGCTGCGCAGGACGGTGCAGATGGGCTCGACCCCGAACTCAGCCCGGTTGGCGTCGATGAAGTCGACTATTTCTTGTGTTGGCGGTCGAGCTCCGCCCCGAAGAAACTCGCTGCTCGTTTCAGGATCTCGTTGGCGCGCTTAAGTTCCCGGTTCTCCTGCTCGAGTTCCTTGAGCCGCGCCGATTCAGCAGTCGTCACCCCGGGCGCCACGCCCTCGTCGATGTCGGCCTGGCGCACCCAGGACCGCACCGACTCCACCCCGTAGCCGAGCTGGTTGGCCACCCGCGCCACCGTGCCCTGCGTCGTGCCCAGCTCGGCGCGCAAGGCGCGCACCATCCGGACCGCGGCAGCCTTCTCCTCCGGGCTATAGCGACGCGTCGTGGGCTTGCCAGCTGACTGTTCCTTCGGCATACCTGCATCCTCGTTTCCAAGGTCAGGAGCCTCCAACTTTTCCAGGGCGGTTCACGGCGGCTCCTGCTCGGGTGGTCTGAGGAGTCGTTCGGGGCGGTGGTAGGTGTTGATGCGGGTTTGGCCGGTGTCCAGTGTTGGTGGGGGGATCCATTCGACTTCGCCGCGTTCGTTCATCCGGGTCGTCCAGCCGTCGGGGCTCACGGCGCGGTTGTCGGGTCCACAGGCCAGGCCGAGTTCGTCGACGTTGGTGTTGCCGCCGTCGTTCCAGTCGGCGACGACGTGATGGGCTTGGCTGCCGTAGGCGCCGACGGTGCAGCCGGGTTTGGTGCAGCCCCCGTCGCGGGCGATCAGCATGATCCGCTGCGCCGGGGGAGGCGACCCGGCGGGCGCGGAACAGGTCCAGCGCCGATCCGGTGGCCTTGTCGAACACCGCCAGGCTGTGGTGGGCGTGGGCGGCCAGACGGATCACCTCGGCGATGGGGATGCGGGTGCCCCCACCGGTCACTCCGATCCCGGCGCGGGATTCCAAATCGGCCAGGGTGGTGCGGATGATCACCGACACCGGCAGCCCGTTGAGCTGGCCGAGCTGACCACTCATCAGCGCGATCCGCAACACCGCCACCAGCGCATCATGCTGGCGCTGGGCCAAGCTGCGGTGATCAGCATCGATCTGGGCCTGCGAGGGCGTGCCGGAGGTGCAGGGTTGCGGGTCGTCGGGGTTACACATGCCCGGGGCGGCGTACTTGGCGAAGATCGCCTCCAGCAGCGCCCACGCCTCAGGGGTCAACTCCCCGCTGATCGGGGTCATCGCATCGCCACGCTGGCGACCCTTGCAGATGCCGCGGCGGCGGGCGCGTTCGGTGTCGTCGGGTTCGGGGCCGTCCTGATCCAGCAGGAACAACGCCAACTCCGCAGCATCGCTGACATCCTTGGGACTGGCCCCGGCGGCCAGGCGCACCAGATCGGTTTCGAACTCCTCGCGGGTGCCGGCGTCGACGAACCCGGGCAGCTTGCCACCGCTTTGGCGATCACGGTGACGTGCTCGGTGTTGATCACCCCGCGGGCCTGCGCGGCCGCGGTCGCGGCCAGCACCGGCGGCAGGGTTTGGCCGGTGATCGACTGTCGCGGGCCCAGCAGCGCCGCCTCACCCAACCGCCGCCCCGCCTCGGCGGTGGAGATCCGCCACCGAACCGACAGCACCTGATTCCAGGACTTGGCGCCCATCTGCGTGGCGGTGGTCTCGACCTGCAGACGGGCCAACAACCGGTTCCGCAGCGCCGGCAACTGACACCACACCGTTTCCAACTCATCCAGGGCGTCGACCAGATCCGCGCGACCCAGCAGATCCACCTCCGCGCCGGCCGCGGCGTCGACCGCGGCGCGCACCGCTGCGACCGCGTCTGACAACACCACACCGGACATGATTCGAACATACATTCGACCACCGACAAAAACGGGCCCCTTCGTCTCCCGAGCCGGGTGCCTCTCATGTAAATCACCATGTTGATGGTGCGGCGCACAGTGCGGATCGGGGTCCGTTGGGGCCACGGTAGGGCCGTGAGCTGCGGTCAGCCAGTCAATGCACCCAGCTTGCGCAGTCACTTTCCGGCAGTGGCGGAGTGCGGTGCGCGGAGGCGCAGCATGCCAGGACGTTCAATGTCCCTGGGCCGCTGCCGTGAACACATCGAGCGCCCAGGAAGCCGACTTCAGCGGAACGAATCGCCCGACGGCAAGAATCTCCACTCGACTAGGCCGGTGGGTTCAGGGACTCGGCAATCCGATCGAGCAATCGGGTCAGCTGGCTTTGCTCCTCGCTGCTGAGGCAGCCGAAGACCTCCCCCGCGACGACGACGTAGTCACGGAGCCAGCTTCGCGCTTGCTCCTCCCCCGCGGCCGTGGTCGTCAGGCGTATCGCGCGGCGGTCGTTGTCGTCGACGCCGCGGGCGACCAGCCCATCGCGCACCAGGGCCTCCACCAGCGTCGACGCAGTACCCTGGCTGATTCCGACCTCCCTGGCCAGATCCGCGAGCCGCACCGGCTGCATGCGGGCCACTTCGGCAAGCAGTTTGGATCGCGGGGTCGAGACGCCGCGCTCCCCCAGGCGGTCATCGAATGCGCGCACCACCGATTTTCCTGCGCGTCCGAACACGTCGGCCAGGCGCCCAGCGCGCTGCGTCGACTCACCTGACGCAGCGCGTCCACCCGTCGCCTCTTTCACGTTGACGACATACTATCAGTGCCCATATAGTTTGATATCAAATGATTTGACGTAGATTGAATGGAGACGCAGATGCAGATATTCGTCACGGGCGGCAGCGGATTCGTCGGCCAGCACCTGGTCAGGCGACTTGTCCGTGCGGGCCATGAGGTGCGCGCGCTCGCCCGCACAGACAGCGCCGCCGACCTCGTCGGCCGACTCGGCGCTGAGCCGGTCCTCGGCGACCTGGCGGATCTGGTCAATGACACACCGCCACAGTGGACGTCGGCGCTGCGTGGAGTAGACGCCGTCGTCCATGGCGCCGCCTACATGGCGTTCTGGGGCCCCGATGACGTGTTCCGCCGGGCCAACCTCGACCCCACCGTCGCTCTTCACCAGGCTGCCGCCTCGGCTGCAGTGCCGAGATTCGTGTTGATCAGCGCCGCCAGCGTGTCCAGCGGCAGCCAACGCGCGACGGTCGTCGACGAGCGCACCGCTGAAGGTCGGCCGAATGTCGCTTACAGCCGCATCAAGCTCGAAACCGAGCGCGTCCTGCTCAGCGCGGCCACTCCGACGATGACGACGGTGGCCCTTCGGCCGCCGTTCATCTGGGGTGCCGGCATGTCGACCCTCGACGACTTCGTGGCCGCGGTGGAAGCCGGCCGGTTCAGCTGGATCGACAACGGCAAGCACACGGTCGACTTCGTCCATGTCGACAACCTCGCCGAGGCCGCCTACCTCGCCCTCACCGCCGGGCGGGCCGGTCGGACCTATTACGTCACCGACGGCACACCAATGCCGGCCCGGGATTTCTTCACGCCGCTGCTGGCCACCCGGGGCGTCGACGTCAGTGCGGCCCGCAGTGTGCCATTCGCGGTGGCGGCCCCTCTGGGAGCGCTCCTCGAAGCAGGGGCACGCCTGTTGCGTCGGCCTGAACCGCCGATGCTGACGAACTGGATCACCACGTTCATGGGTCGCGACCGCAGCTACGACATCACCGCTGCAAGAACAGAACTCAACTACGCTCCGTCTGTCAGCCTCGCCGATGGACTCGCAGAGATGGCGGACTCCCTTTCACACTGAGCTACTCCCACACGACATCGGCCGGTTCCTTGTCGGTCCGCAGGCCCCGCCAGCTCGGCTGGCGCAGCCGGCCATCGGAGGTGCGCTCGCTGTAGCGCACCTCCCCGACCAACTCGGGCCGCACGAACGTCACGCCACGCGCATCGGCTTTGGGAAGCGCTGCGCTGAAGGGTGATTCGTCGGCATGCAGCGGTGCCAGCGTCTTCTTCAGCGAAGCCAGCTCTTTGTCGGTGAACCCGGTCCCGACCCGGCCGACGAACTGCAGTCCGTCAGGCCCCGGGACACCGAGCATCAGCGCGCCGATGCCGCTGCTGCGCCCACCGTTGCCGACCCGCCAGCCGCCGATCACGACCTCCTGGGTGTTCCACAGTTTGTCCTTGATCCAGGACGATGACCGCCGCCCAGGCTGGTACGTTGAGTCACGCTTCTTGGCGATCACGCCCTCCCACCGTTTCGAGCGCGCCACATCGAGAGCGGCGGGCCCGTCGTCGGCCTCGATCACCGCCGGCACGATCAGCCCGCCCTGCTCGGCGAGGGCCTCTAGCACCCGGCGGCGATCGGAATACTTTGCGCGCAACAAGGATCGGCCATCGAGCTCCAGGATGTCGAATGCCCAGAACTCGAGCCGGGTCGAGCGGGCCCGGTTCTGCATCTCGCGAAAACTCGGCACCCCGGACTCATCGAGTGCTACCGCCTCACCGTCGAGAATCACGTGGTGATCGGCGAGGTCGGCGGCCAGCGCCTGCAGCTGCGGGTATTCCCCGGTCACGTCCCGCCCGCGACGCGACCGTAGCGAGAACGTGCCGTGGTCGGCCTCGACCGACAACCGGTAGCCGTCCCACTTGCCCTCGAACGCCCACTGGCTCTTGGTGAGTCGTTCCACTGATCCCTCGGTGGCCAGCATCGGCGCCAAATCGGCGAACGTGGGCCGATTCTGCTCTTTCATGCGGTGCGCCAGCCAATTCTTGCCGTCAGTCTGGATCAGCGCGTAACGACCCTCGATCCTCTGCCCGTGCAACGTGACGATGACCTCGCCGCCCTTGCCGGGCCCGTCCGGCGGATTGTCGCGGAACTTCTCCGCCTCATAGGTACCGGTGTCCCAGATGTAGACCTCACCGCCGCCGTACTCACCCTTGGGTATCTCCCCGGCGAACGTCAGGTATTCCATCGGATGATCCTCGGTGTGCACCGCAAGGTGGTTGACAGACGGCGATTCGGGCAGGTTCTTCGGAACCGCCCAGCTGACCAGCACTCCGTCGCGTTCCAGCCGGAAGTCGTAGTGCAACCGGCGGGCATGGTGTTCCTGGATGACGAACTTGTCGTTGCCGCCGACCGTCGGCGCATCGGCGGGGACAGGCTCCGGAGTCTTTCCACGGTCACGCATGCCGCGATAGGTCGTGAGTCGGTCAGGCACGGGCAACGCCTCATCGAGATCGGCCAGCAGATCCCCGTCGCGGTCCAGCCTGTCGAGCACCTCGTCGAACGTCAGGTGCCGCAGCTCGGGATCGGAGATCTCTTCCCAGGTGCGCGGTGCCGCTACCGTCGGATGTTCGCGCCCCCGAAGCGAATACGGCGCGATCGTGGTCTTGTTCGCGTTGTTCTGACTCCAGTCCACGAAGACCTTGCCGTGACGCAGGCTCTTGGTCATCGTGGCGGTGACCTGCTTGGGCATGGTCTGCTCCAACTGTTGGGCCACGCGTTTGGCCAGCACCGAGGCGCCCTGCGAACTGATCGGATCGTCCAGCGGGACGTACAGATGGAGCCCCTTGCTGCCGCTGGTCAACGGAAAGGTCTGCAAGCCGATGTCATCGATGAGTTCGCGCACTTCATGGGCGACCTGACACAGTTGCCGGAACGACACGCCCTCGCCGGGGTCGAGATCGAACACGATGCGCGTCGCCGGCCCCCGCTGGCCGTCGACGAAACGCCACTGCGGCACGTGCACTTCCAGGGCTGCCTGCTGCGCGATCCAGGCCAACCCCTCGACGGTGTCGATCACCGGATAGGTCGTGCTCCCCGACTTGTGCACGATCGTGGCGCGATCCAGCCAGTCCGGTGCCGAGGACGCCAACTGCTTTTCGAAGAACGCCGCCTCGTCGACCCCGTTGGGCCAGCGCTTGCGCGTCACGGCACGGCCCGCGATGTGCGGCAGCATCGCTGCAGCGACGTTGACGTAGTACTCGAAGACCTCTCGCTTCGTCGTCCCGGTTGCCGGGTACAGCACCTTGTCCGGGTTGGTCAGCTTCACCCGGTCATAACGGTCCACCACATCACGGTATTACCCGCTGGCGACGCGGTAGCGTCGAGAATGTGAGGGCACTGGTCATCGGAGAGGCGCTCATCGACGTCGTCCTGCGAAACGGGCGGGTCGCGGGCGAACATGTCGGCGGCAGCCCGCTCAACGTCGCGGTCGGTCTGGCAAGGCTGGGGCGGGAGGTCGACTTCCTGACTCGTATCGGCACCGACGACTACGCGCGCCGCATCCGTGAGTTCGTCGAAACCGCGGGCGTGCACGTGGTTCCGGGCAGTGACACCGCTGAGCGCACCGCCACGGCGCGAGCGGTTCTCGACGAGGCCGGCTCCGCGACGTACTCCTTCGACATCGACTGGCAGCTCAGCGGGACTGCACCTGTGCCGCCTCCGTTGGTCGTGCACACCGGCTCGATTGCCACCGTGCTCGAACCAGGTTGCCTGGCCACCGCGGCGATGGTGGACACGTATCACACCTCGGCCACCGTGACGTTCGACCCGAACATTCGATCGGCGTTGATCGCCGACGCTGATGCCGCGCGCGACCGCATCGACCGGCTGCTGGAGAAGGCCGACGTGATCAAGGTCAGCGACGAGGACCTGCGCTGGATCGATCCCCGCCGCTCACCGGAACAGATCGGCGAGGCGTGGCTGGCGCTCGGCGCGTCGATCGTGGTGGTGACGCTCGGCGCCGAGGGTGCGCTGGCGATGTGTGCGGCCGGGAATGTGCGGGTACCTGCACCACGTGTGGAAGTGGTGGACACCGTGGGCGCCGGGGACGCGTTCATGACGGGCCTGGTCGACGCGCTGTGGACGCACGATCTGCTGGGTGCACCGCGCAGGGCCGCCCTGGCCGGGGTCGACACCGACACGTTGACCGCCACAGTGCGCGCCGCGACCCTGTGCGCCGCCGTGACCGTGACCCGCGCCGGTGCCGACCTGCCGGATCGCGCCGCACTGGAATCCACGGGTTCATCGGAGATACTGGGCTGATGCGGTCCATCTGGAAGGGTTCGATCGCCTTCGGCCTGGTCAACGTGCCGGTCAAGGTCTACAGCGCCACTGAGGATCACGACATCAAGTTCCACCAGGTGCACGCCAAGGACAATGGGCGCATCCGGTACAAACGGGTCTGCGAGGTATGCGGCGAGGTCGTCGAGTACCGCGACATCGCCCGCGCCTATGACTCCGACGACGGTCAGACGGTCATCATCACCGACGACGACATCGCCAGCCTGCCCGAGGAACGCAGCCGCGAGATCGACGTGCTCGAGTTCGTGCCGGCCGGCGACATCGACCCGATGATGTACGACAAGTCGTACTTCTTGGAGCCGGACGGAAAATCGTCGAAATCCTATGTGCTGCTGGCCAAGACGTTGATGGAGTCCGATCGCGTCGCCATCGTGAACTTCGCGCTGCGCAACAAGACGCGGCTGGCCGCACTGCGGGTCAAAGACTTCAGCAAGCGCGACGTGATGATGGTCCACACGCTGTTGTGGCCCGACGAGATCCGCGACCCGGACTTCCCGGTGCTGGACAAAGAGGTGGAGGTCAAGCCGGCCGAGCTGAAGATGGCCAGCCAGGTCGTCGACTCCATGACCGACGACTTCAACCCCGATCGTTATCACGACGACTATCAGGAACATCTGCACGAGCTCATCCAGGCCAAGCTCGAGGGCGGCGAGGCGTTCACCACCGAGGAAGAGCCGCAGGAGCTCGACGAGACCGAGGACGTCTCGGATCTGCTCGCCAAACTCGAGGCCAGCGTCAAGGCGCGCAAGGAGCAGGGCTCTGCAAAGGGATCCGCCAATGGCTCTGCCAAGAGCTCCGGCAAGGGCTCCGGCAAGGGCTCCGGCGAGGACGACGCCGAAGACGATTCCCAGGACGACGGCAAGGCTCCCGCCAAGAAAGCTCCCGCCAAGAAGGCCGCCGCGAAGAAGGCGCCGGCGAAGAAGTCGGCCGCCAAGAAGGCTCCGGCGAAGAAGTCCACGGCCAAGAAGACTGCTGCCAAGAAATAGGTCGCCCTACGGCGATCACACCGATTTCGCGCCAAACTAGAACAGGTTCTTGTTACGGTGTCGCGCGTGATTCTCGACAGGTTCCGACTCGACGATCGTGTAGCCGTGGTCACCGGTGCCGGGCGGGGCCTCGGCGCCGCCATGGCCCTCGCCTTCGCCGAAGCCGGCGCTGACGTGCTGATTGCCGCGCGCACGCAGGCCCAGCTCGAGGAGGTCGCCGAGCAGGTGCGCGGCGCAGGTCGGCGCGCGCACATCGTGGTCGCCGATCTCGCCCGGCCGGAGGACACCTCGTCGCTGGCCGCGCAGGCCGTGGAGGCGTTCGGCAAACTAGACATCGTCGTGAACAACGTCGGCGGGACGATGCCGGGCGCGCTGTTGGACACCACCGCCAAGGACATGCGTGATGCGTTCACGTTCAATGTCGCCACCGCCCACGCGCTGACCGCAGCGGCCGCCCCGCTGATGCTCGAGCACTCCGGCGGCGGCAGCATCATCAACGTCACCTCGACGATGAGCCGGGTCGCCGGGCGCGGGTTCGCCGCTTACGGCACCGCCAAAGCCGCGCTCGCCCACTACACCCGGTTGTCGGCACTGGATCTGGCACCGCGCATCCGAGTCAACGCCATCGCACCGGGGTCGATCCTGACCTCCGCGCTCGACATCGTCGCCAGCAACGAGGAACTGCGCACACCGATGGAGCAGGCCACCCCGCTGCGTCGGCTCGGCGATCCTCTCGACATCGCTGCGGCGGCGGTGTACCTCGCCTCCCCGGCAGGCGGCTATCTGACCGGCAAGACACTCGAAGTGGACGGTGGCATCACCTTCCCCAACCTCGAGCTCCCGATTCCCGATCTGTGAGGACACCCCGTGGCCAATTCCAGCCCCAGCCCGATCCCCGTCGCCGCCGTCGGCACCGGAAACGTCGGTAAGCACGCGCTGACCCAGCTGATCAACGACGACCGCTTCGACCTCACCGCGGTGTGGGTCTCCTCAGAGGCCAAGGCCGGCAAGGACGCCGCCGAACTCGCCGGACTGCCAGGGTCGACGGGGATTCTGGCGACGACCGACCTGGACGCCGTGATCGCCACCAGGCCCGCCTGCGTGGTCTACACCGCGTTGGCCGACAACCGGCTGATGGAAGCGCTGGAGGACTACCGCAGGATCCTGGCAGCCGGGATCAACGTGGTGGGGAGCAGCGCGGTCTTCCTGCAGTACCCGTGGCAGGTGATCCCGGCCGAGATGGTCACCCCCATCGAGGACGCCGCCCAGGAAGGTTCGTCGACGATCTTCGTCAACGGCATCGATCCGGGCTTCGCCAACGATCTCCTGCCGCTGGCGCTGGCCGGCACGTGCCAGAACGTGCAGCAAATCCGGTGCATGGAGATCATCAACTACGACACCTATGACAGCGCGCCGGTGATGTTCGATGTGATGGGATTCGGTGGCAGCCTCGACGAGACACCGATGCTGCTCCAACCCGGCGTGCTGAGCCTGGCCTGGGGTTCGGTGGTCCGCCAGCTCGCGGCCGGCCTGGGCATCGAGCTCGACGAGGTCACCGAGACCCACGTCCGGGTACCGGCACCCGAGGACTTCGACATCGCGGCGGGTCCCATCGGCAAGGGCACCACCGCTGCGATCCGGTTCGAGGTGCGCGGCATGAAGAACGGCAACGTCGCCGTGGTGCTCGAACATGTCACCCGGCTGCGCGACGACCTGTGCCCGGACTGGCCGCAGCCCGCCCAGCCCGGTGGGTCCTACCGGATCGAGGTCACCGGTGAACCCTCCTACGCTCTCGACCTGTGCCTGAGCAGCCCGAACGGCGACCACAACCACGCCGGCCTGGTTGCCACCGCGTCCCGGGTGGTCAACGCGATCCCGGCGGTGATCGACGCGGCGCCCGGCATCGTCACGACGCTGGATCTGCCGCTGGTGACGGGCCACGGGCTATACGCTGGCTGACGAACCCAGCCGGAAGGACCGAGAAGATGACTGCGCGCTTCACCGCCCTGGCAACTCTGCTCGGTGCCGGCGTCACCGCCGCTGCGATCGCTGCCGCTCCGGCAGCCTTCGCCCAACCGGCCTGCGACCAGACGAATCCCAGCGGCGCCGGGCAGACCGGCGGCGGGGAGGTGTGCCAGTCCCCCGGCAACGCCGAGATCGACGGCAAGCTGCCCACGGTCCAACCGCCCGGCTACCGCTACGGCGGAACCGGCGGGTTCCCGTGGGACGACAACATGTTCACCCTCTGATCGGCCCTTGATCGGCTCTGCGCCGGGCAATTTCGCGGGCGCCGGAGTGGCTTCCTGAACTGTGAAAGACCTGTAGGCTTGGCCCAACTCCGCTGGAAGGAAGAAGAAGATGAAGGCCCGCCTCACTGCTCTGACCGCCCTTCTCGCCGGTGGCGGTGCCGCACTGGCAATCGCCGCCGCCCCCGCCGCACTCGCTCAGCCGAACTGCGAGCAGACCAGCTCCGGCGGTGGCGGCTACCAGGGTGGCGCCACCACCCTGTGCGAGTCGCCCGGCAACGCCCAGATCAGCTCGACTCCCCCGGCCTATGCCCAGCCCTGGTACGGCGGCGGCATGTTCCCGTGGGACTACGGCATGTTCGTCCTCTGATCGACGACCGGTCATGACACGAGTCACCCGCAGCGCGCTCGTCGCGCTGGCGGGATTCGCGGTGGCTCTGGGTACCGCGCACACCGCATCGGCCGCCCCGGAGTGCACGGATGTCGGCGAGACCGTGACGTTCTGCGAGACCAACGGCAGCACGCAGCTCATCACCACCCCGCCGCCTTGGAACTGGGGCGGCTGGCAGGGCATCGGTTTCTGGCCGTTGGTGGGCGGTTACGGGCTGGGCTTCGAGTAGCAGACGCGGACTGTCGGCCCTGGCTCGGGACGGTGTGGTTGCCGGGCCGCTACTCTTTTCTTCGTGATGCCGATCGAGCTGACCGTCCAAGGCTGAATGGCGGGTAAGCACAGCTACTTCGCGTACGGGTCGAACCTGTGCGTGCGACAGATGGCGCAACGATGCCCCGACGCCAGCGATCCGCGGCGCGCGACGCTTTCCGATCACGACTGGCTGATCAACGAGCGTGGCGTGGCCACCGTCGAGCGGTTCGCCGGCGCCGAGGTGCACGGCGTCATCTGGCAGCTGTCCGATCACGATCTGGCGACCCTGGACAGCGCCGAAGGCGTCCCGGTGCGATATCGGCGCGACGAGCTCACGGTCCACACCGACACCGGCCCGGCCACGGCGTGGGTCTACATCGACCACCGCGTGGAGGCCGGGCCTCCGCGACCGGGCTACCTGGAGCGGATCCTCGACGGCGCGCGCCACCACGGCCTGCCCCACCGCTGGATCGAGTTCCTGGAGCGGTGGGATCCCACCCGCTGGCCGCAGCGCATTGCTGCGCCGGAAGATGCTGCACCACAGTCCCTTTCAGAGCTCCTGCGTGATTCTGCGATCCTCGAGCACAGCGTGTTGCGTTCGACGTTCGGCTTCCTGGCCATCCACGGTGGCGGTCTGGAGCAGATGACCGATGTGATCGCCGAGCGGGCGGCCGACGCCGCCGACGCCTCGCTCTACGTCGTGCGCCACCCCGACCACTACCCGCACCATCTGCCTTCGGCGCGCTACGACCCGGCGGAATCCGAGCGGCTGGCCGAGTTCCTCGATCACGTCGACGTCGCGGTCTCGCTGCACGGTTATGGTCGCGCGGGACGCAGCACCCAGATCCTGGCCGGCGGCCGCCATCGCGCGCTCGCCGCACACCTCGACCACCACATCACGATCCCGGGCTATGAGCTCGTCACCGACCTCGACGCCATCCCGCGCGAGCTGCGCGGGATGCACCCTGGCAACCCCGTGAACCGGCCCCGCGACGGCGGAACGCAGCTGGAACTGTCGGCGCGGGTGCGCGGGGTCAGCCCCCGCAGCGGTTTGCCCAGCGACGACGGGCTGGCACCGGCGACGTCGGCGCTGGTGCAGGGGCTGGCGGCGGCAGCGCGCTCCTGGCAGGGACGCTAGCCCCCGAATCCCTGCGCTCGGCCACCCATCCACGGGGCGCACCGCTCCGAATGCCGGTATGTGGAACCCATCTACGCGGGGCAGCGACCACCGTCGATGACGACGAGGTCAGCGCCCTGGAATCCGCCAGATGCCGGGGCGGTGCCGACGTGACGACGGCCCTCTACCGCACCCGGATCACCCACCTGCGCCGGGCGCCGGTGCATCACTACTTCGAGCACCGCAGCTACAGCTGGTTCGTCGACGTCGACGCGCTGCCCCGGCTCCCGCGCGGGCTGCGTCCGTTTGCGACATTCGACCCCCGCGACCATCTGTGGGGTTCCGATCAGGACACGTTGCGCACCCGCGTCGAGTCGTTCCTGACCGACAAGGGCGTGGACGTGCCCGGCGGCAGGATCACAGCGCTGTTCCAGCCGCGGGTGCTGGGTTACGTCTTCAACCCCCTGAGCCTGTACTGGTGCCACGACCTTCGCGGAGTGCTGCGCCATGTCGTCGCCGAAGTCCAGAACCTCCGCGGCGAGCGCCACGCCTACCTTCTGCCACCGTCGGGCGACCGGCCCGCGATGGTGGCCAAGAAGTTCCACACGTCACCGTTCAACGATGTCAGCGGCCACTACCTGGTCCACGCACCGCAACCGGAGGACACGCTCGACGTCAGGATTTCGCTGCACCGCGACGACCACCCGGCCTTCGTCGCGACCATGCGCGGCGCGCGCCGGCGCGCGGGCATCGGCCAGATTCTGGCTCTGCAATTGGTGGCGCCGTGGGCTCCGCTGATGAACTCGATCGGCATGCGGGTGCAGGCCGTCACGCTGCGGTTGCGTGGGGTGCCGCTGGCCTCACGGGGCGCGGAGAAACCCGAAAAAGTCGAGTCGCTGGTGCCCGTCGGCCGGGTTTCCATGAATAATGTTTGCGCACATTCCCTTTCACCACGGCTTGGCGGAAGCGGGGATTGACGTGACGACGTTGACGCAGGTGGCTAGGCTACCGCTCGTGACCGCCGAACTCGACGCATTGCTGCGCCAGGTGGCCCGTCGGGATGTCGACGCCTTTGCGGCGTTCTACGACCAGACCCGTTCCCGGGTGTTCGGCCTGGTCACCCGCGTTTTGCGGGACCCCGGATACAGCGAGGAATGCACGCAGGACATCTATCTGCAGGTGTGGCGCACCGCCGAGAACTACGACCCCGCCGCGGGAAGCCCGCTGGCCTGGCTGATGACGCTGGCGCACCGCCGCGCCGTGGACCGGGTGCGCTCGGAGCAGGCCGCCAGCACCCGGGAGTCGCGCTACGGCGCCGCCAGCGTGGAGCCGCCCTCCGACCACGTCGCCGATACGGTCATCCTCAGCGACGAACGTCGCCAGGTCACCGAATGCCTCGCGTCGCTGACCGACACCCAACGCGAATGCATTCGACTCGCGTACTACGACGGGCTGACCTACGCGCAGGTGTCCGAGCGCCTGTCGGCGAACCTCGCCACCATCAAGTCCCGGATGCGTGATGCCATCCGCGGCCTGCGTCGATGCTTGGGGGCCGCATGACCGGACCACATGCAGCTGAACTGTTGTCGCTGGCGACGCCGTACGCGTTGCACGCGCTCAGCGATGCCGAAGCCGCCGACGTCGAGCGGCTGCTCGACGATGCGCCGCCCGACGTCGCCGACGCCTTCCACACCGAGGTGCAGGCGGTGCGCGAAACGATGGCTGCGCTGGCGTCGGCCACCGCGGTGGAACCGCCGCCGGAGCTCCGCGACCAGCTGCTGAGCCGCATCGCCGAGGAACCCGTGCCGCTGCGTCGTCCGTCACAGCAACGCCGCTGGCCCCGCATGGTGCTGGCCGCCGCCGCGGTGGCGGTGGTCGGACTGGGCGCTCTGGGTGTCGGCATGGCGCTGCGCCCGCCCACTGTCCCGTCGACCGCGGATCAGGTGTTCGCCGCGCCGGACGTGCGCACGGTGTCCGGGGAGATCCCCGGGGGCGGTACCGCGACGGTGGTGTTCTCTCGGGAACAGGGCTCCGGGGTGCTGGTGATGAACAACGTGCCGCCCCCGCAGCCGGGAACGGTCTATCAGATGTGGCTGGTCGACGGGCAGGGGCCGCACTCGGCCGGCACCATGGGCCCGGACTCGGTCGCGCCGTCGACCACCGCGGTGATCCCGGACCTGGGCTCCTCGCGGGCGCTCGCGTTCACCGTCGAACCACCGGGCGGATCGACCGAACCGACCAGCCCGGTGTTCGCCGAGTTACCGCTCAGCTAGGACTCTCCAGCGTCGCGGCGGCAGCCTCCGCCAGCACGTCGGACACCTCGTGGTTGCGCCGCCACGCCGCCTGTTGCCGCATCGCGCCGTTGCCCCGTTCGGCCACTCCGGCCAACCCGAAAGTGACCAGCTCGTAGTCGCCGACCTGTTCGAGCGCGGGACGGACCCGATCGATCAGCTGTTCCAAGAGTTGCCGGGTGGGAGCAGGGGCGTGCTCCTGCAGGTCGAGGCTGTCGCCGTCGAGACCGTCGCGGGCGGCCTTCCAGTAGGCGGCCTTGAGCGCGAACGACGCCAACGGTTGCACCGGTTCGCCGCGTCGGTGCTCCTCGAGTGCGGTCATCACACAGCCGCGGACCAGCGCGGCGAACGTGACCGACTCGGCGACCGTGGCGGGCACGTCGGCGACCCTGACCTCGATGGTGGGGAAGTTGCGGGAGGGCCGCACATCCCAATAGACCATGCCGTCGTCGCGGATCACCCCGGAATGGCACAGCATGTCGACCGCGGCGTCGTACTCGTCGGCCGAGGCGAACTGCGGCGGCGGACCGGCGCTGGGCCAGCGCGCCCACAGCACACTGCGCCAGCTGGCGTGGCCGGTGTCCGCGTTGCGGTAGATCGCCGAGTTCGCGGTCAGCGCGAGCAGCAGCGGCAGCCAGGGCCGCAGCCGGTTGCTGACACCGATGGCCGCATCCCGGTCCGGCACCGCGACGTGCACGTGGCAGCCGCAGATGCCCTGCTCGTGAGCGATCATCCCGAAGCGCTCCCCGATGTCGCGGTAACGCGGGGTGTCGGTCACCGGGAACTGCGAGGGCAGGGTGGGCGGCAGGCCGACCGCCAGCAACTGCGCACCCGCGGCCTCGGCGGCGCCGGCCGCCACCGTGCGCAACCGCAGCAGCTCGTCGCGCAGGTCGGAGGTGTTCTCCACGACCGAGCTGGTGGTTTCGACCTGGCAACTGGTCAGTTCGAGTTGCAGCTCGACACCGTCGCGCGCGGCCCGGTCGGCCACCGCGCGGTTGAGCGCGACAGGGGCGCCCGACGTCGGGTCGACGAGCAGGAACTCTTCCTCGACGCCGAGCGTGGGTGTCGACCCCGTCGAAGACGCCACCGAAACTCCCTGGAAGAAATTTGATCCGGCCCGTCGGAGTGTGCACAACGGGCCGGATCATCGTGAAAAGTCGAAACCCTTTATGCCCACCGCCCCTCGGGCTCAAACCTCAGGTCCTACGATCGATTTCGTGGCCAAAGGTTTCCGGTTCGGGGTCGGTGTCACGCGGGTGCGCTCGCTGGAGTCGTTGCAGGAGGCGGCGCGCCGCGCCGAGGATCTCGGGTTCGACGTGATGCACGTACCCGACCACCTCGGTGGCCCGGCGCCGTTCCCGGTCATGACGGCCATCGCACTGGCGGCGCCTGCGCTGCGGGTCGGGACATTCGTCGTCAACTCGGCGTTCTACCGGCCGGCACTGCTGGCCCGCGATGTCGGCGCGCTGCACGAGCTCTCCGAGGGCCGCTTCGAACTGGGGCTCGGGACGGGCTACGTCAAGGAAGAATTCGACGCAGCCGGGCTGCGGTTCCCCAGCGCGGGTGAACGGGTCGACCACCTGCGCGACACCTGCGAGTACATGGCCGAGCACCTGCCCGACGTGCCGATCATGATCGCCGGCAACGGTGACCGCGTGCTGCGCATCGCGGCGCGCTGGGCGAACATCATCGGCTTGACCGGGGGTGACCGGCCCGCCGAGCCCGGCGACGATCCACTGGCCGAGCGCATCGGGTTCGTCCGGGACGCGGCCGGTGAACGATTTGACGAGTTGGAACTCAACGTCGCCATCACCGCCATGCCGGTGGACGACTCCGGTGCGCCCGACCTGGCCATCGCCCGACGGTCGCTGCCCGGCCTGACCGATGAGCAGTTGCTGCGCCACCCCGGTGTCCTGTCGGGCAGCACCGACGAGATCGCCGAGCGTCTGCGCGGCTACCGCGACACCTACGGCATCAGCTACGTCATCGTGCAGGCGCGCCACGTCGAGGCGTTCGGCAAGGTCATCGCTCTGTTGAAGTAGTCCGCGCTTCTGAAGTGGCCAGCCCTGGTGAACTGGTCACAGCCACAGGTAGAGCCCCGACAGCAGCGCCCACATCCCCACGCAGTACAGCTCGAACGCGGCGCGCAACGGGAGCGGCGCATGGCGCAGTTCCATGAAATCCAGCCCTACCAGCCGAACCTTGACCGCGGCGATGGCCAGCACCAGCACCGCCACCGCCGACCCCGTGCCGTGTTCGGCCCCGACAGCCCACGACACGATCGTCGCGGCGACCAGGATCAGCCAGGTGACCCCGGCGCGGTTGCTCAGCAGCTTCAGCGCAATCATTCAGCTCACCAGGTACAGCAGCGCGAACAGGACGATCCACAACAGGTCGACCAGGTGCCAGAAGCAGGCCGCCCCTTCGACCAGCGCGGTGCGGGTGGCGCCGAGCTCGTCCCGGCGGGTCTGGGTGGCCATGAAGGCCAGCGCGCCGAGCCCCAGGCAGACATGGAACAGGTGCAGCCCGGTGAGGATGAAGTAATAGAGATAGAAGTGGTTGGCGCCGGGACCGTGACCGGCGCCGGCCAGCGAAACGTATTCGAACGCCTTCAGCGCAATGAAGACCAGCCCGCACCCCATGGCGGCGACGACGGCGCGGGTGGCGAGGATGCGCGCGCCGGCGCGCGTCGCTGCCAGCGCGAGCACGACGAACAGCGAACTGGTCAGCAGCACCAGCGTGTTGAGCACGCCCACACCGAGGTGCAGGGTGGCGCGCGCGGCGTCGAACACATCGGGTTCTTTCGCCCGCTCGACCAGGAAGGTGACGAAGAACGCGCCGAAGACCAGCATGTCGCCGAACAGGAACACCCAGGTGCCGCTCTCCCCGGGAATCCGGCGGGCCTGCCCAGGCGGCGCCGCCGTGGCGGTCTTGCCGGTCACGCCGGTGCCAGCGCAGCCTGCTCGGCTTTGATCGACTTCAGCATCACCGCGGTGGTGGAGAACAGCCAGATCACCAGCACCAGGCCGGGGATGTAGAAGGCGAACACGCCGTTCCAGGCCAGCGGACCGTCGTTGAACACCACGACGACGCAGCCGGGCAGCGACAGGATGGCGACCCACAGGTTGAGGTAGCCGTACCAGCGCGGGAAGGTCGGCGGGTCCCCCTGGTCGACGAACGCGGCGATGGCCAGCGTGACGTTCTGGACGATGATGGTGCCGACGATGCCGATGAACCACAGCCAGAACACGTCGTTGAGGGCCTGGGTCAGTTCGGCCGAGCGCTGCTCGGGCCGGTAGGCGGCCACTCCCAGGAAGAACTGCGGGAAGATCAACGCCGGGACGAACACCGTCGCGGCCATCAGCTGGGTCATCGACAGCATGCCGAAGCGCCCCTCGGCACGGCGGATGCGCAGCACGATCGTCGCCAGGAACGGCAGGGCCAGCGCGGCGGAGAGCAGCGCGCCGGACACTCCGAAGCGCACCCAGAGCTTGTGGTCGGTGAAGAACGCGGCGATCTCGTCGGCCGAGGACACCGGCGACAGGGGCGGGAACAGCTGCGCGATGCCGGAGAAGCTGGTGCCGTAGAGAAGGATCATGACCGTGCCGGCCCACGCGCCGATTCGCTGCAGTGTCAGCTCCACGGCTGGCAGGCTACCGCCGCCGCTCCAAGTTTTGACACTTTTGCCACAACTCGCGATCGGCCGTTGTGGGCTCACCGCGTCGGCCGGGTAAGCTCCCAGCGGTCATGCCCTCGTAGCTCAGGGGATAGAGCACGGCTCTCCTAAAGCCGGTGTCGCAGGTTCGAATCCTGCCGGGGGCACTCGTTCGATCCCAGGCCACCGCCCCATTCCGTGAACCGTCACCCCGGACTACCGTCAGGTGATCATGGACATCCTGCGCACCCCCGAATCCCGGTTCGCGAACCTGCCCGGCTACCCGTTCGAGCCGCACTACGTCGACGTCTCGGCAGCGGACATGCCGACGGTGCGGATGCACTACGTCGACGAAGGGCCGCGCGACGGCGAGCCGGTCGTGCTGCTGCACGGCGAGCCGACGTGGAGCTACCTGTACCGGACGATGATCCCGCCGCTCGTCGCCGCCGGCTACCGGGTGTTGGCGCCCGATCTGATCGGGTTCGGCCGCTCCGACAAACCGACCCGCTTCGAGGACTACACCTATCTGCGGCACGTGCAGTGGGTGACGTCCTGGATCGAGACGCTGGATCTGACGGGAATCACCGCGTTCGTCCAGGACTGGGGTTCTCTGATCGGCCTGCGCATCGCCGGCGAACACGGCCAGCGGTTCTCCCGCCTCGTCGTCGGCAACGGGTTCCTGCCCATCGCCGACCGCCCCACCCCGCCGGCATTCCAGCTCTGGCGCGCCTTCGCCAAGTACTCCCCCGTCCTCCCGTCGGGGCGGTTGGTCGCGGTGGGGACCACGAGCAAGGTCCCCGCACCCGTGCGCGCCGCCTACGACGCGCCGTTCCCCGACAAGCGCTATCAGGCCGGAGCGCGCGCGTTCCCGCAACTGGTGCCGACCTCACCGGACAACCCGGCCATCCCGGCGAACCGGGCCGCCTGGGAGGCGCTCGGCCGCTGGGACAAGCCGTTCCTGGCGCTGTTCGGCAGCAAGGACCCGATCCTCGGACGCGCCGACGCGCCGCTCATCCGGCACATCCCGGGCGCCGCGGGTCAGCCACACGCGCGGCTGCACGGCTCCCACTTCGTGCAGGAGGACTGCGGACCCGAGCTGGCCGATCGGATGATCTCGTGGATGATGACCAAGACGTCATGACTATGTGATCCAGCTCACAGCGGGCGTACGCTGGAGGCATCTCTTCAGAAGAAAGGAGATGCCATGAAAGGCGCGCATCGCGACCCGGTGGACCACGTCCGCACCACGCAACCGCACGCCGGCGAGTCGTTCATCGACACACTCTGGCTTCCGGGACTGATCCTCATCGGGATCGGCACCGTGCTGATTGCCGGCACCGTCGCCGCGACCGCGTACGGCGAACGGGACGTGTCCATCGTGCTCGGTCTGATCGCCGGCGCACTGGTCACCGCCGGGGCATTACTGATCGCACTGGAGCACCAGAGGGTCAAGCGGGTGGAACGGCAATGGCTGGCCGATCATCCCGAGCCGCACCGACACCGACACCTGCAAGCCAGTTAGCCAGCGGAGTTACAGAACGCCGTCAGCACTACGTGCCCCGCGTCTGGATCACCCGCTCGGCGATCTCGGTCAGCTTGGTGTTGCCGTCCTGGGAGAGTCGGCGCAGCATGTCGAACGCTGCAACGTCGTCGATGTTGTAGCGCTCCATGATGATGCCCTTGGCCTGACCGATCCGGTCCCGCGTCGACAGCGCCGACTCCAGCTGTTCGTTCTGTCGGCTGGCGATGATCGCGGCGGCGGCGTGGGCGGCGAGAACCGCACCGATCGTCTCGGCCTCGGCATCGAACGCGCCGGGCTCGAGCGCGAAAAGGTTCAGGGCGCCGGCCGTCTGCGAGCTGGTGTACAGCTTGAACGACAATGCGCTGCGCACTCCCAGCGCTGCGGCCGCCGCCGAGTACATCGGCCAGCGTCGCTCGGTGCGCAGGTCGTCGCTGCGCACGATCAGCTCGTCGACCGCCGCCTCCACGCAGGGGCCTTCGTGGTATCTCATCTGCAGTTCGTCGAGCCGCTGCGGCAGGTCCGAGGTGCCCCCGACCGACTGGAAACGTCCACCTTTGCCGATCAACAGGACGCCCGCGGCGTCGACCCCGGCGATCAGGTCCTTGGCCTCGGCACTGACTTCGGTCAGCACCTCGTCGACGCTGCGGGGCCCCGCGACCGTTCGGGCCAACTCGGCCATCCGGTGAGCCAGCTCGTGCTGGTTGGCATCAGTCATGACAAACATTCCCTCCGGTGAGCAAGGTACACGGAGTCGGGTTTGCCGGAGGCCGCCGCGGGCAATGCACGGTCGAGGCAGAGGCGGCGGTCGACCGTTGCTTCTGCTCAGGTTCCGTCGGTTCAGACACGCAGCCGACGGAGCCGCTTCCCTTTAGTCACTTTGTTAGTTGTAGTACTGTTCGGCTGTGGCGTGGCCGGATGTCTGGGTGCTCGGCGGGTATCAGAGCGATTTCGCGCGCAACCTCCACCGTGAGGGGTGTGACTTCTCCGATCTGACGGACGAGATCGTTCGCGGCACACTCGAGTCCGCCGCCATCGGCGCACAGGACATCGAAACCGTGCACGTCGCAAACGCCTTCGGTGAGATGTTCGCCCGTCAGGGCCATCTCGGCGCCATGCCCGCCAGCGTCGACGACGGGCTGTGGGGCACGCCGGCGTCGCGTCACGAGGCGGCCTGCGCCTCGGGCAGCGTCGCGACCCTGGCGGCACTGAGTGAGTTGCGCTCGGGCGCCTGCCGGACCGCTCTGGTCGTCGGGGTCGAACTCGAGAAGACCGTTCCCGGTGACGTCGCGACGACGATCCTGGGTGCGGCAGCGTGGACCGGCCACGAAGGCGACGACGCCAAGTACATGTGGCCGCACATGTTCGATCGGGTGGCCGCCGAGTACGACAGCCGCTACGGCCTCGACGAGGTCCACCTGCGGTCGATCGCGTCGCTGAACCTGGCCAACGCCCGCACCAACCCCCGCGCCCAGACCCGCGACTGGTCGGTTCCTGACCCCCTCACCGATGACGACGTGGTCAACCCGGTGGTCGAGGGGCGGCTGCGACGCTTCGACTGCAGCCAGATCACCGACGGCGGCGCCGGCGTCGTGCTGGTGACCGACGACTGGCTACGGACCCACCCCGGTGCCCGCCCGCTGGGCAGGATCGCCGGGTGGGGTCACCGCACCGTCGGTCTCGGCCTGCAGCAGAAACTCGACCGCTCACGCGAGAACCCCTACGTCCTTCCCCACGTGCGCGCGACGGTGCTCGACGCGTTCGACCGCGCCCACGTCACCCTCGATGACGTCGACGGGTTCGAGGTGCACGACTGCTTCACACCCAGCGAGTACATGGCGATCGACCACATCGGGTTGACCGGTCCCGGTGAGTCGTGGAAGGCCATCGAGAACGGCGAGATCGAGCGGGGCGGGCGGCTACCGATCAACCCCAGTGGCGGTCTGATCGGCGGCGGGCATCCCGTCGGCGCATCGGGAATCCGGATGCTGCTCGACGCCGCGCGACAGGTCAGCGGTACCGCCGGTGACTACCAGGTCGATGGTGCTGCGATGTTCGCGACCCTGAACTTCGGCGGCAGCACATCCACCACCGTCAGCTTCGTCGTAGGGAGTGTGTCGTGACCCACGCCGAGATCGTCGGCAAGTTCCTGTCGACGCTGCCCGAGGATGACGACCATCCCTACCGGACCGGTCCGTGGCGTCCACAGACGTGCGAGTGGGATTCCGACGACCTCACCGTCGTCGCCGGAGAGCTGCCGGCCGACCTCGACGGCGTGTATCTACGCAACACCGAGAACCCGCTGCACCCGGCACTGAAGAACTACCACCCGTTCGACGGCGACGGCATGCTGCACATCGTCGGCTTTCGGGACGGGAAGGCGTTCTACCGCAACAGGTTCGTGCGCACCGACGGCTTCGACGCGGAGAACCGGGCGGGCGGGCCGCTGTGGCCGGGCATCGCCGAACCCGTCGAACTGGCCCGCGTCGACCACGGCTGGGGTGCACGGACGTTGATGAAGGATGCATCGTCCACGGACGTCGTGGTGCACCGCGGGATGGCGTTGACGAGCCACTATCAGTGCGGCGACCTGTACCGCACCGACCCCTGCACCGGCGCCGCGCTCGGCAAGGAGGACTGGCACGGCGGGTTTCCCTCGGACTGGGGGGTTTCCGCACACCCCAAAGTCGACGAGCGCACCGGAGAATTGCTGTACTTCAGCTACAGCAAGCAGTCGCCTTACCTGCGATACGGGGTGGTCAGCGCCGACGGTGACGTCGTACACCGCACCGATGTGCCGCTGCCCGGGCCGCGGCTGCCCCACGACATGGCCTTCACCGACAACTACGTCATCTTCAATGACTTCCCGCTGTTCTGGGATCCCGCGTTCCTCGAGCACAACGTGCATCTCCCCCGCTTCCACCGCGACATCCCCTCCCGGTTCGCGGTGCTGCCCCGGCGCGGTGACACCTCCCAGATCCGCTGGTTCGAGGCCGACCCCACGTACGTCCTGCACTTCCCGAATGCGTTCGAAGACGGCGACGAGATCGTGCTCGACGGCTTCTACCAGGGGGATCCCGAACCTGCCGACGACGGCGCGGGAACCAAGTGGCAGCGCGCTTTCCGGTTCCTGGCGCTCGACCGCATGCAGGCGCGGCTGCATCGCTGGCGATTCAACCTGAGAACCGGTGCGGTGCGCGAGGAGCAGCTCACCGACACCATCTCCGAATTCGGGATGATCAACCCCGTCCACGCCGGACGCCCCTACCGCTACGCCTACGCCGCGACCGCGAAACCCGGGTGGTTCCTGTTCGACGGCCTGGTCCGCCACGACCTGCAGACGGGGGCGGAGGAGTCGTTCACCTTCGGTGACGGCGTCTACGGCAGTGAGACAGCGATGGCTCCCCGCCCCGGCGGCAACGCCGAGGACGACGGATACCTGGTGACCTTGACGACCGACATGGCCGCGGACGCGTCCTTCTGCCTGGTCTTCGACGCCGCCCGGGTGGGCGACGGTCCGGTGTGCACCATCGCGCTGCCCGAACGTATCTCGAGTGGAACCCACTCGACGTGGGTCGCGGGTGCCGAGCTGCGGCGGTGGCGCGACACCGACACCGCTGCTGCGGCGATCGGACTCTGATTGCCCGACCAGCCCAATGCGGTCGCGCGGATGCTGGGCGTCCTGGGCGACGAGTGGACGCTGTTGATCGTCCAGCAGGCCCTTCTCGGCGCCCGCCGCTACGCCGAGTTCGCTGCGGCCCTGCCGATCTCGAGTGCGGTATTGACCTCACGGCTGCAGTCGATGGTCGGCGACGAGCTGCTGATCCGACGGGAGTATCAGACCCGCCCGTCCCGCTCGGAGTACCTCACCACCGCTCGCAGCCGCGCGCTGTGGCCGATGCTCACCTCGGTCTGGGCGTGGGAACGCGCCTGGGTTCCCGACCACGCCCAGCCGCTACCGTCCATGCGGCACAGTCTGTGCCGGAGCAGCTTCGAACCGCGAGTGGCCTGCCGGTCCTGCAGTGAGCCCGTCGTCCACGGCGAGGTCAGCGCCCGGTGGGGGCCGACCGGGTCGTGGCAGCGGTCGATCCCCGCGTCGGCCAACCGCCGTCGGTCGCCACATCGGCGGTCGAGCGCGGGCGTGCTCTTCCCCCAGACCATGAGTGTGATCGGCGATCGGTGGGCATTCGCTCTCCTGGTGGCGGCCTTCGTCGGTGTCTGCCGGTTCACCGACTTCCAACAGCAGCTCGGCGCGCCACCGGGCACCGTCGCGGCGCGGTTGTCGACGTTCACCGCAGAGGAGATTCTGGCCCGCCACGACGACGGGTACGTCCTGACGGAGAAGGGCCGGGCGTTCTTCCCGGTGTTGGTGTGCGCGCTGCACTGGGCGCAGAACGTGTTCGGCGGTGCGCAGGGACCGGCGGTCGTGCTCACCCACAACAGGTGTGGCCGCCGCTTCGTTCCGGTGCTGGAGTGCAGCCGGTGCGGCGAACGTCTGCGTGGTTCGCACATCATGCCCGTGGCTGGGTGACAAACACCGCTGCGGCGCAACCGTGCCATCGGAGAATTTCCCGCTTGCAGTGCTGGCACTCTCGGTCCGAGAGTGCTAATCTCGCTGGTGCACAGTGATTTGGCTGCCCGCCGGGGTGGCGGGCTCTGACGTGACATAGGAGGTGGATTGCTGTGCTTCGCTTTGATCCGTTCAGTGACCTTGACGCTCTGACCCGGGGCTTGCTGACCAGCCAGACCGGATCGAATCGCTCCCCCCGGTTCATGCCCATGGACCTCTGCAAGATCGACGACCACTACGTCCTGACCGCCGACCTGCCCGGCGTCGACCCCGGCTCGGTGGACGTCAACGTCGACAACGGCACGTTGACGATCTCCGCGCACCGCACCGCCAGGTCTGACGAGTCCGCCCAGTGGCTGGCCAACGAGAGGTTCTTCGGCACCTACCGGCGCCAACTCTCCCTGGGTGACGGGGTCGACTCCGCGGCGATCTCGGCGACCTACGAGAACGGCGTGCTCACGGTGACGATTCCGGTGGCCGAGAAGGCCAAACCGCGCAAGGTCGAGGTCAGCCATTCCGGCAATCAGAAGTCCATCCAACCGACGACGGTCGAATCCGAGTAACCGGCCCGGTCAGCCGTTGCGGTCCAGCCGGAAGAGCAGGTTGGACCGCACGGCCGGCCATTCGATGTCCAGGATCGAATAGACCATCGTGTCGCGACGAGATCCGTCGGGCAGCAGCTGGTGGCTACGCAGGACGCCGTCCAGTTTGGCGCCCAACCGTTCGATGGCGGCACGGCTGGCCGCGTTGAAGAAATGGGTTCGGAACTCGACAGCGACACAACCCAATTCGTCGAATGCATGTCCCAGCATCAACAGCTTGGTCTCGGCGTTGACGCCGGTTCGGCGCGCCGGCGCGGCGTACCACGTGTGACCGATCTCGAGGCGACGGTTGGGTCCGTCGACATTCAGGTAACTCGACGAACCGATCAACGTGCCGCCCATGTCGCGCACCACGAACGTCAGGCCGGTCGCCGGGCTCTGCACCGTCAGCCGCGCATCGACCCATTGCGCGGCCGAGCCGGCCTTGGGCGCGCCGGTGAACCACAGTCCGCCCAGCTCGCCGTCGGCAGCCACTGCGTCGATCTCCGGAAGGTGCTCACGGCCAAGCGGTTCCAGATTCACCCAGCGCTGCCCGGTCAGTGCCACCGGCTCGACGAGCATCGTCACGAGGCTCCGCGCACGGACGACGGCGTCGACCGCCAGACCGCCAGCATCGTCCACACCGACAGTACCGCGGCGACCAAGGCCACCGACCCGGCCACGTAGAGTCCGTAGGCAGCCGATACCGGAGGGTAGACGTAGAGCCGGTAGTACCAGACGGCCAGGACCACGATCGCCACCGAAATGGTCAGCGCACCAGTAGAAGCCATTCGTGCGGATATTCCGCGAGCCGCCATCGCCCCGGCAACGACCAGCGCCGCCGCCAACAAGACGATCAGCTGTCCGACGCCGAAGCCGGGCGGGGGCACCGGCATGGCGCCGGCGACACCGCCGATGCCGTTGGCGCGTCCGCCGCCCGCGGCCGACGACCGCAGCCACGGCAACCATGCGCTGATGGCGACCACCAGCGCACACAGCGCGACCAGCCAACCCGGATACGCGCGAACCATGGGCAAAGACTACTAGGGTGAACCGATGAGCGATCTCCCCGAATGGGCGCGTCGGCTGGACCTTTCCCCGCACCCCGAGGGCGGCTGGTTCCGTGAGACCTGGCGCAGCGATCTGAGGATTCCGCAATCGGTGCTCCCGCCCGACTACACCGGTCCCCGCAACGCCGGAACCGCGATCCTGTTCCTGCTCATGCCCGGCCAACAGTCCGCCTGGCACACCGTTCGCAGCGCCGAGCTGTGGCTGTATCACTCCGGGGGTCCGCTACTGCTCGAGGTCGGCGCCGAGCAGCACGACGCGACGACGCACGTGCTGGGGGCCGACATCATGGCCGGTGAGAGCCCGCAGTACGTCGTGCCGCCCGGACATTGGCAGCGCGCCGTGCCACGCGGCGACGAGCCCTGCCTGGTCAGCTGCGTCGTCGTGCCCGGGTTCGATTTCGCCGACTTCGTCCTGGGCGCGTCTACCGACTGAGCAGCTCGACCGCGGCGGACACCAGCGCAGCGTTGTCCTCGGCGGTGGATCCGTCGGGCAGCCGCAGGGTGTCCTCCATGCCGATGCGGGTCTGCACTCCCCTCACCCCCGCGTGTTCGAGCAGTGGCCAACAACTTTCGTCGAGACCGTGCAGCAGAACCGGCGCCGGTGAGCCCGCCGCGCCCACCAGTGAGATCAGTTCGTCCGCCGTCGCCACGTCACCGTCGGGACCCAGCTCGATCATCACCCGCATGCAGTGCGGGGCGATGTCCGACGCGGCCCACGACTCGGCGGCCTCGGCATGGAAGATGCCCACCTCGACACCCAGACCCCGGCCGAGGATGACCTCGGCGAGCTCGGGTGACCCGGGCTCGTGCCAGTTCAACGACGTGAAGTCGGGCAGCACGGTCCAGCTCTCGACGGCGCGCAGCCGCTGCTGGGCATCGGGCAACGCCCAATACCCGGTCGTCACCCCCAGCGGCAGCCCCGGAGCGGCATGGCGCACCGCGGACACCGCCGCATCCACCTCAGCAGCCATCAGCGAGTCCACCCCGTCGGCGTTCTTGGGATGCATGTGCACCGCCAGCGCCCCCGCCCGGTGTGCGGCCACCGCTTCGGAGGCGAGTTGCTCGGGCGTGACGGGCAGGTGCGGATGCTGGTCCGGAGTGCGGGCACCGTTGATGCACGCCTTGACATAGATCTTGGGACTGGCCATCTCCCCATCTTCACCTCTACCGGCCGTCGCGCGCAGCGTGCCGGGCACGCTCTGGTAGCGATCGAAGGCCAAACACACGTTGTGGCCACCGAAGCCGAACGAATTGCTCATCGCAAGGCCTGGCCGTCAGGCTCGTCGTTCCAGGTGAACGTCGCGATGCGGGTGACGGACGTTCCGCTACCGTGGCACGATGTCGATGGCGCCACCAGACCCGGTCCTGCAGGAGATGCTCGACGAGCATGCGCTGCGCAAGTTGGTGCACGGATACTGCCGCGCCGTGGACCGCGGCGACACCGAGACGCTGCGCGGGATGTACCACCCCGACGCGGTGGACGGGCACGGGGCTTTCTCGACGGGTTCGGTCGACGACTTCCTCGGCAGGCTCGCCGCTTCCCGTAAGCATCTGAGGTCGATGCAGCATCACATCACGACCGTGAACTTCGCGATCGACGGCGATCGCGCGGAGGGTGAGATCTACAGCATCGCCACCCACACTTTCGCCGCGAAACACGGTGAGACCGAGGTCATCGTCGGTGGGCGGTACCTCGACAAGTACCAGAAGCGCGACGGCACCTGGAGATTCCTCGAGCGGACCATCGTCACCGATTGGGCCCACGTGCATGACCCGTCGTCGGTGGACCTCCGTCACCCGATGGTCAGGGATTCTCCGAAAGGCAGCCTCGGCCCGGATGATCCGTCGTTCGCGTTGTTCTCGCTGCTGGGCGGCCGTGCGTGAGGTAAGCGTGGCCGCCTTGACGTAGATCTTTGGATCTCCCCATCTTCACCTCTGGCCTGGGTCACGCACAGAGATCGTCGCAACTAGGGCGGATTCAATCGGTTGTCGCAACACCGGCTTGTTGGAGCAAGCGTAGCTGGTCGTTGAATGCCTCCGCGGGCGTTTTCCAGCCGAGTGTCTTGCGGGGTCTGGTGTTGAGGGCGTGAGCGACGGCTTCGATGTCCTCTGCGGTCCATCGGGAGAGGTCGGTTCCTTTCGGAAAGTACTGCCTTAAAAGACCATTGGTGTTCTCATTCGTTCCGCGTTGCCATGGTGATTGCGGGTCGGCGAAGAACACAGGTATACCCGTCTCCACCTTGAACTGGGCGTGCGCGGACATCTCCTTGCCTCGGTCCCAGGTCAGAGATCGCGCCAGCTGATCAGGCAGAGTCGACATCGTCTCGGCCAGTGTGTTTTTCATGGTGATCGCGCCGTAGCCAGCCAGGGCTGGACCGTTCTTGATCGTGTGCTTGTGCCGGTAACCCTGCTCGCGGGCAGGTGGACGAGCATGGTGAATCGCGTTGTGCGTTCGACGACGGTGCCGATGGCTGAGCGCTCCAGTCCGATCAGTAGATCGCCTTCCCAGTGCCCAGGAACCGCGCGATCAGCAACTTCTGCGGGGCGTTCGCTGATCAGCGTCTCCGGTGTGACGTGCGCCCAGGCCTTGCGGCGGGACCGCTCCCGTGGCGCGCGTAGAGCTCGCCCGGTGCGAAGACACCAGACCAGCTCGCGCTTGAGCGCACCGCGGCCTTCAATGTAGAGCGACTGATAGATCGCCTCGTGGCTGATACGCATGGACTCATCATCGGGGAAGTCGAGCTTGATCCGGTTGGCAATCTGCTCTGGACTCCAGGCCTGCACCCATGTTGACGACGGTCGAAACGTAGGCCGGTGGCGACGGTCGAAAAGTAGGCCACGTGGTCGTGGTTATTGTGCCGTGTTGTCTGCCCGTGCGGAGGGCAGGGTGTCGATTCCGGTGTCTTTGAGGCGGTAGCTGGATCCTTTGAGGGTCAGGACCTCGGCGTGGTGGACGATGCGGTCGATCATCGCGGCCGCGACGACCTGGTCGCCGAAGGCGTCGCCCCAGCGGGCGAAGGGCAGGTTGGAGGTCAAGATCAGCGAGGCGTGTTCGTAGCGGCTGGAGACGAGCTGGAAGAACAGGTTGGCGGCGTCTTGTTCGAAGGGGATGTAGCCGACCTCGTCGACGACGAGGAGTCCGATGCGGCGCAGCTTGGCCAGCTCAGCAGGCAGACGCCCGGCGTGGTGGGCGGCTTTGAGGCGGGCGACCCAGTCCACGGCGGTGGCGAACGCGACGCGGTGGCCGGCTTGAGCGGCTTTGATCGCCAGTCCGATCGCCAGATGTGTCTTCCCGGTTCCGGGCGGCCCGAGCAGCACGACATTGCTGGCCTTGGCCAGGAATGCGCTGGTGCCCAGGTGGGCGATCATGTCCCGGTTCAGTGCTGGTTGATGATCGAAGTTGAAGTCCTCCAATGATTTACGGGTCGGGAAGCCTGCTGAACGGATTCGGATGGCCGCTCCGGAGGCCTCGCGCGCGGCGACTTCCCGCGAGAGGACCGCAGCCAGGTATTCCTCATGGCTCCAACCGCCGTCGCGGGCTTGGTCGGCCAGCCGTGCCGCGCTGTCGCGGATGCGTGGCGCTTTGAGCACCCGCGCGTAGTGCAGCACCGCTTTGAGCGGATCCTCGGCCATGATCACGCCACCTCACCGTCGGTGCCGGTGCCGGTGAAATCGACTCCGAAGGCGCGGTCGTAGTCAGCCAGATCGCGGACCGGATGCTCGGGCTCTGTTACGCCGGTTCGGTGTTGGAACTGGTGGCGCAGCTGCGCGGCGGTCTGCACGTGGTCGGGATCGGTCAGGGTTTGACGAGCCGCCCAGCACCGCTGATGACGGGCCAGCACACGACCTGAGCGGGCGACGGTTACCTCAGCCAGGGTGGTGCGCACCTCGACCAGTTGACCGATCGCCGTCGGGTCGACCGAGTAGTCGTTGCCGGCCACCCGCACGTAGTAGTCACGGCCCAACCGCACCGCGGTGACGGTCTCGATGACCGGGGCCACTGGTGGCAGGGTCAACATGGCGTCTCGATCAACATCAACAACATCGACCGGGCGGGCGCCGAGTGCTCGCACCGTGCGACTGTTCGCCGTCGGAAGCCACAGTGCCAGTTGTGCATTGAAGTCCAGTGGTGATTCGAACGTGCGGCCGGGCAGAAACGAGGTCTCCAAGTATCGGTTGGCCCGCTCGACGATGCCCTTCGATTCGGGATCGTAGGGTTTGAGCTGCACCATGCGTGATCCCAGTGTGCCCATCAACGCCGTCACCGGCTCGGTGAGCCGGCCCCGGCGCCCGATCCCGGCTTCGTTGTCCCACCACAGCTCATGAGGCACCGCGGTGAAGCTGCCCGAGAGCAGCTGCCACATCCCGGCGACCAGGTCCATCGTCTGGCGCGACGGCAGCATCACCGCGGCGATGAACCGTGAGAACGCCGCCACCATCACCAGCACCGGCAGCATCGCCTGCTGACCGAACCCGACGGGCATCTTGACCGGCGGGAAGCACAGGTCACACTGCACTGCCCGCCCCGGGGGATGGTCGAGCCGATCAACAGGATCAGCGGGCAGGTATTCCGGCCGGATGGCCCGCACCCGCTCGCGGAACCACGAGATCGACCCCGTCCAGCCCACCCGCTCGGCGATCACCGTCGCCGGCATCTGCGGATACGCCATCAACAGCGCCCTGACCTGCGGCTCGACCGCGCTAATCGCCGAGGGCGCCGGCGCCCGCTGATACTTCGGCGGCCCGTCACTGGCCAACGCATCCGCGACAGTGTCACGCGCGATGCGGAGCTGTCGTGCAATAGCCCGCTGCGACAAACCCTCGCTGCGGTGAAGATGCCGGATCAACGCCCAGTCCTCCAAGGAGATCACCCATCCAATCAGATCGGGTGGCCTACTTTTCAGCCGTCGTTTCTGGCCTGGTTTTCAACCGTCGCTAACAACCCATGCTCGGTCTTTGCGGTGTGGCTTGTTGTTGCCGGTCCATCGCGGTCGCTGCGGCCCGGCCACGATCGAACCGTCGGGTCTGCTTATCTGGCCCGACAACCGTTCCTGGACATAGGCATGCAGCCTCTCATTGGTGACCAGTTTGGCCGGCTTCGGGCGCTTGGCGCTCAGCTCGGCCTTCCACTGTGCAACCGACGCGCGGTACTCGGATGTGTATCCGCGAGTGGCAGCGTTGCGGCGCAGCTCACGCGAGACGGTGGAGGGATCTCGACCAATCGCCCGAGCGATCCGGCGGACTCCAGCACCTTGGACCCTCAGCAGCGCGATCTCCTCGCGCTCATGGAAAGACAGGTAACGTCCCGACAATGGCGTGAGATCGAACGGTGGCATGCCGCCAGCGTTGTGGAACCACCGCTGCCCGACCGGCGCCGACACGCCGACAGCGAGGGCAGCGACCGCCGGCAAGAGGCCCTTGGCAATCTCGATCCAAAACAACCGCTCGATCTCGCGCTGAAGCCGCGGCGCCCCCGGCGACCTCATCGCACGCGCAACCGCACGATCCGCTGCTTGCTGCCGACGAACCATCGAACACCCTCCAAATTTCAGGGTGTTGCTTCGACCGGTTGAACCTAGTTAGTACCGGCCGAACGCCAAACACACATTGTGGCCACCGAAGCCGAACGAATTGCTCAGCGCATAGCGGTAGTTGCCCGGGCGCGGCGAACCGGCGACGACGTCCAGGTGCACGTCGGGGTCGAGGTTCTTCAGGTTGCGTGTCGCCGGCACCACCCCGTGCCGCAGCGCCTGCAGCGTCAGCACCGCCTCCACCGCACCGACCGCGCCTACGGAATGCCCGAGGGCGGCCTTGGGCGCGAACACTGCCGGGCGATGCTCGCCCATCGCGTTGTTGATCGCCACCGACTCGGCCACGTCCCCGACCGTGGTCCCGGTCGCATGGGCGTTGACGTGATCGATGTCGCTGGGCTGCAGACCGGCCAGCTGCATCGCCCGGGTCATCGCGAACCCGGCCCGTCTGCCGTTGGGATCGGGGGCCACCATGTGGAACCCATCGGACGTCACACTCGCCCCCATCAGGCGGCCCAGGATCCGGGCTCCGCGGGCCTTGGCGTGCTCCTCGGTCTCGATGACCATCAGCGCGCCGCCCTCGCCGAAGACGAAACCGTCGCGGTCCCGGTCGAACGGCCGGCAGGCACCCGCGGGATCCTCGTTGTTGCGCGACAGCACGATCCGCATCTTGGCGAATCCGGCGATCGACACCGCTTCGATTCGCGACTCCACGCCGCCGCAGATCGCGATGTCGGCCTCACCGAGCACGATCTGGCGCCAAGCCGCCGCGACGCCCTCGGACCCCGACGCGCACGCCGACACCGGCGTGAAGACGCCGGCCCCCGCGTGCCGTTCCACCGCGACCGCGGTGGAGGGGCCGCTGGGCACATACATCGGCACCGTGTCGGGCGCCACCGCCTCGACACCGCCGGCGCGCAGGTCGTCGTAGGCGAACACGAGGCGCTCGACCCCGCCGGCGCCGGTGCCGATCGACACCGCCAGCCGACGGGTGTCGACCTCGGGTTCTCCGGCGTCGCGCCAGACCCTCCGCGACAACACCATGGCCATCCGTTGCACATAGGACAGGTGTTCGACCTCGTGCTCGGATAACTGGTCGTCGAACGTCTCCAACAGATGTCCGCCGATCCGAACGGGCAGGTCGTAGCGCGTGATGGACTCGTCCTCGAGCAGCCGGATCCCGCTTCGGCCGTCCAGCAGCGCCTGCCAGGTCGTGTCGACGTCGGTGCCCAGCGCAGTCGTCATCGCGACGCCGGTGACCACGACGTCGGGCAGCTTCCGTTTTGTCGCATTCGTCATGACTTCGTCACCCCCTGCCTATCTTGGCGCAGGGGCTACCCGCCACGTCAAGCCTTACTCATCCGTCAACGAGCGACCTCATCAGTCCTCATTCGTCAACGAGGCATTATCGAGCGTAGGCGACCCATGTCATCTGTCGGCGAGCGAAGTCAGGTTGAACCCGGCGCCGGTCGGATCGGCCACGGCCGCCAACCGCCCGTACGGGGTGTCTTCCGCAGCGCGCAGAACGCTGCCACCCCGCTCGACGATCAGGTCGACGGTCTTGTCGACGTCGTCGGCGCCGAGGAACACCGTCCACGTCGATGTGGTTTGCTCGGGCAGCACCGATCCATCCATCACACCAAGCAGCGCGTCACCGTCGAACAGGGCGGTGCTGTAGCGGAATTCGTCGGTGTCAGAGACGGTCTCGGTCTGCCAGCCGAACACATCGCGGTAGAACTTCAGTGCCGCGCCGTAGTCGCGGGCGGTCAGCTGATGGTAAGCGGGCGCGCCGGCTTCTCCGACCACCTCGAAACCACGGTGCCCGCCGGGTTGCCACAGCCCGACCACCGCACCGGCGGGATCGACGAACACCGACATCCAGCCCTTGTCCTTGATCTCCATCGGCTCAGCGCCGCCCTCGGCGCACAGCACCGCGCCGGCCGCCGCGGCTTGTGCGAGGGTGGCACGGATATCGGCGGTGTGCAGATAGACGGTCCAGCCGTCCGGCATGTCCCACTGCGGATCGTTGGCCATCATCCCGGCGACCGGCCGGCCATCGCACAGGGCGTTGAGATAGCCGTGGTATTCGGGACCGTAGGACTCGAACGTCCAGCCGAAGACGGCGCCGTAGAACTCCTGCGCGGCGTCCAGGTCGGAGGTGGTGAGGTCGATCCAGATCGGTGCGCCGAGCGGGGCGGATTCGCGGACGGGCATGGCAGCTCCTCGAAGGTCAGGGATCACGACACCCGTGCTGACCGTCGCCGACCGGAAAACTCATCGACCCGTCGAAGGGTGGCGGCGCCCCGGGTCGCGGTTTCCGCCCCGGGGCCGCCGCAACCGTGGGCTACGCCGGCGCGTAACCCAGCGTGGCTTTCGTCTCCAGATACTCGTCGAAGCCGAAGCTGCTCCACTCGCGGCCGTTTCCGCTGCGTTTGTAGCCACCGAAGGGGGCGTTCAGGTCGAAGCCGTGGTTGATCGCGACCGAACCGGCACGGATGCGCCGCGCCACCGCTCGGGCCGCGTCCAGATCAGCTCCCGAGACGTAGCCGGCAAGGCCGTACTCGGTGTCGTTGGCGATCTCGACGGCCTGGTCGAGATCGTCGTAGCCGAGAATGCACAGCACCGGCCCGAAGATCTCCTCGCGCGCGATCGTCATGTCGTTGCTGACATCGGCGAACACCGTCGGTTTGACGTAGTAGCCGGTCTCCAGGCCCTCCGGCCGGCCGGTGCCCCCGGCCACGACCGTGGCGCCGTCGTCGATGCCCTTCTGGAGCAACCCCTGGATCTTCTCGAACTGCGCCTGCGACGCCACGGGACCGATTGCCTTCTTGTCTGAGGGGTCGCCGACCTTGACGCCCTCGATGACGGCGCGGGCGATCTTCTTGGCCTCCTCCATGCGCGAGTTGGGCACCAGCATCCGCGAGGGCGCGTTGCAGCTCTGTCCGCTGTTGAGCATCATCGTGGCGACCCCGGCGGTCACGCTGTCGGCGAAGGCGTCGTCGTCGAGCACGATGTTGGGGCTCTTGCCGCCCAGCTCCTGCGTGACCCGTTTGACGGTGGGCGCAGCGTTGCGGGCGACCTCCACCCCGGCTCGGGTCGATCCGGTGAACGACACCATGTCGACGTCGGGGTGGCTGGACAGCGCCACGCCCACACCCGGCCCGTCGCCGTAGACCAGGTTGTAGACCCCGGCGGGAACGCCTGCGGCGTCAATGATCTCGGTGAAGATCTGCGCCGAGTACGGGGCGACCTCCGACGGCTTGAGCACCATCGTGCACCCGGTCGCCAACGCCGGGAACACCTTGCACGCGATCTGGTTGATCGGCCAGTTCCACGGCGTGATCAGTCCGCAGACCCCGATCGGCTCCTTGACCACCAGCGTGTTGCCGAGCTGCTCTTCGAACGAGAAGTTCTTCAGGACGTCGATGGCGGTCATGAGGTGACCGGCTCCCATCGCCACCTGAGGTCCGGCCGCCAGCGACGGCGGAGCGCCCATCTCCTCGCTCACCGCGTCCGCCAGGTCGCCCGACCGTTTCTGATACTCGGCCTGGATCGCCTGCAGCACATCGAGGCGCTCCTCGCGGGTGCTCTGCGACCACGAGGCGAACGCCCTGCGGGCCGCCTGCACCGCGACGTCGACGTCGGCGGCCGAGCCGATCGCGATGACGCCGGAGACCTGCTCGGTGGTCGGGTTGTCGACCTCGAGGGTGTTGGGCCGCACCGGATCGACCCAGGTGCCGTCGATGTAGAACTTCAGGTATTCGCGCATGACTCCACTCTCCCTCAGTCGGAACCGTTACTGGGTGCCTTCTGCATACCAGGTCCGGAAGCGGTCGTATTTGGGCATCTCTTCGGAGTTCGCCTTCGGGTCGATGCAGACGTGCACGACGGCCGGCTTGCCGCTGGCGTAGGCCCGCTGGATGGCCGGACCGATCTCGTCTTCCTTCTCGACATATTCACCGTGGCAGCCGAAGCCCTCACCGATCTTGTCCATCCGGACGTCCTTGCTCCAGTGCACACCGGGCTGCGGTGACGGTTGCTCGAAGGTGCGTTTGTACACGCCCACCTCCAGTCCCCACTGATGATCCACCCCCACCACGCACACCAACGGAAGCTTCTCCCGCACCGCGGTTTCCAGCTCGGCGACGTGGAACAGGAACGCCGAGTCGCTGGTCAGCAACATGATCGGCCTGCTGCGGCCCTCGGCCACCGACGCGCCGACCGCGTAGGGCAGGCCGGTTCCGAGGTGACCGAAGTTCTGATTCCAGATCACGTCGCGCGGCTTGGTCTGCGAATAGGTCCACTGGAAGATCACCGTGGCGCCCCCGTCGCGCACCATGATGCCGTCCTCGGCGAACTCGTCGAACGCCTTGGTGGCCTCCACGACGAAGCGCGCCGGGTGTACCGGCGTGCGTCCGCTCGGCGCCTCGTCGGCGACCCGCGCCAGCTCGGCGTCGTTCGCCTTGATCAACGTGTCGAGGCTGTCGGACGGAGAACGCGGGCCGGATTTCAAGGCCTCGACGAGCTGGGGGACGACGCCGCGCAGATCACCCACCAGCGGGACGTCGATCCGGCGGTTCACACCGATGGCCGTCGGGTCCTGCTCGACCAGCACCCATTTGCGATTCGCGTCGTTGTCTGCCCAATGCTGGGTGCGCCCGTAGTGCATGGGTTCACCGAGTTCGGTACCCAACGCGACACACAGATCGGATTCCTCCACCGCCTGGTTGGCGGCCGGCGAGAACAGGTAGGGAAAGGTGCGGTCCTGCAGGCCGGGGATGAACGACGTTCCGCCCGAGGTCTGGATCACCGGGCAGGCCATCAACTCGGCCAGTTCCTTGACCTGCTGCTGGGTGCGAGAGGTGTGCACCCCGTGGCCGACCAACAGCACGGGGCTCTTGGCCGCCCGGATCAGCTCCGCCGCCTCGGCGACCTCGCGGGCACCCGCGCCCTGGTTCACCAGCCGGTAGGCCGAGGGCTCGGGCGCCTTCCCGAGATCGAGCTCTTCCAGGATGACGTGCGACGGGAACTCGACGTACGACGGGCCGGGGGTACCGGACATCGACCTGCGAATCGCCTCGTGGATGATCTCGTCGGTCTGGTCGGCGTACTCGATGGAGCTGCTGTACTTGACCGACGGCGCGAACAGGCCTTCCTGCTGCACGAACTGGATTCGGCCCCGGCGGACCCGGCGTTCGGTGACGCGGGCCCGCTGCCCGCCGAGGAAGATCACCGGCGAGTTCTCCACCAACGCGCACATCATGGCCCCGGCGATGTTGGCCACACCCGGTCCCAGAGTCCCGATGCACAGACCCGGCCTGCCCGTCATCCGGGAGGCCGCTTCGGCCATGAACCCGGCACTGAGCTCGTGGTGCGGCGCGACCACGGACCAGCCACGCGCATGCGCCTCGGAGAACATGTGCACGAAGTTCGGGTCAGGAATGCCGAACAGCGTGTTCACGCCCTCTGCCTCGAAGAGGTCGAGAATGCGTTTGTAGACAGGTACACCCATCGTCATTTCCTTTTCATCGGGTCGAATAGCGCTTCGCGAGCTTCTTGCGGTGCGCGGCAGGAGAACCGAACAGCGAACGGTTCAGCGCGGCGCGTTTGAGGAAGGCGTGGATGCCGCTTTCCCAGGTGTAGCCGATGCCGCCGTGCAGCTGCATCGCCTTGCCGGCCACGGCGACGGCCGTGGACGTGGCATGCGCCTTGGCCATGGCCGCCGCGATCTCGGTGTCCCCGCCGGCGGCCACCAGCGCCACCGCGTCGGCGACGAGCCGACGGGACACCTCGATGTCGACGAGCATGTCGGCGCAGGCGTGTTTGACGGCCTGGAACGAGCCGATGGGGCGCCCGAACTGATGGCGCACCCGCACGTAATCGACCGTGGCGGTGAGCATCCGCTCGGCGATGCCGAGGCTGTCGCATGCGATCGCGACGGCGGCGCGGTCCAGCAGCACGGCGGCCGCTCGATCGTCGGCGAAGCCCAGCACGGTGGCCACCGGAGCGGAGTCGGCCGTGACGGTGGCCAGGCGCCGCGTCTCGTCGAGTACCGGTTGCGCCGCGACGGTCAGCTCCCCGCTGGGCACGACGGCCAGACCGGCGCCGGTGGCGCTGCCGATGAGGACGAGCAGGTGGTCGGCGCCGACGGCATCCGGGACGAACTCGGCATGTCCCGACAGTCGGGTGCCGTCCAGCGCGAACTCGCCGAAGACCACCGCCATCCGCTGCTCGCCCCGGGCCACCTGGCCGAGCAGAGCCTCGCTGTCGGGTCCTGCCGCAGCCGCCAACGCGCCGACCGTCAGCACCCCGTTACCGAGGTAGCCCGTGGCACCGGCGGCGCGGCCGATCTGGTCGAGCAGTATCGCGGTCTCGGCGAAGGAGGCCCCGGCGCCGCCGAGGCCTTCGGGTACCTCGATGCCGACCCAGCCTGCGTCGACCAGCTCCTGCCACCCCGGCTCGCGGTCCTTGGCGAGCAGGTCGCCGGCCACCGCGCGTAGCTCGTCATGGAATTCGGTGAAGTCGTCTGCCATCACGCCACACTCGGCTCCCGCGGCAAACCCAGACCGCGTTCGGCGATGATGCTGCGCTGGATCTCGCTGGCTCCACCCGGAATCGTCCACTCCCACGAACCGACGAAATCCAGTACCCAGGAGCCGGATTCCCATCCGCTGGACATCGGCTTGGTCAACGCGGTGTGTGCGTGTGGACCGCTGATCTCGACGGCGAAATCGGTGAGACGCTGCAGCAGCTCGCTGTAATACAGCTTGACGATCGACGCGTCAGCCGGTCCTCCGGCGGCGCCTTCGACCACGCGCCGGCACATCCCGCGCAGACCCGTGATCTCGATCTCGAACTGCGCCAGCCGGTCTGCGACGACCGGGTCGTCGACGGGCGCGGTCTCCACCAGCCGGCGGAACCCGGCGTGGGCGAGACGCTCGGCCAGTTCCAGCATCGTCATCCCCCGTTCGGCGCCCAGCGTCGCCTGCGCCACCTGCCAGCCCGCGTTCTCCGCACCGATCAGGTTGTCGGCCGGGATCACGACGTCGTCGAGGAAGATCTCACAGAAGTGGGAGTCGCCGACCGCGTTGCGGATGGGCCGCACGTCGACGCCCGGTGCCGACATGTCCATCAGGAGGTACGAGATCCCCTTCCGTTTCGGGGCGTCGGGGTCGGTGCGGGCCAGCAGCAGGCACCAGTCGGCGTGCCGAGCGCCGCTGGCCCAGAGCTTCTGGCCGTTGACGACGAAGCTGTCGCCGGTGCGGCGCGCGGTGGTGCGCAGCGAGGCGAGGTCGGATCCGGCTTCGGGCTCGGAGAAACCCTGGACCCAGATCTCCCCGTCGAGGATCGCCGGCAGATGCCGCCGACGCTGCTTCTCGGTGCCCGCCACCAGCAGCGTCGAAGCCGCGTGATGGATGCCGACGAACGCCAGCACCAGCCGCGGGGCATCGTGTGCCGCAAGTTCCTGGTAGAGCACCACCTGGTTCTCGACCGACATCACCGGATCGCCTCCTCGCGTGGGCGGCCCGCCGGCCCACTCCGCAGGCCAGTGCGGCACCGCGTACCCGGCACTGTGCAGTTCGGCGAACCACGCCTTCTGGAACCGGACGAATTCCGCTTCGTCGACCCCGGATTGGGTCACCCGCCAGTCGCGCGGGATGTGTTCGCGGCACCACTGGCGGACCTCGCGCCGAAACCGGGCTTGTTGTGGGGAATCCGACGGATTGTGGTGCATTTCTTCAGCTTCGGCTGGTTCGGCTTCGGCTGGTTCGGCTTCGGCTGGGTTCATGCGAACAACCCCGCCAATCCTCGGCGGCCGGCGACGTTGGCCAGCTCCTCGCGCGTCGCCGAGAGCCCGAACGGCAGCCGCCGCAGCGGTTGGCTGTGCCGCGACAGCCACGACAGCGTCGTCTCGTCGCAGAACCCCACCGCGCCGTGCAGCTGGTGGCACACCCGGAACACGACGTCGGCGGCTTCGATGGCCGCCAGGCGAAGCGCCAGTGCATCCGCGATGGCGTCGGGACGGTTCCCGGTGGCGCTCCACAGCGCGTGCTTGGCCAGGATGTCCAGGCCGCTGCGCTCCACCTCGGCGTCGGTCAGCTGGAACTGCACCCCCTGGAACGACGCCAGCGGCTGGCCGAACTGCTTGCGCAGCGTGACGTGTGCGACGGTGAGTTCGATCGCGCGGTCGAGCATGCCGAGCAACGTCCAGCACGGCAACGTCAGGGCAAGGGCTACGTCACCGGAGCCCGCATCGTCGACCGACGACAGCTCCAGCTCGGTGACGAAGCCCGGCTGGATCTCACCGTGCCCGCTCACCATGGCCCGATTTCCGGCCACGTCGACCGTCGCCCACCGCAGATCGAGCCCGGCCACCGCGGCCGCGGGACGTTTCCCGCCGACGACGATCACACCGTCGGCGTCGAGGTCGGTCGGTGCGGCCAGGCGTTCGGCCAGCGGGTACGGCACAGCCCAGTATCCGGCGGCGCGGCACAGCGCCGCGGCAGCCTCGACTCCGTCGGCATCCGAACGGGGGTCGAGTTCCCAGGCGCCGAGGCCGGCGAGCACGGGTCCCACCAGGGAGTCCCTTGCACCGGGCGCTTTTTCGGCCTGCAGAACGAGCTCGTCACCGCCGGCGGCGTCGAAGGCATGCCGGGCCTGCCGACCGTATTCCAGTGCGTCATCGCTGAGTTCGAGGATCATGTCCGCCCCGCCAACATAGCCCGGGACAACAGGATTCGCTGCATCTCGATGCTTCCCGACGACACGGTGGACGCCTGTGAGTAGCGCCAGTGGTCCTCGACTTCGCCGAGGAACCACCCCGCCCGGGCGTCGGTGCGGCGGACCTCGGCAGCGACATCCATCAACACCTCGGCGCTGTCCTGGTCGAGCTTCGTCACCGCGATGCGGTAGGCGGCGGCGTCACCCGGGGTGACCCGGCCGCTGTCCTGCAGCGCGACCACCCGATAGGCCAGCAGCCGGGCCCGGCGGCAGTGCATGAGCATCCGTATCCACCGTCCGCGCAACTCGTCCGACAGCTCGTCCCATCGCTCACCCAACACCGCGGGCGCGGCGGCCAGCAGCCGTTCGCAGCGCGCGTAGCGGGCGATGCCGACCCGTTCGAACGACATCACATCCTGCACGATCGACCACCCCGCATCGACCGTGCCGAGCACGTCGGCCTCGGTCACGCGCAGGTCGTCGAAGAACACCTCGTTGAGGTGATGTGGCCCCAGCATGGTGCCGATCGGGCGAACCGTGATAGCGGGATCGTCCATCGGGACGAGGAAGATCGTCAGACCCTGTTGCTTCTTCGTGGTGGCGCCTTCTCCGATGCGGGAGGTGCGGGCCAGCAGGAAACACCACTGCGCCATCGTCGCGTAGGAGGTCCAGATCTTCTGACCGCTGACCAGCCAGCCGTCTTTGTCCGGGCGGGCGAATGTGCGCAGCGACGCCAGATCCGAGCCGGCCTCGGGCTCGGAGAACCCCTGACACCAGATCACCTCGCCCGCGGCGATCGGCGGCAGATGCCTGCGCTGCTGCTCGGCGCTGCCGTGGCGCATGATGATCGGCCCGACCCAGTTGACGCCCATGTACTGCGCGCCGCGCGGCTCGTGGGCCGCCCACATCTCTTCGCGCACGACGGTCTGCTCCCACACCGATGCGTCGCCGCCGCCGAACTCCTGCGGCCAGGCCAGACACAACAGGTTGCGCTCGGCCAGCGTGCGGCAGAAGCGTTGCGCCGTCTCGAGATCGGCCGGGTCGTGCGTGAAGGCGCCCAGGAAGTTTTCGGGCACATGCTCGGCCACCAACTCGCGCAGCTCGCGGCGCAGGTCTCCGGCGCGCTTGCCCATGTCGAAATCCATCGCGCTCCCCTATCCCGAGCCGACCGCGTCGGGCGTGCCCAGACCCAGCTCGTCGAGGACGGCGGCGGTGTCGGCGCCCAGTTCCGGTGCGGGTCCGCGTACCTTGCCGGGGGTGCGGGAGAACCACGTCGGCACACCCGGGAAGCGCACGGGGCCGTGCGGCGTGTCCACGGTTTCGAACAGGCCGACGGCGTTGAGGTGTTCGTCGTCGAACAAGGCGTCCGGGGTGTTCAACGGAGCTGCCGGAATCTCTAGCTCCCGGAACAGTTTCAGCCATTCGTCGGTGGTGCGCTCGGCCATCGTTTGCGCCACCAAGCCGTAGACGGTGTCGATTTCGTTGGCCCGCGATTCCAGCGTGGCATACACGTCGGTGGCCCACGGCGGCGCGACGGCGTCGATGAACGCGCTCCAGTGTTTGTCGTTGTAGATCAACGCGGCGATGTACCCGTCCTTCGTCTGGTACGGGCGGCGATTGGGCGCAACGGTCCGCGGGTAGACAGCCGGGCCGAGCGGGGGGTCGAACATGGCACCGTTGGCATGCTCGACCAGCATGAAAGAGGCCATGGTCTCGAACATCGCGACCTCGACCTCCTGACCCTCGCCGGTGCGTTCGCGGTGGAAGAGCGCCATCGTCGTGGCGTACAGCGCGGTGAGACCCGCGACCTTGTCGGCCATGATGGTGCCGACGTAGTCGGCCTCGCCGGTCAGCTGCTTCTGCACCGCGGGCAACCCGCATTCGGCCTGGATGGTGTCGTCATACGCCGGCCGGTCGCGATCCGGGCCGCGCCTGCCGTACCCGTAACAGTTGGTGTAGACGATCGACGGATTGATCGCCGCGACGTCGTCGTAGCCGAACCCCAGCTTGGCGATCGCCTTGGACCGCATGGAGTGGATGAACACGTCGGCCCGCTCGATCAGCGCACGCATCGCGGCCCTGCCGTCCTCGGAGCGCAGATCCAACACCACGCTGCGCTTGCCGCGGTTGACGTTGACGAACACGCCGCTCATCCCGGACACCGGGCCCACCGAGATGAATCGGGTGTTGTCCCCCTGAGGGGGTTCGACTTTGACGACCTCGGCACCCATGTCGGCCATGATCTGGGTGCAGTAGGGACCCATCACCATGGCGGTGAGGTCGACGACGCGGATACCCGCCAGCGGTCCGGCGTCAGGCATGAGCCGCTCCCTGGTTTTGTGCCGCCATCGCGAAGCTGTACCGAATGTGGTCGTTGTGACCGTCCGGCACCACCGGGAAAGTCAGGGGCTCGCTCCGGTCGCGGATCGCGCCCAGGCTCTCAGCGACCTCGGCGATGGTCCAGGACGGGCGGTACACACCCGGAGATTCGGTCACCGTGGCCGTCGCCACCCTCCCGGCCAGCGCGATGAACATCTCCCCTGTCACAGCGCAGCTTTCGTGGGCCAGGTAGCCCACCGCGGGAGCGACCAGTTCCGGGCCCATGGGCGGGTACGCCGAGGTGTCGATGCCCTCGGCCATGCGGGTCACCGCTGCGGGGACGATGACGTTGCTCTTCACGCCGTGCGCCGCGCCCTCCAACGCCGCGACGTTGGACAGCCCGATGACGCCGGCCTTGGCGACGGCGTAGTTGGCCACATCGTGGTTGCCGTACAGCCCGCCGATCGACGAGGTGAGCACGATGCGCCCGTAACCGGCCGCACACATCACCGGGAACGCCGGCCGCACAACGTGGAAGGCGCCGCGCAGGTGCACGTCGAGGACCGCGTCGAAGTCGTCGTAGGTCATGTCCTGCAGCGAGGCCCGGCGCACGATGCCGGCGTTGTGCACGACGATGTCGACGCCGCCGAAGTTCTGCTGCGCGGTGTCGATGATCGCCCGTCCGCCGTTCGGTGTGCTCACCGAGTCGGTGCTGACGACGGCTTGTCCCCCGGCGTCGAGGATCTCGCGCACCACGTCGTGCGCGGGCCCGGTGTCACCGCCTACTCCGTCGAGCGAACCACCGGGGTCGTTGACCACGACCTTGGCCCCGAGAGCAGCCAACATCATCGCGTACTCGCGGCCGAGGCCGCGACCGGCACCGGTGACCACGGCGACGCGGCCGTCGAACCGACGATCGTTCACGAGATCACCGTCGTTCACGAGATCACCGTCGTTCGCGAAATCACCGTCGTTCACGAAATCACCGTCGTTCGCGAAATCACCGTCGTTCGCGAGATCACCGTTGTCGAAGAGACCCTGCTCAAGCGAACGGCTCCTCGCCCTGGAGTTTGGTGCGGTTGAGCAGCCGACCGGAATCCGCGTTGTAGGGCCGCGCACGGTGCAGGGTTCCGGTGTTGTCCCAGATCACCAGGTCGCCGACCGACCACTGATGGCGGTAGACGAACTGGGGCTGGGTGCAGTGCTCCCGCAACCGCACCAACAATTCGGTCCCGGCCCGACGGTCCATCCCGACGACGTGGCCTGCGGTGCAGCCCAGCACCAGTGACTTGCGGCCCGAGCGGTGCCGCCACACCAGCGGCAGTTCGCGTTCCCCGATGGCCATCATCGCCTGCAGCGTCTTCAGATCCGGCTCGGGCTCGTAGTACATCAGTGTCGTCCACGTCGAATGCACGACCCGCAGATCGTCGATCGCGGCCTTGTCCTCTTCGGAGAGATCGTCGTAGGCGGCGTAGGTGTTGCAGAACTCGGTGTCTCCGCCACCGTCGCTGGGCAGCACCTTGCTCGACAACAGCGACGCCAGGATCGGTACCTCGTTCATCGTGCCGTCGAGGTGCCAGTACAGCGAGCCCTTCAGATAGTCGGCTTGCTTGTTGACGGTGGTGTCGAGCGTGACGTTGTAGACCTTCTCGCCCTTGCGTTCGGTGGCCAGCGTGCCGAGCGTCTCGGTGAAGGCGACCTGTTCCTCGTCGGTGAAGCCGATCTGCGGGAATACCAGCACGCCGCGCAGTTCGAGTAGTTCGCGCAGGGCGCCGGCGTGGTCGCCGGACAGCAGATCGGCCTTGTCGGCGCGGATCTCGGTGCCGATGCGCAGGCTGATATCGCAGGTGGTCAACGCCGTCGAAGTGGTCATGGTGCCAGCTCCAATCCGTCCAGGTCACCCTTGGCGCGCCACTCGGCGATCAGCTCGTCGAAGGCGTAGAACCCCGGCGAGTAGAAGTCACCGAGAAAGGATCCGTTGCCCACCGCGCCGCCGCGGCCCTCGTTGTTGTAATAGCCGGGCGTACAGGACAGTTCGAAGGCAGAGTTGTCGATCGCCAGTTCGCGCACCGTCGCCACCCAGGCGTCCTGACCTTCCTTGCTGGGTTCGACCGTGGTGGCACCCCGGTTCTGCGCCTCGGCGACGATGTAGGCGATGTGCTGCGCCTGCTGTTCGAACATCGCTGTGGTGTTGGCCGATACACCGCCCTGGATGTAACCCATGAAGAACTGGTTCGGGAACCCGCGGCTCGTCATCCCGTGCAGCGTCTGATAGTTGTCTTTCCAGTACTCGAACAGCGACAACCCGTCGCGGCCGACGATGCGGTCGATCGCATACCGGCGGCTGATCTCGGTGGAGATCTCGAAGCCACTGGCGAAGATCACGCAGTCGACGTCGTACTCGATACCGTTGGCGACGATGCCGCTGGGAGTCAGTCGTTCCACGCCTTTGCATTCCGACACGTCGACCAGTGTCACGTTGGGCCGGTTGAATGTGGCCAGGTACTGCTCGCTCGAACAGGGGCGCTTACACATGAACCGGTAGTAGGGCTTGAGCGCCTCGGCAGTGCCGGGATCGTCGACGATGGCCTCGATGCGGCGGCGCAGCCGCTCCATGATCTTGTAGTCCTCCTCTTCGCGGAAGGCCATGATCTGCTCGATGGTCACCGCGGTGGGATCGGCGCTGCCCGCGATACGGGCGGTGAGGTTTCGGCCCAGCTCGGTCCAGAAGTCGCACACCAGGTCCGGCTCACCGAACACCACGCCGACGAACGGTGACCAGTTGTGGAAGTTGCGCTTGCGTTCCTCCTGCCAGCCCGGCTGCAGCGCGGCTGCCCAGTCCGGGTCGGTAGGAGTGTTGGCCCGTTCGTCCACTGACGACGGGGTGCGCTGGAATACGAACAGCTCCTTGGCGTCGCGGCCCAGGTGCGGCACCAGCTGGATGCCGGTCGCACCGGTACCGACGAGTGCGACCCGCTTGTCGGCGAGCTTGTCCAACCCGCCGTTGGCGTCACCACCGGTGTAGTCGTAATCCCAGCGCGCGGAGTGGAACACGTGACCGCCGGCCTCCCGGTACTCCTGGATACCGGGGATACCGGGCAGCTTCGGCCGGTTGTAGGAGCCCTGCGCCATCACCACGAACCGGGCCGCGATCTGGTCGCCGCGGTCGGTGCTGATGCGCCAGCGCTTCGCCGAGTCGTCCCAGTGCAGCTCACGAACCTGGGTGGAGAACAGCGCACCGTCGTACAGACCGAAATGCTTGCCCATGTTGCGGCAGTGCTGGAAGATCTCGGCGCCGTCGGCGAACTTCTTCGACGGCATGAAACCGAGTTCTTCGAGCATCGGGATGTAGCAGTAGGCGTCGTTGTCGCACTGGATGCCGGGAAACCTGTTCCAGTACCAGACGCCGCCGAAGTCGCCGGCCATCTCGATGACGCGGATGCCCTGGACCCCGGCCTTCTTGAGGTGGGCCCCGGCGAGCAGACCGGCGAATCCGCCGCCGAGGATGACGACCTCGGCGTTCTCGACGATCGGGTCGCGCGCGGTCACCGTGGTGTAGGGATCGACCTCGTAGAACTCGGCGAACTCGCCCTCGAGTTCCAGATACTGGTCCGCCCCTTCCGGCCGTAGCCGCTTGGCGCGTTCCTGCGCGTACTTCTCGCGCAGCGCGTCGATGTCGATGTCGGCCGGGGTGTCGGTCGGCCCGCAGGTCTCGGTCATGTGTCTCCTCGTGGGAATTCGGCGCGCAAAGCGTCAGGCAGAGAGCGTGCGCGCGCCGGATTCGTCAGATCTCGCGGGGCTCGCCGACGCCCATGTACTTGGACAGTTGGTGGTGCAGGTTGACCGTGCTGCGCTCCCGGTACGGATTGGGCAGTGTGCCCGGGAAGCCGGCCGACTTCATCCCCTGCTGCACAGCGGCCATGTTGGAGAAGTCCTGCGGTAGCACCGACAGCCAATTCGGGGAGTCCTTCGGGGTGTAGGTCCACTCGGTGTGCGGCTCTTGGCCTTTCGGATACAGCTCGAACACCGCGACCTCGAAGATGCACTTGTCCGGGTTGTAGCTCGGATCAGGGCGGGCGCTGTAGCACAGCGCGCTGGTCAGCCCCTGGCCCACCTGGAAGTTCGGGAAGATCTGCCAGGCGGTGCCGCTCTGCCCGAGGATGTCGGGCGGGATCGTCGGCCAGATGACGCCGCGGGCCTCGTCGTCGCGGCGCGCCGAGGCCAGCCAGTGCTGCAGGACCTGATCGGCGGGGGTGCCCTCGGGCAGTTCGTCGACCAGTCGCTTGGCGGCGTTCACCAGCGTCTGCGTGGTGGTCGCGTTGGTCTCCTCCATCGTGTACACCTGCATCTCCGCGGTGGAGATACGCGGATCGCCGGTGCCGAGACGGATCTTGGACTTGGTCTCGTCCATGCCTTTCGGTGCGTCGTAGCCGATGTTGCTGTGGCGGCCCTGCGCCTTGGCCCAGCCCTTGAACTCACCGAACTTGTTGAACTCCGGGTGGGTGGTGAACACGTGGTAGGTCTCGTTGAACGCCTCCATCGCGACTTTCCAGTTGCAGTCGAAGTACAGCCATTTGCGCCACTTGTAGCGCATGTTCTCCAGACCGAACGGATCGAGGATCTTGTTGGCCGGGAACAGGTAGTCGGCGAGCGATTCGCACTCGGGGTCCATGTTGACGAACAACCACCCGCCCCAGGTGTCGACCTGAACCGGGGCGAGGTGGGTGTTCTCCCGCGTCAGCTTGCCTGCCCAGTCGTCCTGCTCGCGGATGTGGGTGCAGGATCCGTCGAGACCGTAGGTCCAGCCGTGGAATCCGCAGACGAACGACTTGCGTGCCCGCCCGACGGCGTTCTTCGCCCCGTCGGGGGTGTCGACGAGTTTGCGGCCGCGGTGCATGCACACGTTGTGGTGTGCGGCAAACTCGTTGGGGCCCGTCCGGACGACGATGATCGAGTCGTCGAGGATGTCGTAGGTCAGGTAGCTGCCGACCTCGGGGATCTCCTCGACCCGCCCGACCTGCTGCCACACCTTGCGCCACAACTTGTCGCGCTCGGCGCGTGCGTAGTCTTCGGAGATGTAGGCGTCGACGGAGATCGTCGTCGGCTCGGACAGGTCCTCGGCGATCTGACCCGTCGAATCATCGGCGGGCGCTTCGCTTTCGATTGCGGCGTCGAGGTCGGACTCGGTGTGCGTCACGTCATCTTCCTTTCAGAACCGGCTGATGGTGCTGCGGAACGACTCGTCCTTGAGGAACAAGGACGTGTTGTCCGCGCCGAGGTGGGTCCACTTCAAGTTCAGGCCGCCGTCGACGAGCAGGGTCTGCCCGGTGATGTAGCCGGACAGATCGGACAGCAGGAACAGGATCGCGCCAGCTTGTTCCTCCGGGGTGCCGCGGCGTCCCATCGCGATGGCGGTGCGGTCGCGTTCGGGGTCGGCGTCGACATAGGTCGCCGAGGCGGCGGTCTCGGTGACGCCGGGCGCGACCGCGTTGACCCTGATGCCGTCGAGTGCGAGTTCCACCGCCATGGTGCGCGTCATGGCGACCACGGCGGCCTTGGCCGTGCCGTAGGCGATGTGGTACGGCGCGGTGTTCATCCCGCTGATCGACGAGATCGACACCAGAGAACCGGGGCCGCCGTTGTTCCGGATCTCGGCTGCGACCGCCTGGCTCATGAAGAAGGCCGTCTCCAGGTTTGCCGCGAACAGTGCCCGCCAGTCCTCGCGGGTGACCCGGGTGGACGGCATCCAGGTGGCCGGCGCGGCGCCGCCCGCGACATTGACCAGACCGTAGAGCCGGGCACCGGTGTTCGCGGCGACGGTGCGCACCTGATCGAGCACGGTGGCGATGCCGTCGTCGGTGGACGCGTCGGCGGACACGGAGACGACGGACAGCCCCCGCTCTGCCAACGGCCCGACGTGTTCGTCGAGATTGGCCTTCGAGCGACTGACCGCGACGACGGTGGCGCCGGCCTCGGCGGCCATCCGCGTCACCGTCGTTCCGATACCACCGCCGCCTGCGCCGGACACCACCACGATCCGGCCGTCCAGCCTCAGGCCCGCCTCAGCGACCACGCGGCTTGTCCGGACAAAAAATATGACTCTGCATAACGAAGAACACTATTCCGCAGGCTTTATGCGGGCGTCAAGGCTCTACCGCTCACTGACCGGCCTATTGTCTGGACCAAATGGGCCTTGCTAACGTCCGTACCCATGAAGCCCCGGTACGCCGCGCCGAATCCCGTCACCGCCGAGGGTTGGCAGCTGCAGACGGTGACCGGTCCGAGCCGGCTGTTCGGCGCCAACGGGCTTCGCACCGGCCCCGACGGCCGCGTCTACGTCGCCCAGGTGACCGGCAGCCAGATCAGCGCGCTCGACCTCGACTCCGGAACACTGGAGGTCGTCAGCCCGAAGGGCGGCGACATCATCGCTCCCGATGACGTCGCGTTCGGCACCGACGGCACCCTCTACGCGACCGAGGTGATGGACGGACGGGTCAGCGCCCGCGACACTGCGGGTCGCACCCGGGTGCTGCGCGACGACCTGCCGTGCGCCAACGGCATCACCGTGCACGACGGGCGGCTGTTCGTCGGCGAGTGCCGCGACGGCGGACGCCTGATGGAGCTACCACTCGACGGGGGCGAGCCGCGCGTCCTGCTCGAGAACCTGCCGTCCCCGAACGCCATGGAAGTGGGCCCCGACGGGTTGCTGTACTACCCGTTGATGACCGCCAACGAGATCTGGCGCATCGACCCGAACGGCGGCGAGCCGCAGCGCGTCGCCACCGAGCTCGGTGTGCCCGACGCGGTCAAGTTCGACTCGGCCGGACACCTGGTCTCGACACAGGTGGCCAGCGGCCAGGTGCTGCGCATCGATCCGCGGTCGGGCGACAAAACGGTATTGGCACAGCTGAATCCGGGACTGGACAACCTCACCTTCGTCGGTGACCGGTTGCTCGCGTCGAACTTCACCGGCGAGATCACCGAGATCGGGCCTGACGGGCAGACATCGACGGTGCTGCCGGGCGGGCTGAACTGGCCCTTGGATCTCACCATCGCCGCAGGCACACTGCACATCGCCGACGGCACATACTTCTACCGACTCGGTGCGAACGGCGCTCTCGAGACGGTGGGCATGCTCTTCTCGCCCGGCTATCCGGGCTTCCTGCGCGGTGTCGACGCCGTCGGCGCCGACGAGTTCGTCGTCACGACGTCGGGTGGCCAGGTGGCGCGCTACCGACCGGGCACCGGCGAAACCGATTTCCTCGCAACCGACTTCGATCAGCTCTACGGTGTCGCCGCCGCCCACGGTGCGATCGTGTTCGCCGAGCTCGGAACCGGAAAGGTGCACTGCCTGCAGTCGGGGCGGGTCGAGACGATCTGCTCGGGTCTGCACGCGCCGGTCGGGATTGCGTTCGACGATGACGGCGCGGCGCTGGTGGCCGAATCCGGCGCCGGGCGGGTGGTTCGGCTGGGATCGGCGGGTCCGGACACCGTCATCGACGGACTGAAGTGCCCGCAGGGCATCCATGTCCGCGACGGCCGGCTCTACATCGTGGACGCAGGTGCCAAGGAACTCGTCGAGTTCGACCTGGGCAGCAAGGCGCGCACCACGATCGCCAGCGGCCTGCCCGTCGGCGCTCCGCCCGGTGTCGAGCCGAAACCGCTGAAAGGCATGCCGCCGTTCTCGGGCCCGCAGGGGCCCTTCGCCGGGGTGACCTCCGCGCCGGACGGCACTCTCTATGTGTCCGCGGACTCCGACGGCAGCGTCCTGGCGATCGGCCGGCGATGACGACGACCGCCGGCGATCACCGCTACCTCCAGGTCGCGCGCACGCTGCGCAAGGAGATCGTCGACGGCGTCTACCCGGTCGGCTCCCAATTGCCCACCGAACACGAGCTCTGCGAGAGGTTCGCCGTCAGCCGGTACACCGTGCGCGAGGCGCTACGGCGGCTGCGCGACGACAACCTGGTCACCTCCAGACCTCGCGCGGGCACACTGGTGGTCCCCCGGCCGACGAACAACTCCTACGCCCAGGACGTCGTCTCGATCGAGGACCTGCTCGCCTTCGCCCAGGGCGCGCGGTTCGCCATCGACTCCAACGCCATGGTCACGGTGGACGCAGCGCTGGCCGAACGCACCGGACTCGCACCCGGCACGGAATGGCTCGGAGTCGCCGGATATCGGCGCGTCGACGAGCGCACCCCGCCGGCATGTCGCACGGAGTACTACATCAACCGCCACTTCGCCGCCGTCGGCCGGCTCCTGCAGCGTCACAGCGGGCCGATCTTCCCGTTGGTCGAGGACCTCTTCGGGGTCAGCGTCAGTGAGGTACACCAGGAGATCTCGGCGGTCGTGCTGGAGTCCGAACTCGCCGAGCATCTCGAGGTCGGGCGCGGGACTGCCGCGCTGCAGATGCGGCGCACCTACACCACGTCCGACGGCGAGGTCGCCCAGGTCACCGTCAACACCCACCCCTCGTCGCGCTTCCGGCATTCGATGACCATGCGCCGAGTCCGGGACAACGGGTGAACGCCACACTGGCCGATGCGCTGCGCGCCAGCGCGCGTGACGCACCGGATCGGATCCTGGTGCGAGACGATGACAGTGTTGTGACGGCTGCTCAACTGCTGGACCGGGCAACCGTCCTGGCGCACGCCTTGACGCGGCGAATGCCTGTCGGCAGCATCGTGTCCTTCACGCTGCCCAACTGGCACGAGGCGGCGATCATCTATCTGGGAACAACACTGGCCGGCATGATCGCCAACCCGATCCTGCCGTCGCTGCGCGATCACGAACTGTCGTTCATCCTCGCCGACGCGAACAGTCGGGCAGTCTTCATTCCGCAGGTCTTCGGCGGGCACGATTACGTCGCGATGCTCAACCGTGTCGTCGCCGGATTGCCCGACCCGCCCCACGTGGTGGTGGTGCGTGGCGACGCCGGCAGCCACACCGCGTTCGCCGACCTGCTCGGCGAACCCACTACCGGCACCCTGCCGGTTCTCGACCCGTCCCACATCCAGCTGATTCTGTACACCTCGGGGACCACCGGTCGACCCAAAGGCGTTCTTCACAGCCATGATTCACTACATGCATTGATCACCCAGCTCGGCCGGTACTGGCGCATCGAGCCCGGCGACACGTTCCTGGTGCCGTCCCCGGTCGCTCACATCGGCGGCTCGATCTACGCCTTCGAGTGCCCATTACTGCTGGGCACGCAGGCAGTGTTGATGCAGCGCTGGGACCCTGACCGCGCCGTCGCGCTGATGCTCGAGCACGGCTGCACGCACATGGCCGGTGCGACCCCGTTCCTGGATGGGCTTCTGGCGGCGGCACAACGGGCCGATACCCGACTGCCCGACCTGAAGGTGTTCATCTGCGGCGGCGCCTCGGTCCCGCCGTCGCTGATCCGACGCGCCACGCAAGACCTGGACAAGGCGGCCGTCAGCCGGGTCTACGGATCGACGGAGGTTCCGGTGACCACGGTGGGATCACTGGACGACGCGGAGCGGGCCGCCGACACCGACGGCCGCCCCGGAGTCGCCGAGGTCGTCATCGTCGACGGCGAGATCCGCTCCCGCGGGCCGCAGATGTTCCGCGGGTACCTGCACCCCGAGGATAGCGCCGGGGCCTTCGACGAGTCCGGCTATTTCCGCACCGGCGACCTGGGCCGGTTCACCGACGACGGGCACCTCGTCGTGACAGGCCGCGCCAAGGACATCATCATCCGCAACGGAGAGAACATCTCGCCCAAGGAAGTCGAAGACATCCTCGTCACGCATCCACAGATCGCGGAGATCGCGATCGTCGGGGTCCCCGATTCCCGCACCGGGGAGCGCGCCTGCGCGACCATTGTCGCCGCCGGCGGCGGGGGGCCCGAGGTCGCCGACCTCCACGAGTTCCTGGTGGCGCACGGCGTGGCCAAGTTCAAGGTGCCCGAGCAGGTGCGGTTCGTCGACGCGCTGCCGAAGAACGACGCGGGCAAGGTGCTCAAGCACGTCCTGAGAGCTGAGCTGATCAAGGAGTCATGACATGCAGGTAGCGATCGTCACCGGCGCCAGCAGCGGCATCGGATTCGGCTGCGCCACAACGTTGGCCGCGCAGGGAATGGCCGTGTTGGGGGTCGGCAGGGACCCCGACCGATTGGACGACCTCGAGAACGCGGACGCGGGGCCCGGCGAGATCGCGACGCTGTCGGTGGACCTGACCGGCGACGACGCCCCGCAACGCATCGTCACCGCGGCCCTGGACCGGTGGGGCCGCATCGACTTCCTCGTCAACAACGCCGGCATCGGCAGCCCGAAGCCGTTGCACGAAACCGACGACGAGACGCTCGACCATTTCCTCGGCATCATGCTGCGGGCACCGTTCCGGCTGGCCCGCGACGTCATCGGGCACATGCAGCCCGGCTCGGCGATCATCAACGTCACGTCGACGTTCGCAGTCGTCGGCGGGCTGCGCGGCGGCGCCTACTCTGCGGCCAAGGGCGGGCTGACCGCGCTGACCACCCACATCGCCTGCCAGTACGGCCCGCTCGGAATCCGCTGCAACGCCGTGGCTCCCGGCGTGACCCTCACTCCGATGGTGGCCCACCGGCTGGAGGACGAGCGGTTCCGCAAGATCAACACCGAGATGACCCCGCACCAGCGCCTCGGCCGCGTCGAGGACATCGCCTCGACCGTGGCTTTCCTGTGTTCGGAGGGTGGCAGTTTCATCAACGGCCAGACGATCGTCGTCGACGGTGGGTGGAGCTCGACGAAGTACCTGTCCGACTTCGCCCTCACCTCCGAGTGGGTGCCTCGGGAGTCCGCCCGGTGAACCTGTTCACGCTGCTCGACCAGGCCGCCGCGCGCCACGGTGACCGCGGCGCGGTGTACCACGGTGATCAGCAGGTCCACACCTGGGCTGCGCTGCGGGAGCGGGCGTTGCGGTTGGCCGGATCACTGCAGAAGTTCGGACCGGGTGCCCGGATCGCGGTTGCCAGCGAGAACAGCCCACAGATCGTGGAGCTGATGTTCGCGATCTGGGCGGCCGAGTGTGTGTTCGTCCCGCTCAACTACAAGCTGCATCCACGTGAGATGGGCCCGATCCTCGACGATGCCGGCGCCGCACAGGTGTTCGCGTCGGCGAAGATCGGCGCCGCGCTGTCGGGTGTCACGCCGGCACCGGTGGAAACCATCGGGGCGGTCGAGTACCAAAAGCGTTGCACCGCAGAGATGGCAGCCGTCCCCCGCGTCACCGATCCGGCGGAGCTGGCCTGGCTGTTCTACACCAGCGGGACCACGGGTCGCTCGAAGGGGGCGATGCTGTCCCATCGCAACCTACTGGCGATGACGGTGTCGCACCTGGCCGACTTCGACTCCCCCGACGAGAACTCGAGCCTGATCCACGGGGCCCCGATGTCACACGGCTCGGGCCTCTACGTGCCGCCGTACGTCCTGCGCGGCGCACGACAGGTGGTGCCGGCATCCGGGGCGTTCGACCCGGACGAGTTCCTCGACCTGTGCGACCTGCATCCCCGGTGCAGCGCATTCCTGGCGCCGACGATGGTGTCCCGGCTCGTCCAGACGGATCGGGACCGGCCGGCCAACCTCGAGACGATCGTCTACGGGGGCGGACCGATGTATGTCGACAGCCTGAAAAAGGCGCTCGCCGCGTTCGGCCCGATCTTCGTGCAACTCTACGGTCAGGGCGAGGCGCCGATGACGATCACCGGCCTGCGCCGCGCCGACCACGTCGCCACCCAGGCCGACGGAGCCGGGTGGGCGCCCGACGAGGTGCTCGGCTCGGTCGGGTACGCCCGTTCGGGCGTCGACGTCGCGGTCCTGGGGCCGGGCGGGATGCCGGCAGCCGTCGGTGAGATCGGTGAGATCGTCTGCCGCGGCGACGTGGTGATGTCCGGCTACTGGAACAATCCGGCGGCGACGTTGGCGACGCTGCGCGACGGTTGGTTGCACACCGGGGACCTGGGCTCCTTCGACGGCAACGGGTTGCTGACGCTTCGGGACCGGTCCAAGGACGTGGTGATCAGTGGAGGCAGCAACATCTACCCGCGCGAGATCGAGGAGGTGCTGCTCGAACACCCCGGTGTGGTCGAGGCGGGCGTCGTCGGCGCGCCGGATGAGGAATGGGGCGAGGTCGTGGTCGCGTTCATCGTCGGCGACGCCACACCCGAGGACCTGGACAAACTGCTGTTGCAGCGAATAGCCCGGTTCAAGCGTCCGAAACGCTACGCGTTCGTCGACGAACTGCCCAAGAACAGCTACGGCAAAGTGCTCAAGCGTCAGCTGCGGGAACAACTGAGCTGAGCGCAACTCACGTGATCTGACCGAGGGCCGACCGAAACGCCGGTAGCGACCCTCCGACGACTGGTCCGCAGCTAACATGTTCGAGGTGGGGAGGGTGTCGGCCGTTCGGGCCGCGATCACACGCGCGCAGAAGTGGCCGGGCATTGCCCAGCCGGCGCTGTGGGCGCGCACCGCCGGGTCCAGTTTCGTGTTCGGCGGCGTGCTGGTGGCGCTGATCACCGCGCTGACCCCGACCTCGTTCGATCACGCCGTCCTGCAGTACGCCAACGCCGCGGTGGCCATGTCGATCGGGATCGCGGTCCTGCTCACGGGGCGGCGCGTCACGCTGGTGCAATTTCATCTGCTGGTGGTCACGGCGATCCTGCAGATCACGCTCTCGGTCACGTTCGCGACCGGCGCTGCGGCGGTGTCCTTCGCGACGCTGTACGTGTTCGTCGGCTGCGCCGCGTTTTTCGTGGCGTGGCCCACCGCGGTGCTCTATCTGGGCCTCGCCATGCTGTGTTCGACCACTGCGCTGGCGGTGACCGGGTCCGTGCCGTGGTGGACGGGTCTCGTCACGGCCGCGACCACGGCCGCGGTCGGAGTGATCATCCTCGCCCTCGGCCAGGTGGTGGCGAAGGCAGAACTCGACGAGGTGACCGGTCTGCCCAACCGGCGCGGGTTCGAGCGGATCCTCAGCGCCGAGGTCAGCAGGGCGTCATGGGAGAAGACCGGGCCGGCTGTGGTTCTGATCTGCGTGGACGCACGCGCGGCGGTGCAGCAGGCGTTCGGCGACCGGGCCGCGGACGCGTTGATGCAGCAGCTGACGTCAACCTGGCTCGGCGTGCTGGGCCCCGGCCACGTGCTGGCGCGGCGCAGTGACGGTGAACTCGCGTTGATGCTGCCGGCGACCACCGAGCACGACGCCTTCGCCCTGACCCAGCGACTCCGGCAGGAAGCCACCAGAGAATTCTCGGCCGGGGTCAGCGCCTGGGCGGCCGGTGAATCCTCCACCCCGGTCCTCGAGCGCGCCGATGCGGCGCTTCGGCGCGCGCAATCCATCGGACGAAACCGCACGATGCTCGAGTCCTCCGAGCTGCCGCCGCTGGCCGTTCAGCTCAGCGACGCACTTGCCGCCGAAGACATCGGGGTCTGCTACCAGCCGGTGATGCGCCTCGATGACCCCGATGTCGTGATCGGGGTCGAGGCGCTGCTGCGGTGGTCGCCCGCGCTGGGGCCCGACCTGAACGCCGGTGAGGTGATCAGGGTCGCCGAGGACCACGATCTGATCGCAGCCCTCGATCAGTTCGTGCTGCGCCGGGCGTGCCTGGACGCCGGCTGGGTGCAGGGCCGATTCCCCGGCCTGCCACTGATGTTGAGCGTCAACGTGTCCGGCCTCGAACTGGTCAAGCAGGGCTATGCCGCCCGGGTCGTGGACACGCTGCGCACCACCGGCTGGCCCGCCGACCAACTCGTGCTGGAGGTCACCGAGACGGTCCTCGACGTGGACCGGCCCTCGTCGATCAACGCACTGCACGAGCTCCGCCGCCACGGAATCCGTGTCGCCATCGACGACTTCGGCACCGGATACTCGTCGTTGAGCCGGCTACACACGCTGCCGACCGACCTCCTCAAACTCGACGGCTCTTTCGTTTCGTCGATCATCTCGCCGTCTGCTCCGCGCCTGCTGCAGGCGGTCGCCGGACTCGCCGATGCCCTTCATCTGCCTATCGTGGTCGAAGGTGTCGAGACCGCCCGCCAGGCAGCGGTCCTGCGCGACATGGGCTTCACGATGGCCCAGGGTTATCATTTCGGCCGTCCGCAGAGCCGGGAAGACGTGGCGGAGTCGATAAGACATCAAGCCACGACCTCCGGGCCGGCGCTCGGCGGCTGAGCCCACCACGCCCGACGCTCAGAACGCCCGCCAGTTCACCACGTTCAGTATCAGACCGTGACCGCTGTCGTCGTTCTTGACCCGCGCCCGGCCGGGCTCGTCCGTGACCGTCCAGCCGTTGGCCTGATGAGATTGACCGACCCCCAAGAACACCCTGTCCACCGCCGGCGGCATCGCCCCCGCAGCCCAGTAGGACTCAGCGTTGCCGGTCATCACCGCGAGATTCAGCGGAGTCGAGGTCCCGGTGGAGTTGGGCGATGCGCCGAACGGGGCCCCGTCGGAGAGCCCGCAGATCGCCATGGGTCGGCCGCTGGCCCCGAACTGCGCGCTGATCAGGCACTGCAGCCGTCCGTCCTGGACGACGACGAGTTGGTCGCCGCCCGCCGCGGCCGCCAGCGGCGCCGGCAGGCACGCACCGGCAGCGAGCGTCATCGTCGCAGCCGCGACCAGGTTACGAAGCATGCTGTCTCCAGAAAGAGCGCGATTCCAAAGTCTTCTCCGATGCTGCCACGACCACTTCGCTCGGCGGCCTCGTTTCGGCGAACTCAGCCCTGCCCCAAGGGCGCGATACGCACAGCGATGTTGCCCTGCCGAGGCAGACCGGTGATCGGGTCGTAGTCGACCTCGGTGGACACCAACCGGCCGACGTTGGTTCCGTGCGCGCGGAACTCGTCGTCCTCATCCGGCAGGCCGCCGAAGGCGTGGTGCATCGCCACGACGTCGAGCCGCACCGAGTCGTCGGCTTCCAGCACGGCCGGCACGCAGTCGTGCCGGGAGGTGACCAGGACCGAACTTCCAGGCCGCAGGCCGAGCTCCGCCGCGGAGTCGGGGTGCATGTACACCGGGTTGTAGGGCTTACCGCGATTCAAGGCGGCCAGCGCAGTGCCGGAAGAGTTCATGAAGTTGGGGTGACGACGCGGGATGAGCCGAAACGGAAACGCCGCATCGCCTCTCGCGCCCTCGGCCTCCTCGTCCAGAACAGTTGCCAGTTCGGCCAGCATGTACCCGTTCCCGACGTCGAGCCTCGCGGTGTTGTCGGCATCACGTTCCTGCACCACCGCGTCGACATCGAAGATCGCGCCGTGCGGGTGCCGCCGAACCTCGTCCAAGGGGATCCGCGACGTCGCGCACATCTGCTCGAAGAGCTCTTCGGTGCTCAGCTCGGTGTCACCGGTCATCTGCAGCACGATCGGCGGTGACTCCATGAACTTGCCACCGCCACCGCCGAAGAAGTTGACGAACCACAGCTCGAGATCCATCCGTTTGGTCAACCCGAGGAAGAACTTCCATTCCTCGATCAGGTCGGAGCCGGGCGGCGGGTCGACCAGGCGCGGGGTGTACTGCGCGTAGGCGGCAGGGATTCCGGTGCCGCTGGTGTAGTACTTGATCAGCTCGCTGCCCATCGTCATGGCCGGGGTCTCCATCTGCATCATCGGGGCGATGACGTAGTCGGCCAGCCGCGAGGTCAGTGACATCTCGGTGTCGAGGGTGACCAGCAGTTCGAGGCTCTGTAGCGCCCGGTGGGTCTTGCGCTGGTCGGGCCAGGCCGCCATCGGATTGCCGCCGATGCAGATCAACGCCTTGACCTGACCATCGCCCTCGAGCAGGATCTCGTCGGCCAGTGCGGCGGTCGGCATCCCGCACACGGCGTCGGTCAGGCCGCGTACGCGCAACCTCTCGCCGTAGCCCCATCCCTCGTACGGAGGGTGCGCCTGCGCTTTGGCGGTGAACGCCGGCAACAGCGCATTCGGGCGGGTCACCTTCTCACCGGCTCGTTGCCAGCGCCCGCAGATGGTCGTCAGGCACAGGCACAGGTACTCGACCAGGTTCCCGTGCATCGCGAAGTTCGCGCCGGTGCCGGCGTTGACCATCCCCCGCTTCGTTCCGTGCGTGGCGAAAAGCTCTGCCGCGGAGAGCAGCTGGGCTTCAGGGAGGTCCGCCCGCTCGGCCACGTATGCCGGAGTGAAGCCAGAGACAGCGCGGGCCAGGTCGTCGAAGCCGGACACGTTCTCGTCGACGAACGCCGCATCGTGCCATCCGTTGGCGATGATGATGTTGATGATTCCCGCCAGGATCGTCACGTCTTCGCCGGGGCGCGGCTGCAGATGGATGGCGGCGCGGGCCGCGGTCTGGGAGCGGCGCGGGTCGACGACGATCAGCTTCATGCCGCGTTCGGTGGCCGCTCGTAGACTCCGGGAAGGATTCTGACCGGGGATTCCGATAGCTTTGGAGACCAGGGGATTCGTCCCGATCAGCATCCAGCTGTCGGCCTCATGGAAGTCGACGTCGCCGCCCAGCCAGTGGCCGTGGGCGGCCAACGCAATCTGCTTGCCGGGTTGATCGATCGTGTTGGCCGTGAAGAACATCGGTGACTCGATGCCCCGCATGAACGCGTTGCCCATCAATGCCGACGCCGGATACGGCAGGCCGTTGGTGCCGAGGTACATCGCCACCGACCGCGGTCCGTACCCGGAGATCAACTCCTGCAGCTTGGCGGCGATCTCGTCCATCGCCTGCTCGGATCCGATCTGCGTGTGGGTGCCGTCGGGTTGGCGCTTGCGGCTGTGTAGCAGCCGCTGCGGGTTGTTGTGGATCTCGGGCAATGCCCGACCCTTCGCGCAGGTGTAGCCCTGGAACATCGGGTTGTCCGGATCACCTGCGACCTTGGTCAATCTTCCGTCGGTGACGGTGGCCAGGACACCGCAGTGTGCCGAGCAGATTCGGCAGATACCAGGATGAGTGGTCGGTTGTGGCATGGAGTCCGCACTTCCGGAGGGCTGAGACGTGGCTTCGGTAGCCATCGCCGACGCCATGCTAAGCGATCGCACAGCATCGCGGAGCGCGATCGGCCCGAACCGGGGCGGACAGCTACCACATCAGGCCGCGGATCATCTCGGCCGGCGGGATGTCCTCGAGCCCGATCAGGCCGGCCGGGGCGCGGCACACCCAGTCGATGGCGTTGACCGCTCGCGCGGCGGTGGACACACAGCCGGCGTCGGTGACATCGAGAGTCGGATGTGAAAGGTGGGTGTTGACTTCCACCCGCGGCTCCCCCTCGACCACCACCTTGTGCACGCCGAGCGCGCCCCCGGGCGGGTACGGCCATGACGGCGCGGCAGCGGGGGTCAGCCGGTTGACGTGCTCGACGGTGAGCACCGGAGCATCCGCCCGGACACCTTCCACGGCGAACCGCACCGCGGCGACCCCGCCCGCTTCGACCGTCGTCATCCTGCACGTGATGCGTTCGGTGGCATACCAGGCTTCGTATCGCTCGCGGACGTCGTCGAGTTCGACGTCGAGCTGCCGGGCGAGGTTTCGCACCAATCCGCCGAACAGGGACGTGATCACGCCAGGTTGGAACGCCATGGGCACGTCGTCCTCGCAGGTACGGCCGAACCCCATCGCGGTCCCGGTGTACTCGTAGTCGTCGTAATTTCCGTAGTCGAAGATCTCCTGCACGGTCACCGACCGTGCGCGGGCGACCAGGCTCAGTGCCGAGTGCACGGCAGTGTCCGCGGAGTACCCGGGGTCGATTCCGTTGACGTACAGGGAGGCACCTCCGGCGGCACAGGCCTGCTCCAATGGCGTGCGCAACCAGTCGTCAGCCTGCCGGGGCACCACCAGCCACACCATCGAGGTCCCGACGACGTTGATGCCCGCCCTCAGGAAGGTCGACATCTCCTCGATTGCCTCGATCGGACGGGTCTCCCCGAGGGCCGTGTAGACGACGCAGTCGGGCCGCAGCGCGATCAGCGCGTTGATGTCTGCGGTGGCGGTGATACCGGTCGGTTCCCCCAACCCGCACAGCTCGGCGGCGTCGCGCCCGACCTTGGCCGGGGTCGCTGCGTGTACGCCGACCAGCTCGAGGTCAGGGCGGCCGATGATGGCCCGCAGCGAATGGACACCGACATTGCCGGTGGAGAACTGCACCACTCTGCGCATTGACGGGCCTCCGTTCCGTCGAGGTGCTGCCCATTCAACGGCTGCACTTGACTCAAGTCAATGACGATCGACTGCCCCGGCGGTGCAGCAGCGCGGCTATTGTTGTCGGATGGCCGTGTCGGACAAGCCTTCAGCCCGAGAGACCAAGCGACTCCAGACCCGCGAGCGCCTGATGGGCGCTGCGGTGGCCGAATTCAAGAGGTCCGGCATCGCCGCCGCAGATGTGGGTGCGATCGTAGCTGCGGCCGGCGTCGCCCACGGGACCTTCTTCTTCCACTTCCCGACCAAGGAACACGTCCTGCTGGAACTGGAACGCCGCGAAGAGGAACGCATCGCCAAACAGCTCGCACGTTTCGCCGCCGACAACCACGACCTGGCGCAGACGTTCGGTGAGGCCATCCGGTTGATCGTGGGCTTGGAGCGACGACTCGGCGGGATACTGTTCAAAGACTTTCTCGCCCTGCACTTCTCTCAGACACGCCCCCAGACCGACGGCGAGAGCCAACATCCCGTGATCGTCGAGGTCGCCCGCGCGATCGAGCGCGCCCAGACACTCGAAGGCGTCGACGGGGACGTCGATCCGTTCAACAGCGCCGTGTTCTTCCTGCTCGGACTGTATGCGCTGCTCACCACCACGCACAACTGGCCCGAACAGAGCGCCATGCTCGACGACTACCTGCTCAGGAGTCTGCGCGGCATCGGCGCAAAGTAGCCGATTGACTACTCACTCTCGCTGACTATAGTCAGCTGCCATGAACCTGCCCACAGTTCGCGGAGGTCGACGCCGTGCCAACGATGCTGCGCGTCACTCCTCCGGCAGCGGCCTGGACGAACACCTCGAGGCCTCGCAGCGCGCGCAGCGCCAGGCGGACAAGTGGTTGATCTCCGGCAGTCTGCTCATCGGGACCGCTGCGTTGGGGATCTTCGGGCTACCGCTGTTCCTGCGCGGAGTGTGGCTTCTGCGCAAAGCCCAGCGCGACGGGCTGACGGTGCGACCGATGCTGGTCACGCTCCTCGGCTATCTCGTCATCATCGACGCGGCCATCAACACGGTCGGCTGGGCGCTCGACCTCGTGGCCAATCACACGTTACTGGCCCGAGTTCTGTTGAACGGCTGGGGAAACATGTTCGATGCCGGCTACTTCTGGCACTACAACGAACTGTGGATCGGTGGTGCCGCAGGCCCCGGAGAGAAGGCGATGGAGGTGGGGATGATACTCACCGTCTTCACGATGCGTATCGCGGCTGCCATCGGCTTCCTGCAGATGAAGCGATGGGGCCACCAGTGGATGATCATCACCTGCTGGATGGGCGTGCTGATCTGGTGCCTGTACGTGTTCAACATGACCATGTACGCCGACGTCCGCTTCGCCGGCGTCGTGTTCCCCGTCATCGGCTGGTGGCTCTACGACATCTTCTACATCACCCCGTTCCTCGCCATCCCCTACCTGCATTCGGTCAACCGCGAGATCTTCTCCGACTGATATCGATGACTCAACTCATTGACTTTGGTCAGCAATCAAACTAGAAAAGGGTGCACGACGAGGGCTCGGGCGGGACGCGTCCACGCCAAGGAGGACTGACGATGGATTGGGTCTGGGAGATCCTGCGCTACGTAGCCGCGTGGGGCGGTACCGGTCTCGTCATCTGGTTCTGGTACTGGATGTTCTCCAACCTCGGCACATTCTGAAAGCCTCCTGCCGTCAACATGTCCGAGCTGACCGATGCCGCCGCCATGGCGATGGAGCGTAGCTGTGCCCTGACCGCCGTGGCGCTGAGCGGCGGCCGCCGCTCCGGTGTGAACCTGGTGACCGGACAACATCGCCGTTTCGGCGTCAGCGTGTCGCTCGACCTCGTCTACGTGCCCCATCCGCCGACGGTCCGGGACTGGACCCGAAGAACCATCACATGTGGTGTGGCGCTGCAGTGTTCGCCGTCGAAAGAGGCTGTCGCCGGATACCGGCTCAACGAGCTGTCCGCCCGGGAACTACGCGCCCTCACGCTCGTCGAAGCCGGTGTCGCACTGGGCTGGATCACCTCGACCTGGCCCGGGCTGCTCCGTGAGATCGAGCGGATGATTCCCGGCCTACAGCCTCTGCCCGCGGACATGGACGCTACCGCGATGTTCAACTGCGCGGTCGAGAGGGCACAGGCCGGACCGGTCCCCGACCCGGACCCGTTGCTCGGCAGACTTCCGCTGGCGTTGACATCGGCGCAGGGCCTCACCGACAAGATGCGGCGAACGTTCGGCCGACTGCCCTGGACCACCGCACAGAAGAGACTCCCGCGGGCACACTCCGTGCCGGCGGGTGGTGACGGCGGGGTACGTAACCCGAACCTCCCACCGCCCAGCAGACCGCACGACAACGACCTGGACATCACCCCCGACCACCGTCCCGGCATCCCCTATCCGGAATGGAATGCGTGGACCGAGCGCTTCATGCCCGACCATGTCGCGGTCCTGGAACTGCCGCGCACCGGCGGCACTCGTCCACCCGGGACCGTCACGCCCGACATCAGGCGATGGTTCGAGAAGCACACCCACCGTGCCATGCACAGCCACCTCGAGGACGGCTCCGACCTCGACGTCGACCAGTACGTCGCTCACTTCATCGACGTGACCACCGGCGAAGCGGTCGAACCGCGAATCTTCCGGGAGCTGCGACCGGCGAGCCGCGACGTCACCACCGCGCTCCTTCTCGACGGCAGCTCCTCTCTCGGGGTACACGGCGGCCGAATCTTCAAGCTGGAGCTGGCCTGCGCCGATGCTCTGTCGCGCGCGATGACCCTGGCGCGCGAACGACACGGGATCTTCACCTTCACCGGCAACACCCGCCACCGTGTCGAAGTCAGCTGTCTCAAAAACTTCGCGGACCGACGTTTCGTCCCACCTGGCGAGCTCGGACTGTCGACCGGCGGATACACCCGGCTCGGCGCTCCACTGCGCCACCTCACGAGCAGACTGCTCGATCAGCCGTCCGAGCGGCGGCTGGTAATCGTGATCGGGGACGGCCTGATCTCCGACGAAGGCTACGAGGGCCGCTACGCTTGGGCCGACGCGGCGCATGCCGTCCAGGAGGCCCACGATGCGGGCGTCTCGATGTACTACGTCGGCGTCGGTCCCGTCACGGTCGATCCACTTCCCGAAGTCTTCGGACCGCGCCGTTCCCAACGTATTCGGCGAGTGGAGGACCTTCCCCGCGTGCTCGCGCACGTGCATCGGGAGTTGGTGTCGGTATGACCACATACGAGCAGTTGCCCGAGGAGCAGATGACCGGTCGATACCTGGCCAACGGTGACGAAGTCCAGCTGTTCGAACGCGCCTTCCAGCGCCGGCTGCCGGTGATGCTCACCGGTCCCACCGGGTGCGGCAAGACGCGACTGGTCGAGCACATGGGGACGCAGCTGAGGCGGCCCGTGGTGACGATCAGCTGCCACGACGACCTGACGAGCGCTGATCTCGTCGGGCGGTTCATGGTGACCGGCGGGGATGTGGCGTGGACCGACGGACCCTTGACCAGGGCGGTCAAAGCCGGCGCGATCTGCTACCTCGACGAGGTCGTCGAAGCCCGGCACGACTCTCTGGCTGTGCTGCATTCGCTCACCGACCACCGCCGTACCCTCTATCTGGACCGGGCCGACGAGGTGGTGGCGGCACCCGAGACCTTCATGCTGGTCTGTTCCTACAACCCGGCGTACCGCAGCTCACTCAAGGAACTCAAACCGTCGTTCCGCCAACGCTTCGTCACGCTACCGATGAGGTATCTGCCGGCAGACCAGGAGGCTGCGGTCGTCGCGGCCGAGACAGGAGTCGATGGGGCAACTGCCGATCGGTTGGTGCGGTGCGCCAACGCTATTCGCACCGCCGACGAAGCATTCCATTTCGAGCCCCCGTCGACGCGGGTTCTCGTCACCGCGGCGCACATGATCGCAGCGGGTGCCGCGGAGTTCGATGCCGCCGAGGCGTGCATCCTGGCGCCGTTGTCGGGCGACGGTGCCGTCGCCGAGGGCCTTCGCGAGATCACCGCGGCCAGCCTCGCCGACGCCGCGAACACACCCCGCTAGGGAGGAGAACGACACATGGTGGACCAGAAGGAGAGAAAGCGCAAGAAGGCGCTGATCATCCTGCAGGTCGTGATCTACGGATATCTGCTGACGATGTTCCTGATCCAGCTGTACATGTCCTTCGCCAGAGGATGGTGGGACTTGTGAAACCGGTGACCGCACCGCCTGTCCCGGCGGGCGGCGTCGAGCAGCATCACGAACAGTCCAGGCTGGCACAGCGCCGTGCCGACAAGTGGATGATCACCGGCGCGGCACTGATGGGAATGTGGGCGCCGGGTCTGATCGGCTTCCCGATCTTCATGCGCGGAGTGTGGCTGCAGCGCCAGGCGCTGCAGGCGGGACTGTCCGTGCGCCCCATGATCGTCACGTTGATCGGCTACCTGGTGCTGATCGACGGGATGCTGAACAGTCTGGGCTGGGCCCTGGATCTCGTCGCCAACCACACCCTGATCAACCGCGTCCTGATGGTGGGCTGGGGCAACATGTTCGATGCCGGCTACTTCTGGCACTACAACGAACTGTGGGTCGGCGGAGCGGCGGGGCCCGGTGAGAAGTCGATGGTGTTCGGGATGATCGTCACGGTCTTCGCGATGCGCTGTGCGGCCGCGATCGGCTTCCTGCAGATGAAGCGGTGGGGTCACCAGTGGATGATCATCACCTGCTGGATGGGCGTGCTGATCTGGTGCATCTATGTGTTCAACATGACCATGTACGCCGACGTCCGCTTCGCCGGCGTCGTGTTCCCCGTCATCGGCTGGTGGCTCTACGACATCTTCTACATCACGCCGTTCCTGGCAATCCCCTATCTGCACACGGTGAACCGCGAGATCTTCTCGGACTGAGCCTCATTCAAGGAGTACCTTTGTGACCACCACCCCCGAAACCGACGCCGATCCCAAGTCCGAGGACCTGCCGCCCGGGACCACGCCGTACTACGCGCGCATGCACCGCTACATCAAGCGCGCCGTGCTGGTGTGCTTGGTAGCCCTCGTCATCGAAGGTGCCTTCACGCTGCCGTTCATGGCCGTGTACTACGGCTACCCCACGCTGAGCCTGACCGAGATCTGCAGCGAGCTGCTCAAAGTGCGGTACTCCGACGACACCCTCGAATGCCAGGTCCCCTATCCGGCCTTCGGACCGCCCGAAGGCGCGGAGGGCAAGGACACCGCGCAGGACGAGTGGGGCATCCAGCCGGTTCCGAAATACCACCGCATCGGATTTCGTGAGTTGGTTCGCATTCATGAAGAGCGCGAAGCGCGACAGACGGCGAACGAGCGCGAAGCGCGAGACGCCGCCGAGCAGGAGCCCTGAGACATGGCGCAAACGGCCGCGCACCACGCGCAGAACTGGGATCTGCGACACGAGGACTTCAACGATCCGAGCGAGCCCGACCTACTGTACGACGTCTACGCGGTGATGCGGGAACGCTGCCCGTTCGCCCACACCGACACCCCCTTCCTCAGCGACGTCCCCGGCGGCGCCTGGGTCGCGACGCGATACGCCGACTGCCTGCGGATCGCCCAGGACTGGGAACACTTCTCCAGCAATCCGGCCGCCGGTTCGGCCGACCACGTCGTCGGCGATCTGGTGGTCATGGTGGACCCGCCGCGACAGCAACAGCTGCGCAGGATCCTGAACCCGTACTTCTCCCCCGCGCGGATGAAGGCGCTCCGTCCCCAGATCGCCGCCGAAACCGACTCGCTCATCGACGGTTTCATTACCGATGGGGTCGGCGATCTGGCAGACGTCGCCTGGCGTCAGCCGGGGATCGTGCTGTTCAAGTACCTGCTCGGGATACCCACCGAGGAGATCGGAGTCTGTTTCGAGCTGACCGACACCGCGCTCAACGGTACGGCGGAACAAGAACGGTTGGCGGCCTGGGCCGGCCTCTATCAACGTGTCGACGCGCTCGTCGCGACGCGCTCCCGCGAGCCCGGGGGCGACGACATGATCGACGTACTGCTGCGCGGCGAGATCGACGGCGAGAAGCTCGCGCACGTCGATGTCGTCGGAAACGCGATGTTGCTCGTGCAAGCCGGACTCGAGACCACGGCCAACGCCATGTCTTTCGCCTTCCACCATCTGGCCACCCACCCCGGGGAGCGCGATCGGATGATCGCCGAACCCGACCTGGCGCCCCGCGCGGTGGAGGAGATGATCCGCTACGCCGGTTCGATCCACGGCCTGCATCGAACCGTCGTCAAGGACGTCGAGGTCGACGGCCACACCTTCCGTCGCGGCGAGACGGTGGTGGTGAACTTCGCCGCCGCCAACCGCGACGAGAGCGTTTTTCCCGGAGCCGACCACTGCGTGCTCGACCGTCGCGACAACCGGCACCTCGGATTCGGCGCGGGCGTACATCGGTGTCTGGGGTCCAACCTGGCACGCCTCGAGTTTCAGATCGGAGTGGAGCGGGTGTTGCACCGGATGCCCGACTTCGAACTGCGGCCCGGTGCCGAACCGGAGTTCCACGGCAACTCCATCACCCGTGGATACCGTTCAATTCCGGTCGTTTTCAGTCCACCACGACGTAATGTCGGCGGCGTCGAATAGAGACGGGGAAACAATGTCGGACAAGACCTACCGGGTGATCCAGTGGATGACCGGAGACGTCGGCCAGGCCGGTATCCGCCATTTCGCCGCTTGCCCGACGTTCGACCTCGTCGGTGTCCTGGTCCACAGCAAGGACAAGGTCGGCAAGGACGCCGGCGAGATCGCCGGCATCGAACCGATCGGCGTCATCGCCACCGACGACGTCGGCGCGGTAGTCGCCACTGACGCCGACTGCGTGTTCTACACCCCGATCATCATGGATGTAGCGACGGTGTGCCGGCTGCTTCGATCGGGCAAGAACGTCGTCACCACCGCCGGTTTCTTCCACCCCACCGAGGACTTCCGCGCCGCAGGCGACCAGATCCGCGCGGCGTGCACCGAAGGCGGCGCATCGTTTCATGGCGGCGGAATCCATCCCGGGTACGCGGGGGACGTCCTGCCGCTCACGCTCGCCCGGGTCATGAGCAGGATCGACACCATCCACCTCTACGAGGTGGTCGAAGTGCTCAAGGACGCCCCGCTGGACCACATCGACTGGATGGGGTTCGGCAAGGACAAAGACGCGTTTCTGAGCGAACCGACGATTCTCGGCCTCGGCCTGCCGTACTTCGCCCAGTCGATGCACATGCTGGCGGACGGACTCGGAGTCGCGATCGACGAAATCACCGCGGCCGAGGTCGATGTCGCGGTGGCGGTCGAGGACATCGCGCACGACGAGGGCGCGATCGCCCGCGGAACGGTCGCCGCCCAGCGCCACCAGTGGACCGCATGGGTGGACGGGCGGCCACTGATCGTGTTCCACGCGATCTACGTCACCGGTGGCCCCGACGTGCTGGAACCGGCCTGGGATTGGGGCGCCACCCGGTACCGGATCGTCATCGACGGGGACCCGCCCACCGAGCTGACGATGCAGGGGCTGAGACAGCCCGACGGCACCATGTCTCACCCCGGATACCCCTGGACCGCGATGGGCGCCATCAACGCCATTCCCGAGGTGTGTGACGCACCGGCCGGCTGGCTCACCCATTTCGACCTCGGCCTGGTCAAGCCGCGAGGGCTGGTGCGCAAGTGAGTCACCGCTTCGACCCCGATGTTCTGCAGCAGATGGTCGAACACGTCGCCGGCCTGCAGCTCGACAGCCGCGATTTGATTTCCCGCACCGTCGAGTTGCTCGCCGAGGAGTATCCCGACCTGATCGACCCGACGCCGGGCCGCTGGGTGGGCAGCAAGGCCGGCGGAGTCCTCGGCAAGGTGCGGTTCCTGTACTTCAGCACCCGCGAGTACTTGGTGATATTCGGTTCTCCGACTGGTACACAAGGCTTTTCGGGCCGCTACAAGCACGTGGACATCCACAAGTTCCTGCTGACCGGCCAGATCGACTCCTACGACCTCGAGTCCGAGGACATCGAGCCCCTGCCTGCGTTGCTGCCCGGCGGACACACCTGCCTGCAGCGCGGACACGCGCGCGGTCTGACCATCCACCCCGGTTCCTGGCACCTCGAGTACGGCCGGGGCGCCGTCGTCACCACGCTGCCGTTCGCGATGGTAGACACGTTGGCGGTATCCCTGGAATTCGAATCGGTGCGTCGCTCGACAATCGAGTTCAGCCGGCTCATCGGGCGGCGCCGAAGGAGGTAGCTCATGCGGGTCGTCATCGCCGGTGGACACGGCAAGATCGCGGTGCTCACCGAGAGACTCCTGGTCGACCGCGGCGACTCGGTCGCCGGCTTCATCCGCAACCCCGACCATGCCGCCGACCTGGAGGCGGCCGGTGCCGAACCGATCGTGGTGGACCTGGAGAGCAGCAGCGCCGACGAGGTCGCCGGACACCTGACCGGCGCCGATGCCGTCATCTTCGCCGCCGGCGCGGGGCCGGGCAGTGGAGCGGCGCGCAAGCAGACCGTTGACCACGACGCGGCGGTCCTGCTGGCCGATGCCGCCGAAGCCGCCGGGGTGCGCCGCTATGTGATGGTCTCCGCGATGGCCGCCGACTCCGCCGCGCCGGACGACGCCGGTGACGAGGTGTTCGTCACCTACCTGCGGGCGAAGGGCGCCGCCGACGACAACATTCGCGCGCGGGACGGGCTGCAGTCCACCATCGTGCGACCCGGACGTCTCACCGACGACCCAGCCGCGGGCAAGGTTGCCGCGGGAACAGACACCGGGTACGGCAGCATCCCGCGCGCCGACGTCGCCGCGGTGCTGGTCGCCGTGCTCGACGCCCCCCAGACCGCCGGCCTGACATTCGACGTCATCTCCGGGGACACCGACATCACTGAAGCGGTCGCCGGGCTGGGTGACTAGGCCGCTGTCAGGCAGGGCCGGCCGGTGGAGCCACCGGGCGAGGTCTGGCGGGTTCGTCAGCCTGATTCGTCAGGGAAAGTCGTCAGGCGGGATCGTCAGGTGGAGGGGGCGAAGACCGCCTTGAAGCGGTTCAACGACTCCTGGATGTCACCCTTGAGCGCCCCGGCCACCACCATCCCGATCGGACCGAACAACGCCGGACCACCGAGGTGCACGTCGAACGTCACCGTCGAGCCCATGTCGCTCGGCTTGATCTTGCCCATCAGCTTGACCTTGACGCCGCCCTTACCGTCACCGTTGAGCGTCATCGACTCCGGCGGCCGGTAGTGCACCACGGTCCAGCTCACCCGGTTCGGCATGCCCTTGACCTCGACGATCGAGTCCAGTTGGGTGCCCTTCTCGATGGTCTCGGGCAGTTTCGAGCGCCACACCCGGTGGATGGACAGCCACTCCTTGTAACGGGACAGGTCCGACGCGCTCTCCCACGCCTGCTCGGGAGGCATGGGCACGTCGACGGAAACCGACAGTTTTGCCATGCCAGGAATTGTGCCTAGGACGTCGGCGGGGCCGTCGGGGGGTCCTGCTTGCGGGGCGCAGCCGGTGGCGGCGAAGCAGGCGGCTCCTGACCGGAGTGCTGGCCAGGCGGTACCTGACCCTGCGCGGCGTTGTCGGCGACCGCCTTCTTGGCCGCGTCCTGCACCTTGTTCACCTGCGAGGCGTACTTGCCCTGCGTTCTCTTGTCGACCAGATCGCCGGCCTTGTCGATCGCGCTGTCCACTTTGTCGGAGTTCTTGGCGAGAAGATCCTTCGCCTTGTCCAGAAATCCCATGACCTCACACTACCGTTCACGGACCCGCCACAACCGGCGTTGTTCACCCAGCAGGGCGCCTTGGACCCACCAGATCACCTCCACGGCGATCGCGCCGAGCAGACCGATGCCCAGCGCCGTCGACGTGATCGCGACGTTCGACGGATCGAGGATGAACAGCTCGCGGGCCGCCGGCATCGAGAAGATGACCACATACGCCAGACCTGAGATCGCGACCAGGGCGATCCGCCACCATTCGTAGGGCCGCGCCACCACCGCCAGCACCCACAGCGCCGCCACCAGCAACGTGATCAGCGCCGCCGTCGACGCCTGCGTCTGCTCGGTCTCGGTGGCCGCCCGTCCTTCATAGGCCAGCAGATACGACGTGAATGTCGCGGCACCGACGGCCAGCCCGGAGGGCAACGCGGCGGTCATGACACGCCGGACGAAACCGGGCCGGGCTCGTTCGTTGTTGGGGGCCAGCGACAGGATGAACGCGGGGATGCCGATGGTGAACCACGCCGCGATGGTGACGTGGATCGGCTGGAACGGGAACAACAGCGGGTCGGAGCCGAACAGTTTGGCCGACAATCCCGCGAGCCCGACCAGGATCGCGAGCAGCACCGAGTACACCGTCTTGGTCAGGAACAGGTTCGACACACGTTCGATGTTGCCGATCACCCGCCGGCCCTCGGCGACGACATGGGGAAGCGTGGCGAACCTGTTGTCCAGCAACACGATCTGCGCGACCGCACGCGATGCCGAGCTGCCCGAACCCATCGCCACCCCGATGTCGGCGTCCTTGAGCGCGAGCACGTCGTTGACGCCGTCGCCGGTCATCGCCACTGTGTGTCCACGCGATTGCAGGGCGTGCACCATCGCGCGTTTCTGGTCGGGTCGCACGCGTCCGAACGTGGTGTGCGACTCCAGCTCGTCGGCCAGCGCGGCCGGCTCCTCGGGCAGGTGGCGGGCGTCCATGCACTCGCCGTGCAGACCGAGCGAGCCGGCCACCGCGCCGACCGACACCGCGTTGTCCCCGGAGATCACCTTGATCGAGACCTTCTGGGCGGCGAAGAAATCCAGCGTGTCGCGCGCGTCGGGCCGCACACGCTGCTCGAGAACCACCAGCGCCGCCGGTGTCACCGTGCCCGGGGCGCGGGGGTCGTCCACCGGCAGGTCCGAGGATCCGAGCAGGAGGACCCGCAGCCCCTGAGCACCGATCCGCTCCGCCTCGGCAGCCGCCGCCGAGGCGGGGTCGAGCAGCACGTCGGGTGCTCCGATCACCCAGTTGCCGTGCTCGCCGTAGGAGGCACCACTCCACTTGGTCGCCGACTTGAACGGGGCGGTAGCGGTGGCCGTCCAGCCCGGCGGCATCCGGTGGGCCTCCGCGATGGCGGCGATGCTGGCGTTCGGTCGGGGATCGTCGGCCGCCAACTGCGCGAGGACGTCGGCGACACCACTGCTGCCGATCTTCTCGACATCGCTGACCCGCATGCCGTTTTCGGTCAGCGTGCCCGTCTTGTCCGCGCACACCACGTCGACACGGGCGAGCCCTTCGATGGCCGGCAGCTCGTTGACCAGGCATTGCCGCCGGCCCAGCCGCACCACACCGACCGCGAACGCGATCGAGGTCATCAGTACCAGCCCTTCGGGCACCATCGGCACCAGCGCCCCGACCATCCGCAGCACGGACTGCTGCCAGCCCGCATCGGTGGTGAACAACTGGGTGTAGATGGTCAGCAGCCCCGCCGGGATCAGCAGGTAGGTGATGAACTTCAGGATCTTGTTGATGCCGCTGCGCAGTTCGGAGCGCACCAGCGTGAACTTGCTGGTTTCCTCGGCGAGCTTCGCGGCGTAGGCTTCCCGACCCACTTTAGTGGCGCGGTAGGCGCCGGTCCCGGCGACGACGAAGCTGCCCGACATCACCGTGTCGCCGGCGTCCTTGGGGATGGGATCGGCTTCCCCGGTCAGCAGGGACTCGTCGACTTCGAGGTTGGCCTCCTCGAGGATCTCGCCGTCCACGACGATCTGGTCACCGGGGCCGAGCTCGATGACGTCGTCGAGCACCACCTCGCTGGGAAGTCTCGGCTGCGTTCCGGATTGCCGGCGCACCAGCGGTTTGGCCTGCCCGACGATGGCCAACCGGTCCAGGGTCTGTTTGGCGCGCAGCTCCTGGATGATGCCGATGGCGCTGTTGGCGATGATGAGCAGTCCGAACGCGCCGTTGATCACCGAGCCGGTGGACAACACGATGATCAGCAGCACACCCAGAATCGCGTTGATGCGGGTGAACACGTTGCCGCGGACGATCTCCGAGACGCTGCGCGCCGCCCGGGTCGGTACGTCGTTGGTTTTCCCCTCGGCGACCCGTGCCGCGACATCGTCGTCGGACAGCCCACCGGCCAGCGACAGGGTCACTTCACGAACACTCCGTTGTCGTCGTCGTCGAAATACTCCAGTGTCAGCAGGGGTCCGTCGAACGTCGCCCGCGACACCGTCCCCGGCGGCGCGTTCTCGCTGCTGATGTCGAAGACGAACACATCGCCGTCCCAGGGCTTCAACTCGTACACGCCCTTCGGGCCGAGCGTGAGCTCGAGCCTGCCGTCCCGTTGGGTGACCGTTGCCGGACCCCAGAAGTCATTCCGGTAGGTGCCGGTGTAGGACGCCAGTGGCGCCGGTGGCTTCGGATCAGCGGGACGCTGCTTGCCGGCGAGCTCGCCTTCGGGTTTCTCCATCTGCTTGTACAGCCCGGAGTACAACGCGAACCAATCCTGCCGCACGTCACCGAACTGCACGAGGTCGGCAAACGACGCGGTCAACGCCTCGGGCACGCCGATCGGGGTGGCATTGGTCAGCACCACGATCCCGACGTCGGCCGAGGGCAGGATGACGAAGTTCGAGTTCGCACCGAGTTCGAAGGCGCCGGAGTGGCTGAGCTCGGTGCGCGCCCCCGACGTCGTCCCGACGTTGAACCCGTACCCGTAGAAACCCGACCGGGCCGCGGGCTGGTCACCCCGCGAGGACACCACCTGGGGGGTGATCGCCGGCAGCAGCGCCTCGGAGTCGATCAGCTGCTTACCGTCGTGCTGCCCATCGGCCAGCACCATCGCCAGCCATTTGGTCAGGTCGTTGACCGACGAGCTGGCCCCGCCGGCCGGGGACTGCTGCTGCGGATCGCGCACGTAGCGCGGGGTGTAGCCGCCGTCGAGGTGGATATGGCCCACGGCACGGTCCGGCCGGGCCACCCAGTCGCTGAATTCGTAGCTGGTGGAGGTCATTCCGAGAGGACGCAGCAGCGCCTCCTCGGTGAGCTCCTCCCAACTCTTGCCTGCGCTGGCGGCGACCGCCTCAGCACCGGCCGTCAACCCGTAGTTGGTGTAGGCGTAGGAGATCCGGAATGGGTCGAGCGGCAGTTGCCGCAACCTCTCGAGCACGTAACGGCGGTCGTAGCCGAGGTCCTCGAGCTGGTCGCCGGCGTGGTCGGGCAGCCCGGACCGGTGGGAGAACATGTCGCCGACGGTGACCATCTGTGTGACAGAGGGATCCGAGAGCGCGAACCAGGGCAACTTCGACACCACCGGCGTATCCCAGTCGAGATCGTTCTTGCCGATCTGCTGAGCCACCACCGTGGCGCTCAGCGACTTCGACACCGACGCGATCTGGAACACCGTGTCGGCATCGACACGATTGTCTCCCTCGTTCGGCAGCTCGTTGTTCTTGACCCCGAACCCCTTGGCGTAGACGGTCTTTCCGTCGTGCACCACGGCGACCGCCATCCCGGGGATGCCGGATTTCTTCATCAGGTCCTCAGCCATGCCGTCGAGGGCGCCCACCGCGTCGGCGACGGCGTTCTCGGGCAGCGGCATCGCCGGCATCAGCGGAGGTGGCACCGCAGACGTCGGAGCACCGGCCTGACCCGTCGGAGCCGACTGGGGTGCCGACGCGGACGTCGCGGAATCACCGGAATCCGGATTCGTGGCGGCGCAGCCGCCCAGCAGCGACACCGACACTGCGAACGCGACGAGGCGCGCCGAGGGTTTCATGGTCGAAACGGTAGCGCGTCGCCGCGCCCTACAACTGCCACCACGGATCGAATTCCGACTCCGGGTCGACCCGGCCGCCTGGGATGGGCACAGCGATGCGGACCTGTTCGATCTGGGAAGCGCCGAGCAGCCGGTCCGCCGGTTCGCCCCACCGGTGCGGCGCCAACCGGAACGTCGCCCAGTGGATCGGCACCAGCAGGCTGCGGTCGCGCTCCGCCAGGTCCAGGTGGGCCCGCACCGCCTCCTCGGGGTTCATGTGGATGTCGGAGAAGGCCGGGTGGTAGGCGCCGATGGGCAGCAGCGTCAGGTCGAAGGGCCCGAATTCGGCTCCGATCTCGGCGAAGCTCTTCGTGTAGCCGGTGTCACCCCCGAAGAAGGCTTTGTTGGTCGGGCCGGTGATCACCCACGACGCCCACAGCGTGGTGTCCCGGGTCAACAGCCGGCCGGAGAAGTGCCGGGCGGGGGTACACACCAGGGTCAGGTCGGCGATCCGGTGGGATTCGTTCCAGTCCAGTTCGACGATCCGGCTCTCCGGGATGCCCCATTTGCGCAGGTGGGCACCGATTCCGAGCGGCACGACGAACGGCGCGCGCTGGGTGCGGGCCAGCGCGATCACCGTGTCGATGTCCAGGTGGTCGTAGTGGTCATGGCTGATCACCACCGCGTCGACCGCCGGCAGCGCCTCCAGCGGCACCGGCACCTCGTGCATCCGCTGCGGGCCCACAGTGCGTGACGGCGAGCAGCGCTCGCTCCATATCGGGTCGGCCAGCACCCGGTAACCGTCGACCTCGATCAGCACGCTGGAGTGGCCGAACCAGGTCGCGGCGGCCGCGGCGGGGACGATCTCGGCAGTCGGCGGCTCGGCCAGCGGGATCGGGCGCGGCGGCTTGCCGTGCGACCCGGCGTTGGCCAGGTCACGGATCAGTGCGCGCTGTACCTCACCGGTCGTCTCCGACGGAGGCTCCAGGTTGACGAACTTGCCGTCGCGGAAGTTCGGTGAATGGCGGGCCACCGGCATGATCTCGGCCGGGGCAGCACCCAACGAGGCGGGTGTGCCCTGCAGCGCGCGCAGCACCCAGCCACCCGCGAACAGCGACACGGTGCCGAAACCGAAGCGCAGCGCCGACCCCAACACCGTCATGCTCCCCGGAAGTTGGGCGGACGCTTCTCGATGCGGGCGACCTGCGCTTCGATGATGTCCTGGCTGGCCCACGCGCGGTCGAACAGCTCCTGATGCGCCGGCCACGGATCCTCGTAGGCGCCGTCGTCGTTGAGGACACGCTTGGCGTGCTGCAACGCCAGCGGCGCGTACCCGGCGATCTCCTGCGCCCACGCCTGCGCGTCGGCGAGGGTGCCGATGCGGTTGGCCATCCCGGTCTGCAACGCCGCGTCGGCGGTGAGCCGCTCAGCGGCCAGCAGCATGCCGCGGGCCCGCCCGGCGCCGACCAGCGACGTCAACCGCCGGATGCTCCAGTTGTCCAGGGCGATGCCGTACTTGGCGACCGGGAACTGGAAGTACGCCTCGGGGGCCACGACGCGGAGATCGCAGATCATCGACAGGATGACCCCGGCGCCGATCGCGGGGCCGTTGACCGCCCCGATGACCGGGATCGGCGCGGAGTCGATGGCGAGGTTCAGCGCGCGCGCCTTGTCGGGCAGCTCATCGGCCACCCCCTGCCCGCCGGACAGGTCCGCTCCGGAACTGAAGACGTGGCCACCGCCGGTCAGGATGACCACCCGGACGTCCTCGGCGGCCGCCTTCTCGATCGCGTCCCGCAGGCCGTCGACCAACTCGGCGTTGAGCGCGTTGCGTCGTTCGGGACGCTGCATCTCCAGGGTCATCACGTGGCCGTCACGGGTCACTGAAATCATGTCCCCACACTATTAGCCTTTTCCTGTGAGCCGGATCGGTGCCCTGGAACTGCGCGACGCGCTGTTCGACGACGGGTCGTTCGTCAGCTGGGACGCCTCGGCGCTGGCCATCCCGATGTCGCAGTCCTACCGCGACGAACTGGACGGCGCCGCCGCCCGCACCGGCCTCGACGAGGCCGTGGTGACCGGCGAAGGCCGCGTGTTCGGACGCCGGGTGGCGCTCGTGGCCTGCGAGTTCGACTTCCTGGCCGGGTCGATCGGGGTAGCCGCGGCCGAACGCATCGTCACCGCCGTGCACCGGGCCACCGCCGAAGGACTACCGCTGCTGGCGTCGCCGAGCTCCGGGGGCACCCGCATGCAGGAGGGCACCGTCGCCTTTCTGCAGATGGTCAAGATCGCCGCCGCCGTCGAACTGCACAAACAGGCCCACCTGCCCTACCTCGTCTACCTGCGACACCCCACCACCGGTGGGGTGTTCGCCTCCTGGGGTTCCCTGGGACACGTCACCGCGGCCGAGCCCGGCGCGCTGATCGGCTTCCTCGGCCCGCGGGTCTACGAGCACCTCTACGGTGAACCGTTCCCGGCCGGGGTGCAGACCGCCGAGAACCTGCAGCGCCACGGCGTGGTCGATGCGGTGCTGCCGCTGGCCACCCTCCGTGCCACCCTCGATCGCGCGCTCACGGTGGTGTCGGATCCTCCGGGCGAATCGCCCGAGCTGCCGGCCCCCGAGCCACTGCCCGACATACCGGCCTGGGAGTCGGTGGAGGCGTCGCGCCGCCCCGACCGGCCCGGCATCAGCCATCTGCTGCGGCACGGGGCCACCGACCGCGTGCTGCTGTCGGGGACTGGATCGGGGGAAGCCGCGACCACGCTGTTGGCGTTGGCCCGCTTCGGGGGGCAGCCGGCCGTCGTCGTCGGCCAGCAACGGGTGGTCGGCGGCGTCGTCGGGCCGGCAGCACTGCGCGAGGCCCGACGCGGCATGGCGCTGGCGGCGGGGCTGCGGCTGCCGCTGGTCCTGGTCATCGACACCGCCGGGCCCGCGCTGTCCACCGAGGCCGAACAGGGTGGGCTGGCCGGTGAGATCGCGCACTGTCTCGCCGAGCTCGTCACGCTCGACACCCCGACGGTGTCGGTCCTGCTCGGGCAGGGCAGCGGCGGACCCGCACTGGCGATGGTGCCCGCCGACCGGGTGCTGGCCGCGCTGCACGGGTGGTTGGCACCCCTGCCGCCGGAGGGGGCCAGCGCGATCGTCTACCGCGACCTCGAACACGCCCCGCAACTGGCCGGCGCGCAAGGCATCCGCTCGGCCGATCTGCTGCGCGACGGCATCGTGGACGCGATCGTGCCCGAGCATCCCGACGCGGCCGACGAGCCCAAGGCGTTCACTGCGCGGCTGTCGGCGATCATCGCCGTCGAGTTGCACCGGCTGCGTTCGGTGCCCGCCGAGCAACGCCTTGCCGCTCGCCTGGAGCGCTACCGCCGCATCGGCCTGCCCTGAGTGAGGTCGGCCTGCCAGCCCGCGATTACGTTCAAACCTCGATGGGCGGGTGCAGCCGTTCCATCGTGTACTGCCGATTGCGCCGGGCCGCCCACGCGCTGGCGGCCACAGATGCCACCAACAGTCCGGCCAGCACCGCGATCGCGACCCACAGCCGGGAATCCACCCCACCGACGGTCAATTGCCGTAACCCGTTGACCGCATAGGTCATCGGGTCGAACGGATGCATGATCTGGAACGGTTTCGCGGTGGTCTCGACCGGATAGATGCCGCCGGCGGAAACCAGCTGCAGCATCAGGAAGGCCAGTGTCACGACGCGGCCGACCGCCACGCCGAACAGGGCGTTGAACGCCTGGATGATCGCCAGGAACGTGCCGGCGACCAAGACCAGGAAAGCCACGGTCGCCAGCGGGTATTCGGCGTTCAACCCGACGCCGAAGTGCACGACGGCGTACATCACCGCGACCTGGCACACCGCGACCAGAAGACCGGGCCAGTAGGACGCCAGCACCACCCGCAGCGCGCCCAGACCGTTGACGATGGGCCGGGACTGCAACGGCGTCAACAACATCCAGATGATCAACGCACCGATGAACAGTGCCAGCGGCATGAAGAACGGGGCGAAACCGGTGCCGAAGGTCGCCGCCGGGTTGGTGTTGACGATGTCCAGACCGACCGGAGCAGCCATGGTCTTGGCCACCTCGGTGCGTTGTTGCGGGGTCCACGAGGGGATCAGCGTGGTGCCCTCCCGCAGCTTGGTCGCCAGCTCCTGACCACCGGCCTGGAGACGGTCGGTGCCGGCGGCGAGTCGGTTCGTCCCGGCCGCGAGTTCGTCGCCGCCGTCGCTCAACTGGACCAGTCCCGCGTTGAGCCGCTGGGCACCGGCGTTCAGCTCGTCCACCCCGTCATGCAGCCGCGCGACGTCCGCGCGTAACCCCCCGTCGAGGGCTTTGGCGAGGAAGACCCGCAGCGAGCTGTTCGGGTCGCCGAGTTCGTGTTCGAGCTGGGCGGCGCTGTCGCGAAGCCGGGTGAGGCCCTCGTCGGTGGTGGGATCGATGCCCTGAGCGCGAAGGAGCCGCTGCGCACCGGCCAACGCGTGGCCCGCGTCGCGGACGGCCGGGTCGGGGTTGTTCTGAAGGAAAGCGACGGCCTGGTCGACGATGGCGGCGGCCTGTGCACTGTTGACGTTGAGCGCGGCGATGCGCTCGGTGGTGGAACGGACCGCGCCCGAGAGGTGTTGGGCGGCGAGGGCGACGTCGGTGGGGTCCAGGTTCAATGCGCCAACCCGATCCAGCACCTTAAGCAGCGGGCCGGTGGCAGTGTCCACCGACGCGGCGAGTTGTTCGGTGCCGGCAGCCAATTGCGCCGAACCGGCACTGGCCGTGTCGAGACCGGTCGAGAGCGCGTGCGCACCGTCGGCGAGACGTTGCGCGCCGTCGTTGGCGGCGCCCAGGCCGTCCGCGAGCTGCTGGGCCCCGTCAGCGGCCTGGTCGAGGCCCTTGCCGGCGTCGGTCAGGCCGGTCAGGACGGTGCCGACGGTCTGTTCACCGATGCGGGCGTTGACCTGGTTGAGCACCTCCCGTGCGGCGTTCTGACCGATCACCGAGGCGAGGTAGTTGTTCGCGTCGTTGAACGTGAACCGCAACTGGGCTTGCTGCGGCTCGCCACCCGACGGTGAGGCGACGCGCTCGCTGAAGTCCGGTGGCAGTGTGATCGAGAAGTAGTAGTCGCCGTCGGCCACTCCTTGCGCCGCGTCCTGGGCGGACATTTCATGGAGGTCGAGCTGCCCGGAGTCCAGCAGCGCCCGGGCCACCTGGTCGCCGGCACGTAATGGCTGGCCCTGTGCCTGCGCCCCGCGATCTTCGTTGACCAACGCCACCGGCACCTTGTTCACCTCGGCGAATGGGTTCCAGAACGCCCACAGGTACATGGCCCCGTAGAGCAGCGGCATCACGATGATCGTGATCAGCGCGATGCGGGGCATCAGGCCACGCGAGTAGCGCTTGAGATCGGTGCCCAGCGACATTCCGGCCAACATGATCATTCACCGCCCTTCTGCACACCGGCCAGCTCGGTCCGCGACGCGTTGGGTACCTCGAGGTGGCGCACCGGATGGTCGGGGACGCCGTTGACGCTGGCGGTCACGACGGTCTGCGTGCGGCCGAGTTCGACGAGGCGGGTGACGAGCACGTCGCGGTGGCGGTCGCTGGTGACCTGTTCGATGTTGCCGACGACCAGCAGGGGCGGACGGCCGGTGTTGGCCAGCGCGATGCGCAGCAGCAGACCGTCGAGTTCGCTGAGCTCCTCGACGTACTCGGTCAGCGGCGGCAGCGGCACGTCACCGAACACCGGGGCGCACACATCGGCAAGGTCGGCGGCGTCGGCCCGGCGCACGAGGCGGTACCACGGGGCATCCCAGCGCAGCTGTTCGGTGATCAGGTCGCGCACCGTGACCGACTCGGCGACGGTGTCGAGCTCATCGATCCCCGCGAGCGCCGCGTGGGCGAAGATGTCGCGGGCCCGGCTGCGGCCGAGGACGGTCAGCTGGCCGGATACCGGGCGCATCCGGCCGGCCAGTGTCATCAACAGTGCGGTGCGCCCCGACCCGGGTGGGCACACCAAGACGGTGACCCCGCCGGACTCGATGTCCAGGTCGATCGGACCGTAGACCGGACCCCACGGTCCGCGCATCGTGATGGCCCGCGCGGTGATGGCCGGATCAGGGTGTGGCTCAGTCACCCCCTGATCCCACCACAGCGACCGCAGCGGCGAAGCGCGCCGAGCGTACGGTTTCTGACGGAAATCGCCGCAGAGTCGTCAGAAACCGTACTGCCGCCGCTTCATGCGGCGCCGGGTCACGCCAAGGACAGTGCGGCCAGCGTTGCCGCGCAGGTCAGTACACGCAACGGCAGCTGCAGCAGACTGCGTCTCGTCCACCGGACTGCGTCCACCTCATCGACATCAGCGGGGTTCGCCCCTTCGAAGACAAGTGCTTTCGGGGCGAGGTCGACCGCCGACCAGATCCGCAGCACGACGTGACCGGCCACTGCCACCAGCAGCGCGGCGCGGACGACGGGGTCACCCCACGCGGCCACCAGCGACACCACCAGCAGCACGTCGAACGCGAGGTGTGCGGGCCGCCAGAAACGCGCCCGGGAGATTCCGCCGTTGCGGGCCTGCACGATGCCCGGCCGCTTGGGCCAGAACGGATCGACCACCAACGCCTCGTAGACAGCTCCGCCCAGCACGGCGCAGCCGACCAGCGTCGTCGTCGCGATGACCAGGACAGCAGGGGTCCACACGTCTCCCGATTATCCAAATGCCAGGATGTGGCATGGCCCACATCCAGCCCTTTCGCATCGATATCCCCGATGCCGACCTCGCCGACCTGCGAGAGCGTCTCGCGCGCACCCGGTGGCCGGAGCAGGAGTGCGTCGACGACTGGAGCCAGGGCATCCCGCTGGCCTACACCCGCGAACTGGCCACCTACTGGGCCGACGAGTACGACTGGCGCTCCCGCGAGGCGGCGCTGAACCGTTTCGACCAGTTCACCACCGAGATCGACGGACTTCCGATCCATTTCCTCCACCAGCGCGCCCCGCGGCATGACGCGTTCCCGTTGTTGATCACCCACGGTTGGCCCGGATCGGTCGTCGAGTTCCACAAGGTGATCGAGCCGCTGAACACCGCCGGTTTCCACGTGGTGTGCCCGTCGCTGCCCGGATACGGCTTCTCCGGTAAGCCGACGCACACCGGATGGGGTGTGGAACGCATCGCGCAGGCGTGGGACGAGCTGATGGTGCGGCTCGGTTATCAGCGCTATGGCGCGCAGGGCGGGGACTGGGGCGCCGCCGTCACCACCCAGATCGGTCGCAACCGCGGTCACTGTGTGGCCATCCACACCAACATGCCGCTGGGTCGGCCGCCGAAGGGTCTGCGTGACCCCAGCCCCGACGAGCTGGCCGCCCTGGAGCGCCTCGACTACTACCGGAAGTGGGATTCGGGTTACTCGAAGCAGCAGTCCACCCGACCGCAGACGCTGGGCTACGGACTGGTGGACTCCCCCGTCGGGCAGATGGCGTGGATCGTGGAAAAGTTCTGGTCGTGGATGGACTGCGACGGCCACCCCGAGAACGTGCTCACCAAAGATGAGCTCCTCGACAACGTGATGCTGTACTGGCTGAACGGTTCCGGGGCCTCCTCGGCGCGCCTCTACTGGGAGAGCTTCGGCAGCTTCGGCGGCGGTGGCCCGGTGACACTACCCACCGGGGTGGCCGCGTTCCCGAAGGAGGTGCTGCGCGCCCCGCGGCACTGGTGCGAGGACAACTACACCATCACCCGGTGGACGACGATGCCACGCGGCGGTCACTTCGCGGCGTTCGAGCAACCCGATCTGTTCGTCGAGGACGTGGCGGCCTTCTTCACCGAACACCGCTGAGCTCACAAGCCCAGCAGCCGGGCGCTCTCCGCACGCATGTCGACCTTGCGGATCTTGCCCGTGACCGTCATCGGGAACTCATCGACGAGATGTACATGGCGCGGAATCTTGTAGTGCGCCAACCGTCCTGAGGCGAAGGTACGCAATGCCGCGGCGTCCAACGGCTCCCGGTTCGCCTTCATCCGGATCCACGCACACACCTCCTCGCCGTAGGTGTCGTCGGGCACCCCGATCACCTGGGCGTCCTCGACGTCGGGATGGGTGTAGAGGAACTCCTCGATCTCGCGCGGGTAGATGTTCTCTCCCCCGCGGATGATCATGTCCTTGATGCGCCCGACCACATTGCAGTAGCCGTCGGCCCTCATGACCGCCAGGTCCCCAGTGTGCATCCACCCGTCGGAATCGATGGCCTGGGCGGTCTTGTCGTCTTCGCGCCAGTAGCCGAGCATCACCGAGTACCCGCGGGTGCAGAACTCGCCCGGCTCGCCCCGGTCGACGGTCTCGCCGGTATCCGGGTCGACGATCTTGACTTCTACGTGGGGATGGGCCCGCCCGATGGAGGCGGTCCGCCTCTCCAGATCATCGTCGATCAGGGTCTGACAGGACACCGGTGAGGTCTCGGTCATGCCGTACGCGATCGCCACCTCGGCCATGTGCATGTCCTCGACGCACCGCTTCATCACCTCGACCGGGCACACCGCGCCGGCCATGATGCCGGTGCGCAGCGACGACAGGTCCCGGGCGGCGAAGTCGGCGTGGTGCTGCATCGCGATGAACATCGTCGGGACGCCGTAAACACCGGTGCAGCGCTGCGATTCGATCGCGGCGAGCGTCAGCCCCGCATCGAACCCGGGAGCGGGGATCACGATCGTCGCGCCGTGCGTCGTGCAGCCCAGGTTGCCCATCACCATGCCGAAGCAGTGGTAGAACGGCACCGGTATGCACAGCCGCTCGCCGGGACGGAGCCGGATCTGTTCGGTGACGAAGTAGCCGTTGTTGAGGATGTTGCGGTGCGACAGTGTGGCTCCCTTGGGGAAACCCGTGGTGCCCGAGGTGTACTGGATGTTGATCGGATCGGAGTTGGACAGCCCCGCCTGGCGGGCCACCAACTGTTCGGCGCTGATCTGCGCCGCCGACTCCCGCAGTCGGTCCCAGTCTGCGGTACCGATGAAGACAACCTGCTGCAGCGCCGAAGCTTCGGGTCTGACCTCGCCGACCATCGCCGCGTAGTCCGAGGACTTGAACGACGTCGCCGAGACCAGCATCGAAAGACCGGACTGCTCCAGAACGTAGGCCAGCTCGTGGGTCCGGTACGCCGGGTTGATGTTGACCAGGATCGCCCCGATCTTCGCGGCGGCGAACTGGACGAGCACCCATTCGGCACAGTTGGGCGCCCAGATGCCGATCCGGTCCCCCACCGCCAGTCCCGCAGCCATCAAACCTCTTGCCACCGTGTTTATTTCGGCGTCGAGCTCGGCATAGGTCCAGCGACGGCCGGTCGCGACCTCGACGAGGGCGTCGACGTGCGGATGCGCGGCGGCGGTGCGCTCGAAGTTCGCGCCGATCGTCTCCTCGAGGATCGGGACGTCGGCCGGGCCGGCATCGTAGGACTTCACCGAGGTCATCAGAGCAGCTCCTCGTAGCGGTACTCGGCAGGCAGCGGCGCGCCGGTGCGATGCGCCTCCTCCTCACGACGGCGCAGGTCCACACGACGGATCTTGCCTGAGATCGTCTTCGGAAGTTCGGCGAATTCGACGCGCCGGACCTTCAGATACGGCGCCAGATGCTCGCGGCTGTACTGCAGGATCTCGCGGGCGGTGTCGGCGTCAGGCGCCCAGCCCTCCGCCAGCGTCACATAGGCCTTGGGCACCGACAACCGCAGGTCGTCGGGTTGCGGCACCACGGCCGCCTCCACCACCGCGGGGTGCTCGATCAGCACGCTCTCCAATTCGAATGGCGACACCTTGTAGTCCGACGATTTGAAGACGTCGTCGGTGCGACCGATGTAGGTGATGTAGCCGTCCTCGTCCCGGCTCGCGACGTCCCCGGTGTGGTAGTAACCGTCGCGCATGACGTGGGCGTTGCGCTGCTCGTCGTCGACGTAACCGGTCATCAGGTTCAGCGGGCTGGCGCACAGATCCAGGCAGATCTCGCCCTCGTCGGCCGCCCCACCGGTCACCGGATCGATCAACACCACCGGCACGCCGGGCATCGGTCGACCCATCGAACCTGCCTTGACAGGCTGACCTGGCGTGTTGCCGATCTGCAGGGTGGTCTCGGTCTGACCGAAGCCGTCGCGGATCGTCAGCCCCCACGCGCGCTGCACCTGGGCGATGACGTCGGGGTTGAGCGGTTCACCCGCGCCCAGGATCTCGCGCAGCTCCGAGGGCCGCTCCCCCAACTCGGCCTGGATCAGCATCCGCCACACCGTCGGCGGGGCACAGAACGTGCTCACGTCGGCGCGCCGGATCTGCTCCAGCAGGGCAGTCGCGTCGAAGCGCGTGTAGTTGTACACGAAGATGGTCGCCTCGGCGATCCACGGCGCGAAGAAGCAACTCCACGCGTGCTTGGCCCAGCCGGGCGAGCTGATGGCCAGATGCACGTCACCGGGGCGCACCCCGATCCACGCCATCGTCGACAGGTGCCCGACCGGATAGCTGACCTGGGAATGCTGGACCAGCTTGGGATGGCTCGTGGTCCCGGAAGTGAAGTAGACCAGCAGCGGGTCCTCGACCGCGGTGCCGGGGTCGAACGAGCCGGCGGGCTCGCTGGTCTCGGCGTCGGCGTAGGCATGCCAGCCCGGTACCGATCCTCCCACCGTGACACCGGTGAACTGGGCGTCGAGGCCGTCGAACTTGCCGGTGTCCGACGCGTTGGCGATGACGAAGTGGGCGCCGCCGCGGGCCAGGCGGTCGGCGATGTCGTCCGGGCCGAGCGCGGCCGTGGTCGGCAGGATCACCGCACCCAGCTTGGCCACCGCCAGCATCGACTCCCACAGCTCCACCTGGTTGCCGAGCATAAGGATGACGCGGTCGCCCTTGCCGACCCCCAGCCCGCGCAACCAGGTGGCGACCTGGTCGGAGCGCCGCGCCATCTGCGCGAACGTCACCTTCTGCTCGGTACCGTCCTGCTCGACGATCCACAGCGCGGTGCGGTGATTGCTGTAGCTGACGCTCCCGCCGGAGCGGCTCCGGCCGGCGACGACATCGAACCAGTCGGTCGCCCAGTTGAACTGCCCGGTCAGTTCGGGCCACTGGAACGTGGCCACCGCCTTGTCGTAGTCGGTGATGAGGTCGACGAGCTGGTCGCGCGCGGTGCGATATCTGTCCGTGTTCGACATGGCTAATAGGATCTAGGTCACACTCGCCGGTCCACTACCCCCGAAAGTGGGTGAGCCCCGTGACCCCGACGCCTCGGTCCCTGCTGCGTCCCCGCGACGCCGACGCGCTGCGGGCGACGCTGCGCGCGGTGGCCACCGAGGGAGACGTTCCGGTGCTGTTCGGCGGCGAGGTTCACGGCGACACGCTGCTGCTCAGCGAGTTCGTCGGCACCCGCACCCAGAACCTGCGGGGCCTGGCGGTGCGGTCGAGGTCGGGGCTCGGTGGAGCCAGCATGGTGGCGGCCCGGCCGATGTCGGTGGCCGACTACCGCCGCGCTGTGACCATCACCCACGACTACGACCGGCCGGTGCTCTCCGAAGGAATCCGGGCGGTACTCGCGGTGCCGGTGCTCGTGGACGGGCAGACCCGCGCCATGCTCTACGGCGCCTACCGCTCGTCAGCGCCGTTCAGCGGCCGGGCCGCCGACCTGATGATCACCTCGGCCCGCGCACTGGGCGACGAACTGCGCATCCGCGACGAGGTGGACCGTCGACTGCGACTCGCAGACGCCCAGGCCCCGGCCGGCGCTCATCCGATCGGCGTGGAACAGATCCGTGAGGTCCATGCCGGGCTGCGCAGCCTGGCTGCCGACTCTCCACCCGCGCTACAGGGCCGGCTGCGCGACCTGGCCGGGCAACTGGCCTCCGCGCTGGCCGGGGAAACCATATCGACCGCTGCGGCGCTGACCGTGCGTGAGCTCGACGTGCTGGCCGAGGTCGCGCTCGGGTGCACGAATACCGAAGCAGCGCAGCGGCTCTCGCTCCAGCCCGAGACGGTGAAGAGCTACCTGCGCAGCGCGGCGACCAAGCTCGGCGCCCACACCCGCCATGAAGCGGTGTCCAAGGCACGGCGCGCCGGGCTGCTGCCGTGAGGTCACCGCGACTGGCCGGGGTCCCCATCAGGTAGTCGCCCGGCGCCGCTGTATCAGCGCGGCACCCACCTGATAGAGCGGCACGCAGGACCAGACGATCAGCAGGGAGATCATCAAACCCATCGGATAATCACGATCCAGGACCGTCGGGTTGTCAGGCTTGGCACCGGGAGTGTCGAAAACCGGAACCGCAAGAAGTATCAGCGTCGCCGAACACAGAGCAGCGACGGCTACGGGTGGCCACCAGCTCCCCCTGACCAGCCGGCGCCCCGTGTATCCGAGTACTGCACTGAGCGGCGCGAACACGAAGTCGTGGACGATGACTGCACCTCCCGCCCACACCGCGATCAGCACAATGGTCCGCAACGGCAGATCGAGGACCAGCACCGCCCCATAGGCCATCACCGTCACACCGGCGACAAACAGCAAGATTCTGGGTGCGGTCATACCGACGCCACCTCGATCCGGGAGAGCCACTTCGTCTGCAGCACCCCGGGGCGGGTCGCAGCGATCAGTCGGCACGGGTACCCGTGGTCGATGTGCAAGGCTTCTCCGTTGAGCTGCAATGCAATCAAGGTCTTGGAGTCGCGCGCGTGGGACGCAGGCAGGACCGTCCTCGAGTACGGCCCAGGCGGTTCCAGCGAGACCATCCGGACATCGGCGTCCTCCAATCCGCCCACGGCGGCGACGAGATCGGAGAGAACGACGCCAGTCCATTCGGCATCGGCGCTCCAGCCTTCCACGCACGCAATAGGGAGTCGGTGAGTGGCCTGCGGCATGGCCTGCAGCTCGGCAAGCGTGAATTGCCGAGCTGTTTCGCCGTTCACGACACTGAGCGTGTAGTCGGGGGCGCGTGCGGACTGAAGAACTCCCGCGGCCGCAGCCGACCGATTGACCGGAACGCCCTGCGGCCCTTCTCCTGACCTGGGTGCCAGCACCGCGAATCTGCGCAGCCACGGAATCGTCTGACCCGCCGTGACCAGGGTGGCGACACCGACGGCAAGACCTGCTCCCACCAGCACGGTCCTTCTCGACGCACCCACGGTCCCACCGTCGGCGACGTCTCCGATCGGTTCGCCGAGCGCGCGCCTGATCACCGGGAGCTTCACGCCGATGTGGACGAGCACCGCACCCGCAGCCACATAGGACATCGCGTAATGCGCAGTCGGGAAGAAGAACCCGAACACGTACCACTGCGCGATGTTGAGCAGTCCGGTGACCAACTGGAAGATCAGCGCAGCGACGAGAACGAGGATCGACATCCGCTCCAATTGTCGGACGGGGCCGCCGATCAGGGGCCGCTCGAACAATTTCGGCCAGACCGACCACAGCTTGACCACCAGAAGCGGTATCGCAGCGATGCCGCTGATCACGTGAAGACCTTGGGTGAAGCGGTAGAGCCACACCGGCCGCGTCGGCCACCAGAACCACGGCTGCGGATGCTGGATGAAGTGGCTGATCAACCCCGTCACGAAGCACACCGCAACGGCGACGCCCAGCCACATGCCCACTCGGACCGTCACAGCCGTACTGCGAAGTTCCGAGAACCTGGGTTCGCGTACGGTCACCGCGGACCCGCCCCGGTGAACCGTGACGGCTGCGCGGGACGTGGATCGGTTCTCGTTTCCATGTCGTTCTCCTGCAGTTCGGAAGCTGCGTCATCGTGACAGCGCTGCGGCGAATCGGTTCGCATCGAGATTCAGAATGTACTGCCCGATACATTCTGTGTACTTTCTAGTACAGAAATGTCGCCTCGGCAAGGGAACGGGCATCGGCGTGATAGTCGCGCCGACAACAGTCCGCGCACGAGCCACTGTCGGACGCATAGTGGAGCCGGCCTGCGATCTCATTGGCGCGCAGGGCATCCGATCCATCCGTACCCGCCGGAACGCACACCCACCTTTGGCAGGTTGCAGCAACGCACGCGTATGACAGCGGCGTGCGCTTCGCGCGTGGGCTGCGGGGCGTTGGACTAAGAGACCGAAGGCCGATCTGGGCGGCGTACTTCAGTCGGTGAAAGTCGCAAGAGACTGACGCCGCCGGTCGACGACCAACCGGGTGACGTCGGGGCGGCCGTAGTGGCCGGCAGGGTCGAAATTCTGGCGCTCGCGGCGCACTTCGCCATGATCCAGCGTCGCGACTGTCAAACCCTCCGTGGAGTCGATGGGGTCGATGACCCAGCTGCCATCTGGCGCAGCGATGCATGTTCCACCGGTACTCACCTGCTCGTCGCTGGCATCACGCATGATCTCAGCGCCTGGCATGGTGTCTGGTATGCCGTCTCGGCGCAGCACGCCCGACACCGATATCACGTAGGAGCGCGACTCGAGCGCGATGAACCTGGTGATGTCCGCGGTGTCGTAGACGTCACCGGGCCACAGCGCAATGTGGAGATCCTCGCCTTGGGCGTACAACGATGTGCGCGACAACGGCATCCAGTTCTCCCAGCAGTTGAGCGTGCCAAAGGTGAACGGCGGCAGGTGGTGCGTCACAAGCCCGTTGCCGTCGCCGTTGGCCCAACTCAACCGCTCTTCGTAGGTGGGGGTGAGCTTGCGGTGCACGGAGGCGATCTCACCGTCCGCGTTGACGGTCACCGCCGAGCAGTAGATGCTGTGGCCTCCGCGATCCGCCGGCCGTTCAGCCACCCCGAGTACGACCGCGGTGCCGCCCCGCCGTGCTGCTTCGCGTACGCCGTCGAGATGACCGGCTTCGATCTGAACGGCTTCCTGCAAGTAGAGCGAATGGATCTCCCGTTGGAGGTCGGAATTGAACTTCGCGCCGTCCGTCCGACCGAGCCAGAACGGATAGCCGGGTACGACAGTTTCTCCGAATACGACGAGCTTGCACCCTCGCGCGGCAGCCTCGTCGACATAGTCCTCGACCTTTGCCAGCGTCGCCGCACGGTCCAGGAATGCAGGCGCCATCTGCACGGCACCGACGACCAGCGTCTGATCCACATGGGCCATCGTCTTGCCTCTCGATCGATCCCTCGTTGAAACGTCACGCATTTCACTCCACACTCGCGGGCTCAGCGTAGACGGCCAGCCTGCGTGTTGCGGTGGCACTGTGGGCGGCCATGCCCTCCGAGTCGGAGATGATCTGGACGGCTCTGGCCAGCGCGGGCGTGGCCGCGCGGGTGACCCGCTGGTAGGTCAGCGGCTTGAGATATCGCGACACCGAGAGACCGGCGCTGTGCTTTGCGCCGCCAGCCGTGGGGAGCACGTGATTGGTGCCCGCCATGCCCTTGTCAGAGTATGCGACGGTGCTCCACGGCCCCAAGAAAATCGAACCGTAGTTGCGCAACCGATTGTGATACCAATCGTCCTCTGCGGTGATGACTTCGAGGTGCTCCGGCGCGAGATCGTCCATGAGCAACGCGGCTGTCTCTCGGTCTGCGGCAACGGTGACCACTCCGTAGTCACGCCACGCGGCGCCCGCGATCGACGCGGTCGACAGACCCTGCAGCTGGCGCTCGATCGCTGCGATCACCGCCAGCCCATGGGCCTCGGAGGTGGTGACGAGCGCAGCCGGCGAGTTCGCGCCATGCTCGGCTTGACCGAGTAGGTCGGCGGCGACGAGCTCGGGGTCGGCGGAATCGTCCGCGAGCACAGCAACCTCCGATGGGCCGGCGAGCAGGTCGATGGCCACCGTGCCGAACAGCTGACGCTTCGCCTCGGCGACATACGCGTTGCCCGCACCGACGAGCATGTCGACGGGAAGCTCACCGAGCAGGCCAAATGCCATGGCCGCTAGCGCCTGCACGCCACCGAGCACGAACACCCGGTCGACGCCGGAGAGATGAGCGGCATAGACGACCGCGTTGTTGGCGCTTCCATCGGGCTGAGGCGGCGTGCAGGCGATGACTGTGGAGACATCGGCAGCCTTGGCCACCCCGACCGTCATGAAAGCTGACGCAGTCAGCGGGAAACGCCCCGCGGGCAGATACGCGCCGACCCTGGCCACGGGAACGTAGCGAGTCCCTGTGACCAGCCCCGGGCAAAGCTCGGTCTCGAAACCGACGAGATGGGAGCGCTGTTCGTGAGCGAAAGCCTGGGTGCGCTCGGCGCCGAGCTCGATGGCCTGCCGAAGATCGGGGGGCAGTCGGTCGCCGCTCGCCGCAATGTCGCGGGCGCAGAGTTCGAAATCGTCTCGGTCGTCGTTGTCGAGTGCGCGACTGAAGTCGCGCACGGCATCGAGGCCTCTGCTCTCGATCTCACGGAGCATCGTGGTGACGGTATCGATCACCGCGGGGTCGCGCTGCGCGGCGGGCGCATCGACCAGGGGTCGTTTGAGGTGGTGAAACCTGCCTTCCAAGCGCCCCAGGAGGAAAGGAGAATAACGCATGGATCTGACCGTAAAGACACCTCGAGCGCGGCACCAGAGAGTGATTGCCGGCACCAAGCAGAGGTTTAGGCTATGCCGAGCTCGCGACGGACGGGCCCAGACGCAAACTCGGAAAAAATCCCTCGAAGGAGCGGCCACGCGCTACGAGGCAGCATCGCGGGGTTTCGAGCGGCCACATCACTGATCGGCAGAGATCACGGCTCACTGCGCCACCACCGAACGCTCGGAGTCCACCCCGCCACGGCAACGGTGCCAGAGCTAGAACAGATCCGCCCCACCGGCTCCGACGTAGCAACCGCAGCAGCACAACGGCTCTGCCGCGAGAGTGTGACCGGTCGCTGTACCGAGACTGTCCGCGGGAGTCAGGGGACGATGTCGTCGTGGCGCTGCGCAGACACGCGCTCGCCGGTTGCGGAGCTCGCTGCAGTCCTGCGCGCGAGGGCGTATTTCGGACCCGCCTTCGAGTCGGCGATACGTGTCCTCAAGATGACCAGCCACCAGGCACCCGCCACCGCCATCGTCACGACGAAGACAATCGCGTTCGCCCGGAAGTCTGGGAGAAAGAGCAGGGCCGACATGACAGATCCGAACACCACCAGGCCTGTCAGGTAGACCGGCACCCGGAATCGGCCGAGATCGAAGATTCCCGGCAGTCCAGCGGGAATCCGGCTGCGCGCGTTGGCAAAGAGAAGTCCGCCGGTGGTGAGCAGATAGACACAGAAGAATCCGAGAGCCGACATTCCGATGATGTAGGAGAAGGTCCGCTCGCTCGCCAGCGCCGACAGCAGGAGTGCAAACGAGACCAGCCCGGTTGCCCACACCGCATTTGTCGGCACCTTGTGGGTAGTCGACACTCGGCGAAGCAGGTGCGACCCGGGCAGCATGTTGTCTCGACCGAGGGCATACACCAGACGAGTGGCAACGAGCATGCTCGCGAGCACGCACACCAGGATGTTCGTCAGCGCCAATGCGATCACGAGCTTCGCGAACCACGGCGAAACCTGTTGAGCGAAAAGGTCGGCGATCGGCGATGCGCTCTCGGACAGTGTGGCGGGGTCCTTGATGACCAGGAGGAAGACGACATACATGAAGAACTCGACCGCCGACGCTGCCCCGAGTGCCAGGAACATGGTGCGCGGGATGGTGCGGCGCGCGTTCTTCGTCTCCTCCGCGACATCGGCTGCCGCCTCGACTCCGACCAGTCCGAAGATGCAACCGAGGCTTGCGGTCAGCCAGACGATGACATAGGGCGATGTCGATTCAGCAGCTGCGCCGCCGGAGAAGAGGAAGTCGATGGCCTGGTGCTCGTCGGAGACAAAGAACGCGACGACTGCGATGAACGCGGTAGCGCCGATCGTGACGACGAGTTCCAACGCAACACCGATGTTGTTCAGCATGGTGGCGAGTTTCACGCCATAGACGTTGATGAGCACACACAGCAGTACCACCGCAATCGCGGTGAATATCTGTGCTTGAGTGGTCATCTCGATGCCCAAGAGGCTGCCGATGTATCCGGACATGACGAAGGCGACACCGGTGAAGCCACTGATGAATCCGACGGCCCCGGCAAAACCAGTGAACCATCCGAGGCCGGGGTTGACCAGCCGGCTGGTCCATTGATACGCGTAACCGGCCAGCGGAAGCTTGCCAACCAGATCCGCGGCGATGAGCGCCCACACGAAGAACACGGCAACTGCGAGCGGGAAAGTCCAGATGAAGGCTGGGCCGGCGGTGTTCAACCCGAACCCGAAGCCGGAGAATACCGCTGTGGTCGCGCTGATGACCGAGAAGCCCAAGAAGAACGACGAGACGCCGCCCACCGACCGGCTCAGTTTCTGGGTGTATCCCAACTCGCCGAGTTGGCGGTCCTCCTCCGAGCTGTCCATCGCGAAATCTCCTCATCGTGCACGTCGCTGTCGTGGCTGGTCTCGGGTTTGCAGCCTAAGAACGACATTGGGAGAGGACAACCTTGTGAATTCCACCGACTGCTATCGTGTTGTGCTATGGCTTTGTCGCTGATCCAGCTGCGCGTGTTTGTGACCGCCGCGCGCAGCGGCTCCTTCACCGCCGCGGCCAAAGAGCTGTACATGTCACAACCCACCGTCTCGGAGACGATCAGAAGAGTCGAGCAGCACTATGGCACACCACTTTTCGTACGAGGTGCGCGGAGGTTGATACTGACTGCCCCTGGCGAAGAGCTGATACCGCTTGCAGAGCAAACACTGGCAGCCGCCGACGCGGCCGATCGTGCTCTGAAGGCAGTCACCGGATTGCAGGGTGGCGTGGCTTCGTTCGGGTTGCTGCGCAACGCAAAACACTATGCGATGGCTGATCTGTTGACGTCGTTTCACACCCGCTACCCCAACGTCCGACTTCGGGTCGTCGGCGTGAACTCCGCTGATGTCGCCGACATGGTGCGCGACGGAAGCCTCGAAGCCGGGCTCGTCGTACTGCCGGTGGACACTCACGAACTGCGTGTGACACCGCTGTTCAAGGACGAGGTGGTGTTCGCGACTTCCCAGTCCTGGCGCACCGAGGCCGTCTCCATCGACGATCTCGCTGAGGCGAAGCTGATCCTGTACGACGCTCACGCGGGATGGCGCGACCCCACCCGCCGACAACTCGCCGAGCGCGCGCTGCTCAAGGGTCTCGAGCTGAACCCGCTGATCGAAGTCGAACAAGTCGACACGGCACTGGATCTCGTTGCCGCGGGAGCAGGAGAGACGTTTGTCTCGAGGGCAGTGTCTGTCTCGCCGATCGCGCCACCGGGCGTGAAGTACCTGCCATTCTCAGAGCCGCTCTACGACACCGTCGCCCTGATCCAGAAAGAGTCGGCGATCTTGTCCCCCGCGACCAAGGAGCTGGCACGGCTGGCGCGAGAAACCATTGCAGACTTTCGTTCGGACGACATGCCGGAACCGCGATACATCGAATCACCGGAGGCCTGACCGTCTACCTCGGTTGGCTGCCGGCAGCGCATGGGCGCGTCACGCCAGCGCCTCCTGCCAGGCCTGGTGCAGCTTCGCGTAACTGCCGTTGGCGGCGACCAATTCGGCGGGCGAACCGTCCTCGATGATGCGGCCGTGCTCGAGCACCAGCACCCGGTCGGCGATCTGGACTGTCGAGAGCCGGTGGGCGATCACCAGCGCGGTGCGGTCGGCCAGCACCGTCTCCAAAGCTCGTTGCACCATGCGCTCACTGGGAATGTCGAGCGACGAGGTGGCCTCGTCGAGGATCAACACCGCCGGATCGGCCAGGAACGCCCGGGCGAACGCGACCAGCTGGCGCTGCCCTGCGGACAGCCGTCCACCCCGCTTGGCGACGTCGGTGGCGTAACCCTCCGGTAGTGCCTCGATGAAGGCGTCGGCGCCGACGGCCCGTGCCGCGTCGCGCACCTCGTCCTCGGTGGCCTCGGGACGACCGAACCTGATGTTGTCGGCGATCGTGCCGCCGAACATGAAGTTCTCCTGGGTCACCATCACGACATGGTGGCGCAGCTCAGCCTGTGCGACGTCGCGCAGATCCACCCCGTCGAGGGTCACCGACCCCGCCGTCGGGTCGTAGAAGCGCGTGACGAGCTTGGCGATCGTGGTCTTGCCGGCACCGGTCGTGCCCACCAGCGCCACCGTCTGCCCTGCCGGTACCGTCAGATCCAGGCCGGGCAACACCGGCCGGCCCGCGACGTACTCGAATCGCACATCCTGCAAGGCGATCTCACCGCGCACCGCGTCGAGCCGACGTGGTTCGTCCGGGTCGTCGATGGCCGGCTTCTGCGCGAGCACCCCCGCGAGTTTCTCCAGTGCCGAGGCCGCCGACTGGAAGGTGTTGAAGAACTGCGAGATCTCCTGCATGGGTTCGAAGAACATCCGCAGATACAGCAGGAACGCCGTCAACGTGCCGATCGTCATCTCGCCGTTCAACACCCGATAGCCGCCGTAGAGCAGCACCACGCCGGTGGTGATGTTGCCGACCAGTTTGACCCCTGGCATGAACACGGCCAGCAGCCGGAACGTGCGCTCGTTGATCGCCCGGTAGCGGTCGGCGACGTCTTCGAAGATCTCCTGGTTGCGGGGTTCCCGGCGGTAGGCCTGCACCGCCTTGATACCGGTCATCGTTTCGACGAACTGCACGATGACCAGCGCGGCGATCTCGCGCACCTCGCGGTAGGTCTTCGACGATTCGCGGTGGAACCACGCCACCAGCACGACCAGCACCGGGAACGCCACCAGGCACATCAGTCCCAACTTGACGTCGAGGGTCAGCAACAGAATCGCCGTGCCGAACAGCGTCAGCACCGCGGTGATCAGGCTGTCGAAACCCGTCTCGAGCATGTCCTGGATGGCTTCGACGTCATTGGTCGAGCGGCTGACCACCCGCCCGGACGTGTAGCGGTCGTGGAACGCCACGTCGAGTCGGCCGAAATGCCGGAACAGCCGCCGGCGCAGCTCGAGCAGGACCTTCTGACCGGTGCGCCCGGATCGACGCAGGAACACCATCCGGCTGGTGGCCTGCACGACGACCACGACCCCGAGTGCTGCGACGATGGTCAGCAGCGTGCGCGCCGAACCTCCCTCGACCAGCGGCGGGATACCGTGATCGATGCCGCGCTGCACCAGGATCGGAACCGACAGCCGGGCAGCGTTTTCCACCACCACGATGACGGCCAACAGCGCAACCGTCCACTTGTACGGTCGCAGCAGTGAACCCAGCAGCGCCCGCGCCTCCCGCCGGCGGGGCTCCGTCTCGTCGATCGGAAGGTCGGCCTGCTCGGTGAACTTCCCGCGCCAGTCCGACACGTCGGTGTGCTCGTCGCGCGAACGTTTCTCACTGGTGGTCATGGCCGGCGCTCCAGGATCTCGTGCTCGAGCCGGTTGCCCTCGTCACCGTCGTCCGGCTCGAAGATCCGCAGCCGGTCGATGCTGGTGCGGTCCTCGGGCCAGCGCTCGTCGGACCACTCGCACTCGCGTTCGGCGCCGTCGTCGAGTTCATCGTCCGCGGCCAGCAGGTACCGGTACTCAGGCACCTCGGCGAGCAGTTCGGCGTGGGTGCCGACATGGGTGATGGTGCCGCGCTGCAGCAGCGCGACGCGGTCGGCAAGCAGCACTGTCGAGGCTCGGTTGGCCACCACGACGCCGGTCACCGACTCCAGCACGCGCCGCAGCGCCGCCTCGACCACGGCCTCGGTGTGTACGTCCAACGCCGACAGCGTGTCGTCGAGGACGAGGATCTTGGGCGCCGCCAGAATTGCCCGCGCCAGCGAAAGGCGTTGCCGCTGACCGCCGGATAGGCTCATGCCCTGCTCCCCGATGCGGGTCTGCAGACCGAACGGCAGGTCGTAGACGAATTGCGCTGCCGCGACCTCGATGGCGCGGTGCAGCTCGGCGTCGTCGGCATCGGGGCGGCCCAGCGCGAGGTTCTCGGCGACCGACATGGAGAACAACGTCGGGTCCTCGAAGGCGGTGGCCACCGTCTGCCGCAAAGCATCCAGCGACAGCTCGCGGATGTCCGTGCCGTCGATGCGGATCTGGCCCTCGGAGACGTCGTAGAGGCGCGACATCAGTCCGACCAACACCGACTTGCCCGAACCGGTGGCACCGACCAGGGCCAGCGTCTCCCCGGGTTCGACGGTGAGGTTGACATGGCGCAGGGCCCATTCCTGCGACGCGCCGCTATCTCTGTCCGGCCCGCCGGACGCGGCATCTCTGTCCGGCCCGCCGGACGCGGCATCTCTGTCCGGCCCGCCGGACGCGGCATCTCTGTCCGGCCCGCCGGACGCGGCATCTCTGTTCGGCCCGTCGGATGGGAAACGGAAGCCCACGTCGACCAACTCCAGACGTCCCCCACGCGGCGCCTGGTCACGCGGTCCGTCGGTGATGTCACGCGGCGCGTCGAAGATCTCGGCGATGCGGTTGGCCGCCGTGAACGACTCCTGGGTCATCGACAGCAGGAAGCCCAGCGAGGCGATCGGCCACACCAGCGACAGCATCATCGTGATGAAGGCGACCAGCGTGCCCAGCGTCACCGAGCCGTTGCCGGCGGCGTACGCGCCGAAGCCGAGCACCACGATCAGCGTCAGGTTGGGGATGATCTCCAGCAGCGTCCAGAACTTCGCCGACACCGACACCCGGCCCAGTTGGGTGTCGTAGAGGTCGGTCAGCTGTCTGTCGAATCGGTCGTAGACGTAATCCTCACGACCGAACGACTTGATGACCCGCAGCCCGAGCGCGGACTCCTCGACGTGCGTGGCCACATGGCCGGCCTGGTCCTGCGCCTGGCGCGACAGGCGGGTGTACTCCTGCTGGAAATGCAGCACCGTCAGTGTGATCGGCACGATCGACACTGCGACCACGACGCCCAGCGGCCAGTACATCACCAGCAGGATCGTGGTGATGACGGTGATCTGCAGGATGTTGAGCAACAGGAACGTCAGCCCGAAGGACATGAACCGGCGGATGGTGCCCAGATCGTTCATGATCCGCGACAACAGCTGCCCGGACTGCCAGCCACCGTGGAACGACATCGGCAGGATCTGCAGACGCGCGTACAGGTCTTTGCGGATATCGGCCTCGACACCCATGGTGGCTCGCGACACCAGCCAGCGGCGGATGAACCACAACACCGCCTCGGTGATGCCCACCCCCATGGCGGCCGCGCCCAACAACCACAATCCCTGCTGGTCCTGATGGCGCACAGGGCCGTCGATGACGGCCTTGGTCATCAGCGGGATCGAGATCGTCGCGCCCAGGCTGGCAAGCGCGGTCAGCAACATCGCGATCCAGCGCACCCGGTAGGGCATCAGGTATGGCAGCATCCGCCACAGGTCGGAGCTGGAACGGGCTCGTCGCGGTGGCGGTGCGATCGCAGGCGCTTTGTCCAGCGCGGTCTTGCGGGCGTCAACCACTTAGGAGATCTTCCCATTGCCCGCAACTGGTTAACCCTTTCGCCGGAACGGAGTTGCGTGCGCAGTAGGCAGCGTGCGGGCCGCGGGGAGTGCAGCTGCGGCGTTCGGTGCCGAACTGGGTGTGATGGAGCCCGGCGTAGCGACCGCCGCGTCCCAGCAGCTCCTGGTGGGTGCCACGCTCGACGATACGGCCGTCCTCGACGACCAGGATCATGTCCGCCGCGCGCACCGTGGACAGCCGGTGGGCGATGACGATCGATGTCCGGCCGCTGAGTGCCTCGGCCAACGCCTGCTGGACGGCGGCCTCGGATTCGGAGTCCAGCGACGCGGTGGCCTCGTCCAGAATCACGACCTGCGGGGACGCCAGCAGCAGCCGGGCGATGGTCAGACGCTGCCGCTGCCCACCCGAGAGCCGGTAACCGCGCTCACCGACGATCGTGTCCAGACCGTCGGGCATGTCGGCGACCACATCGGCCAACCGGGCCCGCCGCAGTGCCTCCCACAGCGCGTCGTCGGTGGCCGGCGGTCCGGACAGCTGCAGGTTGGCCCTGATCGACTCGTGGAACAGGTGACCGTCCTGAGTGACCATGCCGACCGTGTCCTTCAGCGACGCGAACGTCACGTCGCGCACGTCTCGCCCGTTGAGCCGGACGGCGCCGGAGGCTCCGGTCTGATCGGACGGCCCGCCGTCCACGTCATACAGGCGCGCGATCAGCGCAGCGATCGTCGACTTGCCCGCTCCGGACGGGCCGACCAGTGCCACCATCTGGCCGGGCTCGGCGGTGAACGACACCCCGTGCAGCACCTCGTCGCCGCCCCGGTCGTCCAGTTCGGCCACCTCCTCCAGTGACGCCAGGGAGACTTTGTCCGCCGACGGATAGGAAAAGTGCACGTCGTCGAACTGCACGGCGACCCCGCCGTCTGCCCGCCGGGGCACCTCGACCGCGTCGGGGGCCTCCCGGATCAGCGGCACCAGATCGAGCACCTCGAACACGCGCTCGAAGCTGACCAGCGCGCTGGCGATCTCCACCCGCGCGTTGGCCAGCGCCGTCAACGGCGCATACAGCCGGGTCAGCAGCAACGCCAGCGCGACGATCGAGCCCGCCTGCAACTGCCCGCCCAGAGCCAGTGCACCACCCAGGCCGTACACCAGGGCCAGCGCCAGCGCCGACATCAACGTCAACGAGTTCATGAATGTCGACTGCAGCATCGAGGTGCGGACCCCGATGTCGCCGACCCGTCCGGCTCGGACCTCGAACTCGCCGGACTCCGCGCCGGGGTCACCGAACAGCTTGACCAGCGTCGCGCCGGGCGCCGAGAACCGCTCGGTCATCTGGGTGTTCATGGTCGCGTTGTGGATGGCCGCCTCCCGCGAGAGCCGCGCCATCGACGCGCCGATGCGACGGGCCGGGATCAGGAACAGCGGCATCAGGGCCAGCGACAGCAGCGTGATCTGCCACGAGATGCTCAGCATCACCACCAAGGTCAAAGTGAGCGTGACCAGGTTGGACACCACTCCGGACAACGTGTCGGAGAACGCGCGCTGCGCACCCAACACGTCGTTGCCCAGCCGGCTGACCAGCGCGCCGGTCCTGGTACGGGTGAAGAACGCCACCGGCATGCGCTGGACGTGGTCGAACACCGCGGTGCGCAGATCCAGGATCAGGCCTTCGCCGATCGTCGCCGACAACCAGCGCGTCACCAGCGCCACCCCCGCCTCGGCCAGCGCGACCACAGCGATGACCACAGCCAGCATCACCACCACCCTGGTGGTGCCCGAGCCCGTGATCTCGTCGACCACCCGGCCGGCCAGCAGCGGCGTGGCCACCGTGAGCAGGGCACTGACCACGCTGACCGCCAGGAAAACCGCCAGCTTGCGGTGATGCCGCTGGGCGAACCGCCAGATCCGGCTGAGCAGGCGTCGGTCGGCCAGCGAGCGCAGCTCACCGCCACGCGCCCGCGTCTGCCGGTACAGGGATTGCCGGGCAACCGTTTCCAAGCTCATGTTTTCACCGTAAAACCTGAACAAAGATTCAGGTCAAAGGCTTCCAGGCGTGCCGCGTGAGCCACCGCACGCCGCGGTCCGGAAAGTGCGGACATCCCACACGCGCCGACGTGCCAGGGTCGGATTTCTCGCCGCACCGGCCGCCGGGCGTTGCCTCCGCCGGGCGATGGCCTTCATCGGGCAAGATGTCGGGCATGGACAGTGGTGTGAGCTCACCTCGCGTGCTCGTCGTCGACGACGATCCCGACGTCCTGGCTTCCCTGGAGCGGGGGCTACGGCTGTCTGGGTTCGAGGTCTTCACCGCCGTCGACGGAGCAGAGGCGCTGCGCAGCGCCACCGAGACCAAACCGGACGCGATCGTGCTCGACATCAACATGCCGGTGCTCGACGGCGTGTCGGTGGTCACCGCGCTGCGCGCGATGGACAACGACGTACCGGTCTGCGTGCTGTCCGCACGGTCCTCGGTCGACGACCGGGTCTCCGGTCTGGAAGCCGGTGCCGACGACTACCTCGTCAAGCCGTTCGTGCTGGCCGAGCTGGTCGCGCGGGTCAAGGCGCTGCTGCGTCGGCGCGGATCGACGGCGACGTTCTCGTCGGAGACCATCACCGTCGGACCGCTGGAAGTCGACATCCCCGGCCGACGCGCCCGTGTCGACGGTGTCGACGTCGACCTGACCAAACGCGAGTTCGACCTGCTGGCGGTGCTCGCCGAACACAAGACGGCGGTGCTGTCCCGGGCGCAACTCCTCGAGCTGGTGTGGGGCTATGACTTCGCCGCCGACACCAACGTCGTCGATGTTTTCATCGGCTACCTGCGACGCAAATTGGAAGCCGGCGGCGCGCCCCGGCTGCTGCACACCGTCCGCGGCGTGGGGTTCGTCCTCAGGCAGCAATAGGATCGGCCGCCGAACGACATGGTCGCGCTGTCCCGGATCTTCCGTCGCACACCGTCGCTGCGCACGCGGGTCGCGTTCGCCACCGCCGTCGCCGCCGCGATCGTGGTCGGCATCGTCGGGACCGTCGTCTGGATCGGCATCACACAGGACCGCAAGGAGCGGCTGGACCGCCGCCTGGACGAGGCGGCCGGTTTCGCCATTCCTTTCCTGCCACTCGGCCTCGACGAGATCCCGCCGTCGCCCAACGACCAGGACGCCGTCATCACGGTGCGCCGCCCCGACGGGCAGGTGAGCTCCAACTCCAAGGTGGTCCTGCCCGAGCTGGACCCCGGATACGCCGACACCTTCGTCGACGGGGTGCGCTACCGGGTCCGCACGGTCGAGCTGTCCGCGCCGGAGCCGATGTCGGTTGCCGTCGGCGCCACCTACGACGCGACAATCGCCGACACCAAGAACCTGCACCGTCGCGTCCTGATCATCTGCACCCTGGCGGTGGCCGCCGGCTCGTTCGGCGGCTGGCTGCTGGCGGCGTTCGCGGTCCGCCCGTTCAAGCGGTTGGCTCAGCAGACCCGCCAGATCGACGCCGGCGACGAACCTCCGGACATCGACATCCGGGGCGCCACCGAGGCCGTCGAGATCGCCGACGCGCTCAAAGGCACGTTGGAGCGCATCTGGGAAGAACAGGGCCGCACCAAGGCGGCGCTGACTTCCGCGCGGGACTTCGCCTCGGTGTCGGCGCACGAACTGCGCACCCCGCTCACCGCGATGCGCACCAACCTGGAGGTGCTTTCGACGCTCGACCTGGGCGAAGAACAGCGCAAGGAAGTGGTCGGCGACGTCATCCGCACCCAGACCCGCATCGAGGCCACCCTCGGCGCACTGGAGCGGCTGGCGCAGGGCGAGTTGTCCACCGCCGACGACCACGTGCCGGTGGACATCACCGAGCTGCTCGACCGCGCCGCCCACGACGCGATGCGCGTCTACCCGGACCTGGACGTGTCGTTGGTCCCCGCGCCCACGGTCATCATCGTCGGGCTGCCGACCGGCCTGCGGTTGGCTGTGGACAATGCGATCGCCAACGCCGTCAAACACGGCGGCGCGACGCGCGTTCAGCTCTCGGCGGTCAGCTCCCGTGAAGGGGTGGAGATCGCCATCGACGACGACGGGGTCGGTGTGCCCGAGGAGGAACGCACCGTCGTGTTCGACCGGTTCTCCCGGGGGTCGACGGCGTCGCACTCGGGCTCGGGTCTCGGTCTGGCCCTGGTGGCGCAGCAAGCCGAGTTGCACGGGGGGACGGCGTCGCTGGAGGCCAGCCCGCTGGGCGGGGCTCGGCTGCTGCTGAAGCTGCCCCCACCGAGTTAGCGGGTGGCCAGCAGGTCGATGACGAAGATAAGCGTCTTGCCCGACAACCGGTGCCCGCCACCGGCGGGGCCGTAGGCCTGCGCGGGCGGGATCGTCAGCTGGCGCCGGCCGCCCACCTTCATGCCGGGAATGCCGTCCTGCCAGCCCTGGATGAGACCGCGCAGTGGGAACTCGATGGACTCGCCGCGATTCCAGGAGCTGTCGAACTCCTCGCCGGTGTCGTACTCGACGCCCACGTAGTGCACCTGGACGTTGGCGCCGGGGACCGCTTCCGCGCCGTCACCGACGATGATGTCCTCGATCACCAACTCAGACGGTGGCGGGCCGTCGGGGAACTCGATCTCGGGTTTGGATGCCATGCCTCAGCCTAAACCGGCGCGCACCTCGTCGGGCTGCAGCCATTCGGTCGGCCTCAGCAAGACCACCTCCGGGATGATGCACGCGGCCGAGAGCCGAGTGGTCATCGCGACCACCTCAGCGACGTCGCTGGGCGTGATCATCGTCGACGCGGCGATCTCATCGCGGTAGCCGTCGGCCATCGGGGTGTCGACCAGGCCCGGGCAGATTGCGGTGGCCTTGATTCCCGACGGGGCCAGCTCGTCGTGCAGCGCTTCGGTGAAGCCGACGACGGCGGCCTTGGTCGCCGAATACGACGACAGGGTGGCCTCTCCCCGCTTGCCCGCATTTGATGCCGTGTTGACGACTTGTGCGCAGCCGCGTTGTCGCACTGCAGCTTTGAGCAGCGGCAGGGCTTTGTCGGTGAGCAGCACGACGGCGCGGATGTTGACTGCGAGCTGGTGGTCGAGGAAGTCGGCAGTGATGTCACCGACCAGCCGGTGCCCGGACACCCCGGCATTGTTCACCAAGATGTCGAGTGCGCCGTGCGTGGCGGAGTGGAAGGCGACCGCCTCGTCGAGGAAGGCTTCCTCGGTGAGCGAGCCGGCCAGCTGCTGCACCGGCGGCCCGGCCCCCTCCGTGACGTGACGCGCGGCGGCGGCGAGCTTGGCGGGGTCGCGCGCCACCATCGTGACGGCGAAGCCCTCTCGACGCAGCGCCCCGGCGACCGCCAAGCCGATGCCGCTCGATGCTCCGGTGACCAGGGCGCTGCGCTCGTTCATGCGGCAATTACATCCTGCGCGGAGATCCCGTGCTTGGCGGGCCGTCGGCGGGGCACACTGGAGACGTGGCCAAAGACGAAGACATCCTCAGCCAGGTCAACCAGCTCGTCGCTCAGGAGCGTGAGCTCCGCGACAAGCTGCAACACCACGAGATCGACGAATCCGAGGAGCACCGCCAACTCAAGGCGATCGAGGTGCAACTCGACCAGTGCTGGGACCTGCTGCGCCAGCGCCGCGCACTGCGCGAGACCGGTGGCGACCCACGGTCCGCGCACCTGCGCCCGGAAGGCGAGGTCGAGGGCTACCTCAGCTGAGGCCTCCTGCGAGCCGACATGCGTGACTTCGACGTCGTCATCGTCGGCGGCGGTCACAACGGTCTGGTGGCCGCCGCCTACCTGGCCCGGGCCGGTCGTCGCGTCCGGGTGCTCGAGAAACTCGACCACGTCGGGGGTGCGGCGGTGTCGGCGTACACCTTCGACGGCGTGGACGCCCGGCTGTCGCGGTACTCGTACCTGGTGAGCCTGCTGCCCCGCCGGATCGTCGACGACATCGGCGCCCGGATCCCGCTGGCCCGCCGGACGTACTCTTCGTACACGCCCAACCCGGCCGACGGAGGTCGCACCGGTCTGCTGATCGGTCCGCGGTCCACGTTCGGGGCGGTGGGCGCGGAGGCCGACGAGGCCGGCTTCATCGAGTTCTACCGGCGCTGCCGAGCCCTGACGACGCGGATGTGGCCGACGATGCTGGAACCGCTTCGCACCCGCGCGCAGATGTCGTCGATGGTGAACGACGCCGGAGCCGACGCGAAGCGCGCCTGGCGCTCCCTCGTCGATCGTCCCATCGGCGAGGCGATCACCGAGGCAGTGGAGTCCGACCTCGTCCGCGGGGTGATGGCGACCGACGCGTTGATCGGAACGTTCGCCCACACCGGTGACGACAAGCTGCTGCAGAGCGTGTGTTTCCTCTACCACCTGATCGGCGGGGGCAGCGGAGACTGGGACGTCCCGGTCGGCGGGATGGGCGCGGTCACCGCGGCACTGTCAGCGGCCGCAACCCACGCTGGAGCCGAAATGCTCACCGGCGCCGAGGTTCTCGGCATCGATCCGGATGGCCAGGTGTGCTACCGGCGCGGCGATGAGGAGCACTCGGTGTCCGGCGAGCAGGTGCTGGCCAATGTGGGGCCAGCGGTGTTGGCCCGCCTGCTCGGCGAGGATGACCCCGGCGTCACCCAGGGAGCGCAAGTCAAGGTGAACCTGGTGTTGCGCCGGCTACCACGACTTCGCGACGACTCAGTCACCGCGGCACAGGCTTTCGGCGGCACCTTCCACATCAACGAAACACACAGCCAACTCGACGACGCGTATCGCCGCGCCGCCGCAGGCTCGGTTCCGGACCCTCTGCCGTGTGAGATCTACTGCCATTCGCTGACCGACCCGACGATCCTGTCGGAGACGCTGCGTGTCTCCGGTGCGCAGACCCTGACGGTGTTCGGTTTGCACACCCCGCACAGTCTCGTCTCCGGCGCACCGCCCGACGCGCTCCGCGACACGCTGACCTCTGCGGCGTTGGCGTCGCTGAACTCGGTGCTGGCCGAGCCGATCCAGGATGTGGTGCTCAAGGACCGCGCAGGACGCCCCTGCATCGAAACCAAGACAACCTGGGATCTGGAGCGCACGCTGGGGATGACACGCGGCAACATCTTCCACGGCGCCCTGCAGTGGCCGTTCGTCGACGACGACGCACCGCTGCGCACACCCGCACAACGGTGGGGCGTGGCCACCGCACACGATCGAATCCTGCTGTGCGGATCCGGATCCCGCCGCGGCGGCGCGGTCTCGGGCATCGGCGGCCACAACGCGGCGATGGCGGCTCTCGGCCGCTGACACGTGCCGGGCCGGCCTAGGGCCCGGCAGCCGCGCCGAGGATCCGTCGCAGCGCAACAAGATCGTCAGGGGCGAGCGACCTCAGCGACCGGGGCGCGGGGTCGTGAACCCCCTCGATGAGCCGCACCATGTCACGACCGGCGTCGGTCAGAGACACCACCTTGCAGCGGCGGTTGTCCGGGTCCACCTCTCGCACGACCAGACCGCGCTCCTCCAGATCGTTGACGGCGACGGTCGCCGCCGGAGCGTCGACGGTGGCCGCTGCGGCGATCTGCTTCACCGTCATCGGATGGCGGCTGAGCCGCTTGAGGATTCGGATCCGGCTGAACGGCAGCCCGGAGCGGTCGACGACCGCGCGGCGCCACCCGTCGCGGTTGTCGAGTACGAACGCAGACATCTCGCGCCACACCTGGTCGGCCAGGTCGTCACCGGACATCGGCGGCCTCCGTGGGTCGGTCCGTGCCCAGCACGAGTGGAGCCAGCCGATCGGCCGAGCGTTGGGCGCGTTCAGATGTCGAGTACAGGCCGGTGGCCAGGATCACCAGACCCAGGGCGATGCAGAAGAACCACAGCGGGTGAGCAGCCTTGGCGAATTCGGTGCCGCCGGTCGCCATCGCGGACCCGGCGATCGAACCGCACAGTGCCACGCCGATCGACACGCCGACTTGTCTACTGGTGGACGTGACGGCCGAGGCTGCGCCGGCGCGGTCCAGCGGCATCCCGCTGACCGCCGAGTTGGTGATGGGAGCATTCACCATAGAGAAGCCGATGCCGAACACGGCGAAGACAATCAGCAATTCCCACACCGGTGTCGTCGCCGTCAGAAACGTCAGCATCGTCGACGCCGCCGCGATCAGCGTCCCCGCCAGCACCAGCGAGGGGCGGGCCCCGTAGCGCCCGACCAACCGTCCCGACAGCGGCGAGAACATCAGCGCGCCCACCGCGATGGGCAGGTAGATCAGCCCGGTGTGCATCGCCGAGAAGCCCCGCTCGCCTTGCAGATACAGCGACATCATGAACAGGAAGGCGCCCCAGGCGGCGAAGGCGCAGATCGCGTTGATCACCGCGGAGGTGAACGGGATGCTGTAGAAGAATCGCAGATCGAGGAACGGGTCGGCACGCCGCGCCTCGTAGCGCAGGAACGCCACGAACGCGACCAGGGCGACCGCCGCGCTGACCACGACGCGGACGTTGCCCCACCCCAGCACGGGCCCCTCGATGAGTGCGTAGACGACGCCGAACAAGAACAACACGGCCAGTAGCTGACCGATGGGGTCGACGGTGCGCATGGTGGCCGACTTGGACTCCGGCACGAACACCGCCGTCAGCACGATGGCGGCAGCGCAGATGGGCAGGTTGATCCAGAACACCGACCGCCACGAGATGGTCTCGATCAGAAGGCCGCCGACGATCGGCCCCAGCGACATCGAGATGCCGACCACCGCGCCCCAGATGCCCAGGGCCCGTGCGCGTTCCACCTTGCCGGTGAAGATCTGCGAGATGATCGACAACGCAACAGGATTCAGCATCGACCCGCCGATACCCTGCAGCAACCGGGCGGCGATCAGGGTCTCGATGGACGGCGCCAGGCTGCACGCCAGCGACCCGATGGCGAAGATGGCCAGACCGGTCTGGAACACGCGTCTGCGACCCAACCGGTCCCCGGCCGCGCCGGCGAGCATCAGCAGCGATGCGAGCACCAGCGTGTAGATGTCCACGACCCACTGCAGCTGTGCCGGGGTGGCCGACAGATCGGTGCGGATCGACGGGAGCGCGACGTTGACGATGGTGGCGTCCATCGACACGATGAGCAGGCTCAGGCAACAGGAGACCAGGATGATGGCCTTGCGCCGCGGCGTCATCGCGCCGACAGTTTCATTCACACAACTATTGTGAAACTACAACCGTTCGGCTTGCAAGCGACGAGAGTGTGACGCTCGCGGCGATCGAGCGCGCGCAGCATGCCCGCTCAGGACGGCGTGTCGCCGTGCAGACCCGCGCGCTCGCGGTGCTTTGGGTTAGCGGGAGTCGAGCGGCACGTACGGGCGCTCGGTGTAGCCGGTGTAGATCTGGCGCGGACGCCCGATCTTGTTCGGCTCGCCGTGCATCTCCCGCCAGTGCGCGATCCAGCCCGGCAGGCGGCCGAGTGCGAACAGCACGGTGAACATCCGCGTCGGGAAGCCCATCGCCCGGTAGATCACGCCGGTGTAGTAGTCCACGTTCGGATACAGCTTGCGCTCGACGAAGAAGTCGTCGGTCAGCGCGATCTCCTCGAGCGTCTTGGCGATGTCGAGGAGCTCGTCGTCACCGCCGAGCTTGCCGAGGATCTTGTCAGCCTGCTCCTTGACGATGCGCGCCCGCGGATCGTAGTTCTTGTAGACGCGGTGGCCGAAGCCCATGAGCTTGACGTTGTCCTCGCGGTTCTTGACCTTCTTGACAAAGGTTTTGACGTCGAAGTCGGCCTGACGGATCTTCTCGAGCATCTCGAGCACCGCCTGGTTGGCGCCACCGTGCAGCGGCCCCCACAGCGCGTTGATGCCGCCGGAGATCGACGTGAACAGGTTGGCCTGCGAGGAACCCACCAGCCGCACCGTCGAGGTCGAGCAGTTCTGCTCGTGGTCGGCGTGCAGGATGAACAGCATGTCCAGCGCGCGCACCATCTCCGGGTCGAGCTCGTAGGGCTCGGCCGGGAAGCCGAAGGTCATGCGCAGGAAGTTCTCCACCAGCGTCAGCGAGTTGTCCGGGTACAGGAACGGCTGTCCCTCGGACTTCTTGTAGGCGTAGGCCGCGATGGTCGGCAGCTTGGCCAGCAGCCGGATCGTCGACAGCTCGACCTGCTCGTCGTCGAACGGATCCAGCGAATCCTGGTAGTAGGCGCTCAACGCGTTCACGGCGCTGGACAGCACCGGCATCGGGTGGGCGTTGCGCGGGAAGCCGTCGAAGAACCGCTTGAGATCCTCGTGCAGCAGGGTGTGCCGCTGGATCTGCGTGGTGAACTTCTCCAGCTGCTCCTTCGACGGCAACTCACCGTAGATGAGCAGGTAGCTGACCTCGATGAACGTCGACTTCTCGGCGAGCTGCTCGATGGGCACGCCGCGGTAGCGCAGGATGCCCGCATCACCGTCGATGTAGGTGATCGCCGACTTGGTCGAGGCGGTGTTGACGAAGCCACCGTCGAACGTCGTGTATCCCGTCTTGGCCAGCAACGAGCCCAGCGCGATGCCGTCGGCCCCCTCGGAGGCCTTGACGATGTCGAGCTCGAGCTCGCCACCGGGGTAATTGAGGATGGCGTGCTGCTCGGCTTCGGCGTTATCGGCCACTGGAATCCCTTCGCTGTCGATCAGGTCTATCCGGAGGTCACAAGTCTGTCTTCACGAGGCAGTCTGCCCACCACGACACAAGTCTGCCTACCAAAAGGTAGTCCCATTCCAGCAGTCACGCCCGCGGGGGGCACCGGCGGGGTCAGACGAGTTGCCGAAGCGGAGCGATCTGGCCGACGAAGTCGGTGTACGTCGCCTCGAAAGCGTCGATGAGGTCGTCGACGGTGATGCTGACGGCGTCGGTGAGGTCGCGCGTGGCGTCCTGCAGCGCGGTCATCAACAGGCCGCCCCAGACCGCAGCGACGAGCTTGACCCGACGGTCATCGACGGTCGTGCCCATGCGCTGCGCGACGACGGCGTCAACGGGGTTGGCGCGGTACTCGATCGCGGCGTGCCGCAGCGCCGAGGAGGTGACGACGATCCGCAGGATCTGCAACAGCCGCGCTGACGTGAAGCCGCCCACCGGAGCGGTCTTGGTGGCCTCGGCCATGGCGATGTAGGCCCGCCGCATCGCTTCGAAGTGGTCGATGTCGGCCGGTTGGCGGGCGAGTTGAGCCGCGGTGTGGTTGAGTACCTCGTCGATGAGCGCCAGCGCGATCGCATCCTTGGTGGCGAAGTACCGGCTGAACGTGCGTGGTGACACGTCGGCGATGGCGGCGATCTGGTCGACAGTGGTCCCGTCGAAGCCCTGCCGGTCGCACAGACCGACCGCGGCGTCGATCAGGGTGGCGCGGGTGCGCAGTTTTTTGCGTTCGCGCAAACCCAGAACGGGCGCCCCCCTGTTGTCGGCCACCTCGACAATCTATCCCGCTTGACGCCGAGATAGATGGGAATCCGCTTTGCGCGAACTCCACCGTACCGCTGCGGTCACCACCTACGGCTGCAGCCGCGCCACCCGACCGCCGCTCAGCAGAACCCTGTTGTGCACCCTGTTCTCGCGGCCCTGCCAGAACTCGACGACCTCGGGAGCTATCAGATAGCCACCCCAGTGCGGCGGCACGGGCACGTCCTCGAGGCCGGCGAACCGTTCGGTGACCTCGGCGAGTTGGCCCATCAGGGCCTCGCGCGACGCGATCGGGCGGCTCTGCGCTGACGCCCACGCACCGAGCTGTGAGCCACGGGGGCGGGTGGACCAGTAGTCAGCGGTTTCCTGCGCCGACACCTTGACCACGGGGCCCCGCACGTGGACCTGGCGGCCCAGCTGATACCAGGGGAACGTTGCTGATGCGTAGGGGTTCGCGGCCAGCTGCCGGCCCTTGTCGGACTCGTAGTTGGTGTAGAAGGAGATTCCCGTCTCCGACACGCTCTTGCACAGCACCGTCCTGGTCACCGGCCTGCCCTCGCCGTCGACCGTGCCGACCACCATGGCGTTGGGCTCCGCGACACCGGCCTGGTGCGCATCGGCCAGCCACGACTCCAGCAGCGAGACCCAACCGGATGCAGGGTCGGCACCGAGCCAGGCGGGGTCCAGATCGGCGCTGCCGTCCTTCTCCGCCGATCCGTACTCCACCCGCATCCGCGCCAGATGATCAGAAGTGCTCACGGGACAACGTTACGTCGGGCGCTGCGACGGAGGCGGGGCTCGGCCCCGGCGACGGAGGCGGGGCTCAGCCCCGCCCACGAAACCCGGCTCAGCCCCGCCCACGAAATTGGACCGTTGGCACCGCCGAAGAAGCCGGGTGCAAGAATCCACCCCATGACTGCGGTGCCGAAGGATTTCGCCCCCGGGTTGGCGGGCGTGGTGGCGTTCGAAACCGAGATCGCCGAACCCGACAAGGACGGCGGAGCCCTGCGCTACCGCGGGGTGGACATCGAAGATCTCGTGGCCCATCGGGTCACGTTCGGCGATGTGTGGGCCCTGCTGGTCGACGGCCGGTTCGGCCACGGGCTGCCGCCGGCCGAGCCCTTCCCACTGCCGATCCACAGCGGCGACGTACGGGTGGACGTGCAGGCCGGATTGGCGATGCTCGCGCCGATCTGGGGATATCCCCCGCTGCTGGACATCGACGACCAGACGGCCCGCGATCAGCTGGCCCGCGCCTCGGTCATGGCTTTGTCCTATGTCGCGCAGTCAGCGCGCGGCATCTACCAGCCCGCGGTGCCGCAGCGCACTGTCGACGAGTGCGACACCGTCACCGCGCGGTTCATGACCCGTTGGCAAGGCGAGCCGGACCCCCGCCACATCGAGGCCATCGACGCCTACTGGGTCAGCGCCGCCGAGCACGGCATGAACGCCTCCACGTTCACGGCCCGGGTCATCGCCTCCACCGGCGCCGATGTCGCCGCCGCGCTCTCCGGCGCGATCGGTGCGATGAGCGGACCGCTGCACGGCGGCGCGCCGGCCCGGGTGATCCCGATGATCGAAGAGGCCGAGAAGAACGGCGACGCCCGGGCCGTGGTCAAGGGGATCCTGGACCGCAACGAAAAGCTGATGGGCTTCGGGCACCGCGTCTACCAGGCAGAGGACCCGCGGGCCCGCGTCCTGCGCGCCACCGCGAAGCGGCTCGCAGCGCCGCGCTACGAGGTCGCCGCAGCGCTGGAGCAAGCCGCGCTCACCGAGCTCCGGGAACGCCGTCCCGATCGGGCCATCGAAACCAACGTCGAATTCTGGGCCGCGGTCATCCTGGACTTCGCTCAGGTTCCGCCGCAGATGATGCCGGCCATGTTCACCTGCGGACGCACCGCCGGATGGTGCGCGCACATCATGGAGCAGAAGCGGCTGGGCAAGCTGGTGCGCCCGTCGGCGATCTACGTCGGGCCCGGCCCGCGCAGCCCGGAGTCGGTTGACGGCTGGGATCAGCTCCACCGCTCATGACGACACGCACCCGCGGCCGGCGCGGCGTGTTCGAAGCCGCAGCGGGTCACTTCGCCGATCTGGTCCGCTCCATCACCGACGACCGGTGGGACGAGCCCGGACTGGGCGACTGGACGGTGCGCGACCTGGTCGGACACACCTCGCGGTCACTGACCACGGTGAGCACGTACCTGCGTATCGAGGCGGCGTACGAGGATGTGTCGAGCGCCGTCGACTACTACGTCAGGATGCGCGACTACGCCGCCGGTATGGGTGCCGACGCCATCGTCGAACGCGGCCGACAGGCCGGTCGCGACCTCGGCGCCGACCCCGCCGCGGCGATCGATCACCTGCTCGCGCGCGTGCTCGACGAACTCGACGGCGTCGACGATCCACTGATCGAGGTGATCGGCGGGCTGGGCATTCGGCTGAGCAACTATCTGCCCACCCGCACCTTCGAACTCGCCGTGCACGGCATCGACATTGCGCGGGCCGTCGGCGTCGACCGCGACCCGCCGCAAGAGGTACTGGCCGACGCCGCGGCGCTGGCCGCTCGCATCGGCGTCGCGCTGGGCCAGGGACCGGCCGTGCTGCTGGGGCTGACCGGTCGCACCGATCTGCCTCCAGGATTCTCCGTGGTCTGAGCCGAGGACCAGGTGCCGGGGCGCGATGACTTCTGGCGTGTTCTCCGGTCAACCTGTTCGGCCATGCCGACCACCGAACCGCAAGGAGAACCCATGGCGATCGACAACACCCCGATGCTCGTGCCGCACCTCGTCGTCGACGGCGCCGCTGCCGCCCTCGACTTCTACGCCAAGGCGTTCGGAGCCGAGGAGATGACCCGGTTGCCCGGGCCCGGCGGCAAGCTCATGCACGCTGCATTTCGGATCAACGGACACATGGTGTTCGTCAACGACGACTTCCCCGAGTTCTGCGACGGTCGGTCGAGTGCGCCGACCGCGCTGGGTGGCACGCCGGTGACGGTCCACCTGCACGGTCCTGACGTCGACGGCAGGTTCCAGCGGGCGGTCGACGCCGGCGCCACCGTTGTCAGCCCGCTCGAGGAGATGTTCTGGGGCGACCGCTATGGGGTCGTCCGCGACCCCTTCGGCCACCACTGGTCGCTGGCCGAGACCGTGCGTGAGGTGGACATGAACCAGGTCCTCGCCGAGATGAACGCCGACGGTTAGTCGGGCAGGTACTGCTCGAGCAGCCACCACGGCAGCGCGTTGGATTTCGTGATGCCGCTGAGCGCCGCGATGCTCGCCGGCTTCGGTGTCCGCTCCAACTCGGGAGTCTGCGGGTCAGATCCGTAGAGACCGAATTGCAGGTCGTATCCGTCGGCCCACTCCAGGTTGTCGACGAACGACCAGTAGGTGTAGCCACGGATGTCGGTTCCGTGGGCCACCAGATCCTGCACCACCGCGATGTGGTTGACCAGGTAGGACGGTCGCTTGGTGTCGTCGTCGTCGGCGATACCGTTCTCGGTGATCCACAACGGCTTTCCGTAGGAGGCGGCAACCTCGAGGACCTCACGGAATCCGCCCGGATCGGTCGGCTGGTTGAAGTCGCTGCACGTCGGCGAGTCCGCCGAGCAGCGGATCGGAAACCCGCGCAGGAACGGGAACCCCGGCACCGGAGCGACACCGAAGCCGAACATCGGCTGCGAGCCGTAGTACTGCACGCCCAGGAAGTCGACCTTGTCGGCCATGTGGGCGAACAACTCCCCGTCGTCCCGGACGCCGTCGAAGTCGACGTCGACCCAGCCCTCGATGACCGCGTTGGGGAACCAGCCGTTGTAGAAGTGGTTCCAGGCGTCGGCGGCCTGTACGTCCAACCGGTTCGCCGCATTGGCCGGCCGCGCCGGGATCATGTTGTGGGTGAACCCGACGAACGCCGCGGGCCCGTCGGCGCGGGCCACGGTGGTGTCCCAGGCGTGGATCGCGTCGTAGGCCTTGACGTGGCCGATGGCCTGGTTGACCAGGAACGTCGAGGCCAGGTCGGGACGCAGGACCCCGGGCGGCCAGTTGGGCACCACCCACGGGATCGCCAGGAACTCGGTCAGCACCGGCGAGAAGGGTTCGTTGACCGTAGCCCAGTTGTCCACCTGGTCGCCGTACTTCCACGCGAGGTAGGCAGCGTACTTCTCGAACTCCTGCGGCGTCGTCGACGACAGCCATCCGGCCGCCGGGGCCGGGAGTCCCAACTGGATCAACGGGCGGGCAACGATGGGATCGTGCACCCACAGCGGCAGCGTGAAGTGGTTGACCGTCACCATCGGTTCCAGTCCGTGCGCACGCAACGCGTCGAGCACCGCCCGGTAGTGGGCGACCTCGTCCTGATCGGCGAGCGCGTCGAGAGCCTGCAGGTCCGACAGGCTGACGGTGCCGTCCTCGTCGGAGATGTCCACCACGGCGGTGGAGTCGGGGAAGATGCGGCTCCACTCGATGCCGATGCGGAAGGTGTTCATGCCGAGTTCGTCGCGGGCCAGCGCCGCGTCGCTCTCATAGGACACATACGCCCCCGGCCCGTTCTCGGGGACGCCGCCGACGAGCCCCAGCAGCCGGTTCAGCGGGTCGTGCACCCAGCGGTACCAGTCCGATCCCGGGTCGACCGGTGAACCCGGACCGCCCTCGGCCTGGAACCCCGAATGCGCTACGCCCCAATGGAACTCGTCGGGGAATGTAAGGTCGATGCCGGCGACCGGCTCGACGGTGACGGTGATGGTGCGCTCGATGCGGTCGCCACCGCCGGGGTAGAGAAGCTCGCCGACGATCGGCACGAACTTCAGCAGCCCGAACAGACCGTGCACGTGCAGTCCGGCGTGCTCGTCACTGACGAGCACGGTGAATGTGTCGGTTCCGCCCAGCGCGGCCATCGCGTTCATGGGCCGGTAGACGAAACCGCCGTCGGCGTCCACGGTCACCGTGCCGCCATTGAGGGGTCTTCCGATGACGGTGTAGGTCAGTTCGTCGCCGTCGGCGTCCTCGACGCCCACGTTGCCGGTCACCACCACCTCACCGTCGACGGTGAGGCTCTGGGTATACGGCAGAGGGTTGGCCACGACGCTGGGGGTGGAGTTGAAGAACTCCCGGCGCACCCAGGCGAGCAGTCCCCACGCCGCCGGGTCTGCCGAGGGGGCGGGCGGGCCTGCAGTGAACGGCCGGAACACCGCGTCGACCACGCTGGTGATGAGGTCCTTGACGTAAGTCAGCCCGGTGCGCAGGTCGAACGCCGTAGGCCACGGCCGCCAGGAAGGCACCGCGGGATCGACCACGGCCGGTGCGGACGCCGCGCTGTCGGCCACCGCGACCGTCGCGGCGGCGCGCCGCTCGCCGGTGAGCGCCGCGGTAGGGATGTCGGCGTCGGTAAGAGCCACCGGCGCCCGGTCACTGGTGGTCGCGACATCGGCGACCTCGTCCACAGGCGTGGTCTGCTCGGTGCGCCGGGCCGCGGCCGGCGTCCCGTCCGTCTCGTCGACGTCGCCGGCGACATCGGCGGTGCCGTTCTCACCGGGTTCCTCGGCATCGTCGACGTCGGGTCTGTCCCCGCCCACGTCGGTCACGTCGCCGGCGTCCGGCGCATCCTCGACGCTGCCCGCATCATCGGCCTCGTCATCGACGGCGGGCACGTCCTCGGCGACATCCGGGTCGGTCTCGTCGGCGACCTCATCGTCGAGGGCGTCGTCGGCGACCTCATCGTCGAGGTCGTCGTCGGCGAAGTCGTCGTCGGCGAGGTCATGGTCGACGTCCTTGTCTGCGGCGTCGGTGCCGTCCTCGCCCCCGGCATCCCCCGGCGACCACGTATCCGTCGGTGAGGCGCCGCCGGGATCAGGCGACGCGGACGACGCCGGGGACTCCGCCGCGGCAGCCGACCCGTCAGAATCCTCACTCGCCCATGCGACGCCGGTACCGGTGAGGACCGCGGCCCCGACACCCAGGGCCACCGCCAGGCTCCCGACCCGGCCGACGAACTGCGCAGCATCCATCCCCACTGCTTACCGCTCCCGGAACCCTCGGGCGGGGCCTTTGGTGAAAGAGGTTCAGCGGCGAAAGTGATTCAGCGCAGCAGGCCGGCGAGCAGGCGCTGACGCAGGGGCCGGCTCGGCGCGTCGGCGGCGGCGTCGAGCATGTCGGGCACGGCGGTGAACTTGTCCCGCGGGCGGGTGGGCCCGCCTCGGGTCCGCTCGGCCTCGTCGATCGCGGCCCAGCCCCGGGCGTCGATCATTTCGGGTTTGCGGCCACGCACGAATCGGCCGATCGCCCCGGGCTTGTGATGGGGGTCCCGCAGTCGACCCTCGTTGTAGTCGGCCACCAGGTTGTGCACCGTTTCCGCGGCGCACGACTTGTTGGTCCCGATGAAGCCCGTGGGGCCGCGCTTGATCCAGCCCGCGACATACGTTCCGGCAAGCGGCCGCCCGGACGCCGGTTCGAGCACCCGACCACCCGCATTGGGCACCACGGCACTCGCCTCGTCGAACGGCAGCGCGGCGATGGCTTTGCCCCGGTAGCCGATCGAGGTCAACACCAAGCCCGCCGGCATCTGCTCGACCTGATCGGATCCCGTCACGGTGAACTCGACGCCGGTGGCCTCGGTGTCCCCGAGGATCCGCGCGGGTGTCAGACCGTAGGCGAGCCGGATGCGCGGCCGCGTGATCGGCGCGCTCGCCGATCCGAGCTTCGACAAGACCTCGAGCTTGTTGCGGGTCAGCGCATCGGTGGTGGCGGCCAGGTCGGCCGAGACGCGCTCGTGGTCGAGCGCATCGAGAACCACCTCGCAGGTCGAGGTCAATCCGATCAGTTCTGGCAGCGTGAACGCCGAAGCCGCCGGCCCCCGGCGGGCCGCGATCACCACTTCCTGCACCTGCGACGCGCGCAGCGCGGCCAGTGCGTGATCGGCGATGTCGGTGCGCGCCAGCGTGTCCGGATCGGCGGTCAGGATGCGCGCGACGTCCAGCGCCACGTTCCCGTTGCCGATGATGACGACGCGGTCACCGCTGAGGTTCACCGGGAGGTCGGTGTAGTCGGGGTGCCCGTTGTACCAGGCCACGACCTCTGTGGCAGTCGCGGTTCCGGCGAGGCCCATGCCCTCGACCTGCAGGCGTTTGTCGTTGGGCGCCCCGACTGCGTAGAGGACCGCGTGGTGGTGCTCGAGCAGCTCGTCGTGCGTGATGTCGGACCCCACCTCGACGTTGAGGTAGAACCCGAAACCGTCCTTGGCGGCGATCCTGTCGAACAGCCCGGTGACCCGTTTGGTGGTCTGATGGTCGGGTGCGACGCCGGCGCGGACCAGGCCGTAGGGGGTCGGCAGCTTCTCGAAGACGTTGACCCGCACGCCTTCCTGGGTCAGCAACTCATCGGCGGCGTACATCGCCGCCGGCCCGGAGCCCACTACGGCCACCCGAAGCGGACCACCGGGGCGCCGGTACACCACCGGCGCGTCCAGCACCGGCGCGAGCTTCGACGTCGGCGGCAGCTTGCCTTCCCGCTTCGGATAGAACGCCGCGTTCAGCTCGATGAACGGCAACTGCTCGGGTGTCAGTTTCGTGTCGGGAGCGATGGCGCCGACGGGGCACGCGGAGACACAGGCCCCGCAGTCCACACAGGCCGCCGGGTCGATGTAGAGCATCTCGGCGGTGGCAAAGCCCGGCTCGTCGGGTGACGGATGAATGCAGTTCACCGGGCAGGCGTAGACGCACGACCCATCGCTGCAACACGACTGGGTGATGACGTGTGGCATGAAAAACCTTTGTGGGTCTTCTGTTTACGCGACCGGCGCCAAGTGCTGGCGCTGTGGCTCACTGCGGTACCGGCTGGCCTGGCCGTCGATCCGGCAGATCCGCCACATCAACTTGGCCAGCGGGTTCATCAGACCGGTGTCCTGGGCGAGCATGCGAACGTCACCGAACATGTCTCGCAACATCTTCCGGGAACCGGGCGACTTGAAGAAGATCTCCTTGCGCACCGAGCGCGGAATGTCGAATTCCTTCCAGAACGCGCGCGGCGGCACGATGATGGCCGAGCACAGCACCCGCATCACGACCGGCACATACAGCGACAGCCAGAACCGCTTGCGGCGCGGCAGGTCGGGCACCCGCTTGCGCAGGTACTCGTGGGCGAACGAGATGTGGCGGGCCTCCTCGGCGACGTGGATCGCCATCACCCGCTCCATGATCGGATGCAGGGACTTGCCCTCACGGAGCACGTTCTTCTGCGTGTGGTCGATCGGCTCCTCGCCGGCGAGGATGCCGAACCAGAACGGAATCGGCAGCGGCCCGGCAACCAGCGGGATGGCCGGCTGGATCCACTTCAGCAGCCGCGGCATACCTGGGACGTCGGCACCGATGTGGTTGACCATCTCCTGGAACATCATCGTGTGGTTGCACTCTTCGACCGCCTCGTGCAGGCAGTACCGGTACTCCGGCGATCCGTTCGGGACCCAGAAGGCATATTCCATCAGTCCGCGGATCAGGATCGATTCGAAGTGCAGGCCGACCTTGGCCACATTGGCCTGCCGCCACATCCCGATCTCGATCTGCCGCTCCACCGGCTGCGACTGGTACCACGGGTGCTGGCCGATCGGATCCGTCGCGGGCAGGATCCAGCGTTCGTCGTTGGGGATGACGGCAAACTCGGGTGAATCCCAGTCGATGTCGGTGTAGGGGTTGAAATTGCGCCGTACCGACCCCTCGGACAGCGTGTTGAGCATGTCGACGTACTCGGTGTCGTCGAAGACGTCCATGTTCTTGCGCCAGCGCCGGATGACGCGCGTCCTTGCGGTCTTGACAGCCATTGCAGCCTCCCGTGCCGTTTTACATTCGTCTGCTCGCTGTCCAGTAACAGTACCCACGGTCCCAGGAATTAACCAGGCCCTTTTCCATCCTGTGCCGTAGGCGGGTTATCCACATCACATGTGTCTCAGATCACAGTTCCGACCGCGGGGTGCCCGCATCCGGCGGGGTCGACGGCCGGTTCTAGGCTTGCAGCCATGGCCGACGCCCCGACTTCGCTGACCATCCCGACCGAGCTCAAGCCCTCCGACGGTCGATTCGGGTGCGGACCGTCCAAGGTCCGCCCCGCACAGCTGCAGGCACTGGCCGCCGCGAGCGACCTGTTCGGCACCTCCCACCGCCAGGCACCGGTCAAGAACCTGGTCGGGAGGGTCCGAGACGGCCTGCGTCAGCTCTTCTCCCTGCCCGACGGCTACGAGGTGATCCTCGGCAACGGCGGCTCGACGGCGTTCTGGGACGCCGCCGCGTTCGGCCTGATCGACACCCGCTCGCTGCACCTGACCTACGGAGAGTTCAGCGCCAAGTTCGCCTCGGCGGTGGCCAAGAACCCGTTCGTCGGCGACCCGATCGTGGTCAAGGCCGACCCCGGCGGCGCACCCGATCCGGTCAGCGACCCCTCGGTCGACCTCATCGCCTGGGCGCACAACGAGACCTCGACCGGTGTCGCGGTGCCGGTGCAGCGCCCGGCCGGGGCCGGCGACGCCCTGATCGCGATCGATGCGACGTCCGCGGCGGGTGGCCTGCCCGTCGACATCACCGAGGCCGACGCCTACTACTTCGCTCCGCAGAAGAACTTCGCCGGCGACGGTGGGCTGTGGATCGCCCTGATGTCCCCCGCCGCGCTCGCGCGGGTGGAGAAGGTGGCCGCGGCGGGGCGCTGGGTTCCGGACTTCCTCTCGCTGCCCATCGCGATCGAGAACAGCGTCAAGAACCAGACCTACAACACCCCGGCCATCGCCACGCTGATCCTGCTCGCCGAGCAGATCGACTGGCTGCTCGGCAACGGCGGGCTGGAGTGGGCGACCAAGCGCACCGCCGACTCCTCGGCGCGGCTCTACGCATGGGCCGAGGCGACCGAGTACACGACCCCGTTCGTCGCCGACCCCGCGCTGCGGTCGCAGGTGGTCGGCACCGTCGACTTCGCCGACGACGTCGATGCGTCCGCGGTGGCCAAAATCCTGCGCACCAACCGCATCGTCGACACCGAGCCGTACCGCAAGCTGGGCCGCAACCAGCTGCGCGTCGGCATGTTCCCCGCGGTGGAGCCCGACGACGTCAGCGCGCTGACGCAATGCATCGACTGGGTTGTCCAGCGTTTGTAGCCGACCGCCGCGTGTCACCTCGGTTACGGACTGATAACACAGTAGGGTGACCAAAACATCGGGCCTGCGTCAGCCCGGAGGAGGTCGACATGCGGGAGCTCAAGGTCGTCGGACTCGACGTCGACGGCAGGCGGATCATCTGCGAGACCGACGACTCCACCGAGAAGTTCGTGCTGCGCTCCGATGACCGGCTCAAGGCCGCGGTCCGTGGCGACAGAGTCGGCTCGAACCAAACCACGATCGATGTCGAGGTCCCCAACGTGCTGCGCCCCAAGGATATTCAAGCCAGGATCCGCGCCGGAGCCTCCGTCGAGCAGATCGCCTCGGCGTCGGGCGCCGACATCGAGCGGGTGGAGCGTTTCGCGCATCCGGTGCTGTTGGAGCGTTCCCGCGCCGCGGAGCTGGCCACAGCGGCGCACCCCATCCTGGCTGACGGCCCGTCGGTGCTGACCCTGTTGGAGACCGTCACGACCGCGCTCATCGCGCGCGGGTTGAACCCGGACGACACCACGTGGGACGCCTGGCGCAACGAGGACGGCCGCTGGACGGTCCAGCTCGCGTGGAAGGCGGGGATGTCGGACAACGTCGCGCACTTCCGCTACGCCCCGGGCGCCCACGGCGGCACGGTGTCGGCCTTCGACGACGCCGCCTCGCAGCTGATCGACCCCGACTTCAGCCGGCCCCTGCGCCCCCTGGCGCCGGTTCCCCAGCTGGCACTCGAAGAACCCGAGCAGCCCGTCGACCCGCCGGTCGAGCAGCACATCGAGCCGGAGGAAGAGCCCCAGCCGGCCCCCAAGCCGGCGCGTGCGCGCAAGAGCAAGGCGCGTCCGGCCGTCCCCGCCTGGGAGGATGTGCTGCTAGGCGTTCGCTCCAGCGGCGGCGAGCGTTAACAGCGCTATCCATCCGCCCGCGACACCGATCCCGGATCCCAGCACGAACCAGCGCCACACCGGTACCGCCCGCCAGCCCCACACCGTCGGCGCCAATCCGCCCACCGCGATGAGGTTGAGCCCCACTGCGAGCAACGGGTGCACCCGGGCCAGACCGATGCTCAGCACCACGATCGCCGTCCCGATGACCGCGGCGACGAAGGCGGCGACCGTCAGTCCCGTCGCCCAGGGCGTCGCATCGTCACGTGTTCTCATCGGCCGGCCCTATCTCCGGTCTCGCTCGTAGAACGCCAACGCCGCGGCCGTGGCCACGTTGAGCGAGTCGGTCCCCCTGGCCATCGGGATACGCACCCGCACATCACTGGCGCGCATGGTGTGCTCCTGCAGGCCGGGGCCCTCCGCGCCGACGAGGATCGCCACCTTGCCGTCGGCCAGTCCGTCCATGGCATCGGCCAGGCGCGGCGCGCCCTCATCGGGCGTCATCGCCAGCAGCCGGAAGCCCGCATCGCGCAACACATGCAGGTCAGCCGGCCATCGGGCGGCCCGCGCGAACGGGACGAGCAACGCGTGCCCCATCGACACCCGCACAGCGCGTCGGTACAGCGGGTCGGCGCACCCGCTGCCGAAGACCACCGCGTCCACCCCGAGGCCGGCGGCATTGCGGAAGATCGAGCCGAGGTTCTCGTGGTCGTTGACCCCTTCGAGAACGGCGATCGTCCTGGCCCCCTCGAGCACCTGCGCGACGCTCAGTTCGGCGGCCCGCGACGCCGAGGCGAGGACTCCGCGGTTGAGATGGAACCCGACCGCCTCGGCCATCACGTCGGCCTCGACCCGGTAGTAGGGCGCCGACACGCCGTGCAGGTCAGCGCCGAGTTCACCGAGTCGCCGGTCGGTGCCGAGCAGCGCACGGGGAGTGAACCGCGACGCCAGCATGCGCTGGACGACCAGAACGCCCTCCGCGATCACCAGACCTTTGCCACTGGGCAGGTCCGGCCTGCGGTCGACGCTGTTGAGGTCACGGAAGTCGTCGAGCCGCGGGTCGGCGGGGTCGGTGACGTCGACGACGTTCAGCTCGGACACGTGGTGAGCTGTCATGCGGCGACGGTGTGACCAGCGGCTATCACAGCCCCGACACTACCCAGTGGGCGCCGCGCCCCGTGGGTTAGGTTGACGGCATGACCGAGGAGACGCCGGGCGCGGCGGCGGAGAACCCGCAACCGCCCGAGCTGCCGGCCGCGCTGCTCGACCCGCGGCCGGTCATCGTGGCCATCGCCTGCGGGTGGCTGCTTGCGCTGGTCCTGGCGTTCACCGTCGAGTCGCTGCACACCTGGCGGCCGATCACCATCGCCGGCCTGGGCGTGGGCGTGCTTGGCACGTCGATATTTCTGTGGCAACGTCACGCCGTGCGTCGCGGGAGCCGCGGCGCCCAGCACGGCCTCACCTGAAGGAGAAGCTCATGGCAGCGCCGCTGTTGCAGGCACAGATCGACATCAACGCACCCGTCTCGCGAGTGTGGGAGCTGGTGTCGGACCTGGGCAACATGCCGCGGTGGAGCCCCCAGTGCCGCCTGATGAAACCACTCGGCGGCATGCGCCAGGGCGCCCGCACCGTGAACGTCAACCGGCGCGGAATGCTGTTCTGGCCCACCACCAGCCGCATCACCGAGCTCGTCCCCGAGAAGAAACTGGCCTTCCGGGTCAACGAGAACGGCACTGTGTGGAGCTATGAGCTGCAGCCCACCGAGGCGGGCACGCGGCTGGTCGAGACGCGCCACGCCGAGAACGGCGTGAAGCCGATCTCGAACACGTTGGTCAACTCGTTCATGGGCGGGGTGTCGAATTTCGAGCAGGAACTGATCGAAGGCATGAATTCCTCGCTGGCCCGCATCAAGGCGGCGGCGGAGAACTAGTCGGGCTTCTGCCCGGCCCCGTCGGCAGCTGCTTCCCCGACGTCACCGGCAGGTGCTTCCCGGGCGTCGTCGGCAGCTGCTTCCCCGGCCTCACCGGCAGGTTGGGCCGGTTGGTTTGGGGCCTCGTCACCCGGTTGCTCGACCACGTCGTCACCCGGCTGCTCGACAGCGTCGGCCGGTTGCTCTGCCGCCTCCTCGGAAGGCTGCTGCACGGCATTCCCCGCAGGGTCCTCCTGGGCCTCGCCGGCTGGCTGCTCGACCGCCTCCCCGGCCGGCTGCTCCGGGGCCTCGTTGGCTGGCTGGACCGCGGCTTCCCCGGCCGCGCGCGCACCCTCGTCGGTGACGTCGAGGACACCGTCGTCATACGGGTCGTGCAGCGGCGAACCGGTTCCCGCCGGCGCAGGAGTGTCCGAGTGTGCGCCGCAACCGAATTCGGCGTCGACCACATGACCGTCGGAGGCGAACTCGTTGGCACACACGCCGAACATCAGACCGAGCTCGCCGCCCAGCGGAACGTAGAAGCCGCAGTCGCGACAAACCCGCCGGGTCGCGCGCGCCATCGACGCCCCTGGTCCGTGGTCGCCGTCATGCCATCGCTGTGCTGCGTCCCGGCGGCCCCACAGGCTCAGCACCCGACGCCGGCCGAGTCCGACCTCGGTGGCCACCTCGTCGACCATCGGGTCACCGGTCGCCATGTAGCCGGGCACCAGGCGCGGGTCGTCGGGCGGCGGCGCCAACAGATCGCCCGGGCTCAGATCGCCGGGCCGGATCCGTTCCTCCCACGGCACCCATTTCGGCGCCAGCAGCGCCGTCGGGCCCGGGACGAGCACGACTTCACTGATGGTCGCGTGCTCGGCGCCGGGGCACGCGGCCACCACGACTGCCCATTGCCAACCGCGATATCCGGGCAGCTCAGCGAGGAAGCGGTGCGTCGCCGACGTCGGGTCCTCGAACTCGGCTCCGAGGTACTCCCCCACGGTGCCCTCGCCGCTGTGTTCCTCGATCGCCGCGCGCGCCGCGTCGACGGCGCCGGTCAACACCGACTGCAGCCCGGGTGCGACGTCTCCGGACCACGGCGCGGTCACCGGCTCGGGGCCGGTGGCGCTCTGAGTCAGGTCCTGGTGAGAGGGTTCGGTCACGCTGTCCATTGCCCTCAATCTTGCCCGAAGGACACAACGACAAGCCACACCGGTTGCCCTTGCGCACCCTGTCGGCTCCATGGGGGAGAATCGACACGTGACCGGAGCGCGGCGTGATCCCCGGGACCCTGAGGGTCAGCAGGGTGGGCGCTACTACCCACCGCGCCCCCCGGCCGAGGAGCACCCCGGCATGGCCAACTACCCCAGCGATCCCGGTCTGAACCCGGGTCTGCGCAGGCCGCGCCGCACCGGTCCGGATCGGCACAGCGACAATCGGTGGCTGCCGCCGCTCGATGAAAGCCCGCGTCGGCGCGCCTCCGCAGAGGGCAGCTACGACGGCTCCGAGGGCCGGTTGGGAGCCGCCGACAGGATCACGGTGACGCGCGCCGCGGCGCATCGCAGCCGCGAGATGGGCTCGAAGATGTACGGCCTGGTGCACCGGGCCGCGACTGCCGACGGCGCCGACAAGTCGGGGCTGACGGCGCTGACCTGGCCCGTGGTCGCGAACTTCGCGGTGGACGCGGCGATGGCCGTCGCGTTGGCGAACACGCTGTTCTTCGCCGCCGCCACGGGCGAGAGCAAGAGCCGCGTCGCGCTGTATCTGCTCATCACGATTGCGCCGTTCGCTGTCATCGCCCCGCTGATCGGACCGGCACTCGACCGGTTGCAGCACGGCAGGCGGGTGGCGTTGGCGGGCTCGTTCGTGCTGCGCACGGTGCTGGCGGTGGTGCTGATCGCGAACTACGACGGGGCGACGGGCTCGTTCCCGTCCTGGGTGCTCTACCCGTGTGCGCTGGGCATGATGGTGCTGTCCAAATCCTTCTCGGTCCTACGTGGCGCGGTCGCGCCGCGCGTGCTGCCGCCGACGATCGACCTCGTGCGGGTGAACTCGCGACTGACCATGTTCGGGCTGCTGGGCGGCACGATGATCGGTGGCGCGGTGGCGGCGGCCGCCGAATGGGGGTTCAACCTGTTCCAGATGCCCGGCGCCCTCTACGTGGTGGTGGCGGTCACCATGGCCGGCGCGCTGTTCTCCATGCGGATCCCCAAGTGGGTCGAGGTCACCGAAGGCGAGGTACCGGCCACGCTGGGCTATCACGGCGGTTCCGGTGAGTTCCTCCGCGAGAGCGCGCCGTCCCGCTTCGGCAAGGCCCGCCAGCCGCTGGGCCGCAACACCATCACCGCTCTGTGGGGAAACTGCACCGTCAAGGTGATGGTCGGCTTCCTGTTCCTGTACCCCGCTTTCGTCGCCAAAGCCCACGACGCCGGCGGGTGGGAACAGCTGCGGATCCTCGGCTTGATCGGAGCGGCCGCGGCGATCGGCAACTTCATCGGAAACTTCACCGCTGCCCGCATGAAGCTCGGTCATCCGGCGCAGCTCGTGGTGCGCTGCGCGATCGCGGTGACGGCGGCGGCTCTGGCGACCGCGGTGACCGGAAGTCTGTTGGTGGCGGCCGCGGCCACGCTCATCACCTCGGGTGCCAGTGCGATCGCCAAGGCGTCACTCGACGCGTCACTGCAGGATGATCTGCCCGAGGAATCGCGCGCGTCGGCGTTCGGTCGTTCGGAGTCGCTTCTACAACTGGCGTGGGTCGCCGGCGGCGCCACCGGTGTGCTGATCTACACCGACTTGTGGGTGGGTTTCACCACGATCACCGCGGTCCTGATCCTCGGGTTGGCCCAGACGGTGCTGAGTTACCGCGGCGAGTCCCTGGTGCCCGGCTTCGGCGGTAACCGCCCGGTGCTGGCGGCGAAAGAAGGCGTGCGTGACGACGCAACGGTGGTGACCGGAGAATGAAGCGGGGACTCGCCGCGCTCGCGGCTGTGGCGCTGCTGGCGTCGATCGGTACCGCCGTGCTGGTGTGGCGGCTGTCCAGCGACAGCGATCCGCACCTTCCCGAGATCTCGGCGTACTCCCACGGAGAGCTGACCAGGGTGGGGCCGTACCGGGTGTGCGAGGTGCTCGACCCGACCGATTGTGTGGTTCCCGCCTCGCAGGGCGAGTTACCGGTGAGCGGTCGTCACCCCGTCCAGTTGTCGGTGCCGCAGGAGGTGGCGAAAGCACCGTGGGTGCTGCTGCGCGCCTTCGAGGACGGCGACCGCGTCGAGGAGTTCCGGCCCGCTAGCAGACTCGCCGTGACGATCCCGACGGTCGACCCGCAGTTGGGCCGGCTGCGGGGCATCGCCGTGCAGCTGCCGACGTTGGTGCGCGACCAGGATGGCAACGAATTCCCGGTGCCGCACGCGGAATGGTCGGTGCGCACCACCTGGGATCAGCCCGCCGAGTGACCGTCGGGGACCAGCTCCCCCTCCCGCGTCGGGCCCGGAGGCGTTCCGTCACCGAAAGGCTTGCCGCCCAGCGCTTCCCGCCCGTGGGGCGTCAGCCAGTTGGACAGGTCGGGGCCCTTCGGGACCACACCTGTGGGGTTGATGTCGCTGTGCACGAGGTAGTAGTGCTGCTTGATCTGGACGAAATCGATCGTGTCGCCGAAGCCGGGGGTCTGGAACAGATCGCGGGCGTAGGCCCACAACGCGGGGAACTCGGCGAGCTTCTGGCGATTGGTCTTGAAATGGCCGTGATACACCGGATCGAAGCGGGCCAGCGTGGTGAACAGCCGCACGTCCGCCTCGGTGATCGTGTCGCCGACCAGGAACCGCTGCCCGCTCAGGCGGTCTTCGAGCCAGTCCAAGGCGGTGAACAACCGGTCATAGGCGCGCTCGTAGGCTCGCTGCGACCCGGCGAAGCCGCAGCGGTATACACCGTTGTTGATCTCGGTGTAGACCCGCTCAGCCACCTCGTCGATCTCGGCACGCAGCGGCTCGGGATACAGCGCAGGCGCGCCGTCGCGGTGGTGGGCCGACCACTCGGTGGAGAAGTCCAAGGTGATCTGGGCGTAGTCGTTGGTGACCACCTGACCGCTCTCGATCTCCACCAGCGCGGGGACGGTCACCCCCTTGGGATAGTCGGGAATCCGAGCGTTGTACGCATCCCGCAGGTAGTGGATGCCCAGCACCGGGTCGACCTCACCCGGGTCCAGATCGAACGTCCAGCTGCGTTCGTCGTGTGTAGGACCGCAGAACCCGATCGACAGCACGTCCTCCAGGCCGAGGAGGCGGCGCACGATGATGGTGCGGTTGGCCCACGGGCACGCCCTGGCGACGATCAAGCGGTAGCGGCCGGGCTCGACGGGATAACCGTCCCTGCCGTCGGCGGTGATCCGGGTGTCGATGTAGTCGGTGTCCCGGTTGAATTCGCCGTCGGAGCTCGACGGGTCGGCCACATAGCTCATGGGGTTCTTTCTACCCCCGCCGAACCGGAACCAATTAGGCGTCGAGCTCCCGCGCGACAGCCCGCACGACCTCGGACACCCGGCGAGCCACCTTGCGGTCCGGGTAGCGGCCCTTGCGCAGTTCCGGCTGCACTGCACCCTCGAGCAGCGTGATCATGTCCTCGACCATGCCGTGCAGTTCGTCGGGGGTGTGCTTGTGCTCGGCGGCGGCAGCCTCGCGACGGGTCCGCGACAGGCTCGGGGGCGGGTCGATCAGCTTCAGGCTCAGCGCCTGGGGTCCGCGTCGCCCGGCGGCCACGCCGAACTCGACGCGCTGGCCCGCCTTGAGGGCCTCCACACCGGCGGGCAACGCCGAGGACCGCACGTAGACGTCCTCACCGTCCTCCTGCGAGAGGAACCCGAAGCCCTTCTCCGCGTCGTACCACTTCACCCGGCCCGTCGGCACTGGTCTCACCTGCTTGTCTGTCTGAAGCCATAAAGTAAGCGCCCCCGCCTGCGCCGGGACGCGTTCGGCCCTGATCCTACTCGGACGCCGCCGCGGCCAGCATCCCCTCATGTCGGTAGGCTGGCCGTCACCGCTGGAGGAAGACGATGCGACTGATACTCAATGTCATCTGGTTGATCTTCGGCGGCCTGTGGCTGGCTTTGGGCTACCTGCTGGCGGCGCTGATCTGCTTCGTGCTGATCATCACCATTCCCTTCGGTTTCGCGTCGTTGCGGATCGCGTTGTACGCGCTGTGGCCCTTCGGGCGCACGGTCGTCGACAAACCCGGTCCGCGGCCAGGCGCGTTGGTCGGCAACGTCATCTGGATCATCGTGGCCGGCGTGTGGCTGGCGATCGGCCACATCACCACCGCGCTCGCGATGGCCATCACGATCATCGGCATCCCGTTGGCCGTGGCCAACCTGAAGATGATCCCGATCTCGCTGTGGCCGCTGGGCAAGGGGATCGTGCCCGTCGACGAACGCCACGCCCCCGCCGGAGCCGCCCCGTGAGCGTCGTCGCACTCGGGGTGCCCAGCGTGCACCGACAGGCATCGGACCCGGCTCCGCCGTGTCCGACCGAAGGCCCCCTCATCGACACCTTCGGCAGGGTGGCCACCGACCTGCGCGTCTCGCTGACAGACCTGTGCAATCTGCGCTGCACGTACTGCATGCCCGCGGAAGGGCTGGACTGGATGCCGGGCGAGCAGAAACTGCATGCCGACGAGCTGATCCGGCTCCTTCGCCTGGCCGTGACCCGCCTCGGGATCACCAACGTCCGGTTCACCGGTGGTGAGCCGCTGGTCGTGCCGCACCTCGAGGACGTCGTGCGCGCCACCGCTCAGCTTCGCCCACGCCCGGAAATCACGTTGACGACCAACGGTGTCGGGCTGGCCGCTCGCGCCGAGGCGCTGGCCCATGCCGGGCTCAGTCGCATCAATGTCTCGTTGGACACCGTCGACCCGGCCCGCTTCAAGGCCATCACCCGCCGCGACCGGCTCGACGACGTGCTGGCCGGGCTGCGCGCAGCCAGAGCGGCCGGGCTGGACCCGGTCAAAGTCAACGCGGTGCTCGACCCGGTCACCGGCCTCGAGGACGCGGTGGCGCTGCTGGGCTTCTGTCTCGACGAGGGGTTGCAGCTGCGCATCATCGAACAGATGCCGCTCGACGCGGGGCACTCGTGGCAGCGCGACCGCGCGTTGTCGGCCGACGTGGTGCTGGCCGCACTGCGGGCGCACTTCACGCTGACCGAGGACCCGGCACCGCGGGGATCCGCGCCGGCGCAGCTCTGGCAGGTGCATCGGGGCGGGCAGGTGGCTGGGCGGGTCGGCATCATCGCGTCGGTCTCGCAGGCCTTCTGCGCCGCCTGTGACCGCAGCAGGCTCACCGCTGACGGACAGGTGCGCAACTGCCTGTTCGCGCGCGAGGAGACCGACCTGCGCGCGCTGCTGCGCACGGGCGCTGACGACGACGCACTCGAAGCGGCGTGGCGCTCTGCGATGTGGGCCAAGGCGGCGGGCCACGGCATCAACGACCCGGACTTCATCCAACCGGACCGGCCGATGAGCGCGATCGGAGGCTAGGCGGTGCGAGCCGAGACCACCCACCCCGAGGCGCGCGTCACCGTCCGCTATTTCGCGGCGGCGCGTGCCGCCGCCGGTGTCGAGGACGAAACGATCACCGTGCCCGCCGGGACAACGGTGCGCGAACTGGTCGAGACGTTGCACACCCGGAGCCCTGGGCTGTCGGCGGTGCTGGCGCGGTGTTCCTATCTGTGTGACGGAGTTGCGGTGCGCGACTTGCAGACTGCGCTCGGCGACACCCAGACGGTCGACGTTCTTCCCCCGTTCGCCGGGGGCTGACGGCCCGCCGGGACAAACCTATTCCGTGATTTACATCACATAACGGAATGATCACAGCATGGCTACGGAGCGGTTGAGACGACCCGCACCTGCAGGAACAACGGGCCGTGCTGGGCATTTAGAGTTTTATTAGTATTTGCCCCGGTCAGAAACGCCGGCGGCGTCAAAAGGTGACGGGATTCTGGTGACCGATTACCGTTCTGAACCAGGCCATCGACCCCCACATTGCGATGGGCCTGCCGCGTGACCAACTGCGCCTAACTCCATCCGTTGGCGCGCGGGGACAACGAGACACCACCTGGATGGAGGCGGGGGACCCATCGGTCCGCCCACACAACGGGACCCGGAGCCACTGGCTCCTTGGGGTGAAGCCGTCGCCGTTTCGGCGACGACGGCCGGGCTACCTCTCCAGCCCGAACCCGACAGCTGACCTCGCAGGCGCCGACGAGAGGACGACGCACACCCATGAGTGGACGGCACCGCAAGCCCGCTTCTTCATCCGTCAACGTCGCCAAGATCGCCTTCACCGGTGCGGTCATCGGCGGCGGTGGCCTCAGCCTCGCCGGAGCCGGCCACGCCGGCGCTGCCACCGACGGCGAATGGGATCAGGTTGCCCGTTGTGAGTCCGGCGGAAACTGGGCGATCAACACCGGCAACGGCTACCACGGTGGCCTGCAGTTCTCCCCCAGCACCTGGTCCGGCCACGGCGGTGGCGAGTTCGCCCCGGCGGCCTACCTCGCCACCAAGGAAGAGCAGATCGCCGTCGCCGAGCGCGTCCTGGCTTCTCAGGGCAAGGGCGCCTGGCCCTCGTGCGGCGGGCCGCTCTCCGCCGCAACGCCGCGCAACGTCGTCGACGAGCCGCAGGCGCTCGATGCGCAAGCCGTCAACGGCGAGCTTCCGCCGCCCCGCCGCTGGATCCGTTCGCGCCGCCGCCCCCGCCGGCCCCGGCCCCGTTCGACGCGTTGGCCGCGCCGCTGCCCGCGCCCGCCCCGGAAGCCATGCCCCCGGCCCCCGCGCCCGAAGCGCTCCCGCCGGCCCCCGCACCGATCGATGCGCTGGCCGCTCCCCTGCCCGCGCCGGCCCCGGACGCGGTACCCCCGGCCCCCGCACCCGCGCCCGAAGCGCTCCCCCCGGCTCCCGCGCCGGTGGACGCTCCGCCGCCCGCTGCGGCCGAGCCGCTGGCCGCACCGCTGCCGAAGTCGCAGGGTCCGCTGATGCTGGACGTCCCGATGCCGGCAACGTCAGCCCCCGCCCCGGCCGTCGAGGTCGCCGGTGTCACTCCGGCCGAGGCCCCGGCCGCCGATACGGTGATCGCGGCCGCCAACTGGGACACCGCGCCCGCCCCGGCCGACCAGCCGCAGGTGTGGTCGCTGGGCGTCGACGCACCGCTGCAACCCGCACCCGCGGTACCCCCGATGCCTGCTCCGGCGCCCGCACCGGTTGCGGCGCCCGCACCGGTTGCGGCGCCCGCTCCGGCGGATCCGCTGGCACCTCTCGCGCCGCTGGCCGCCGCGCCCGTCCCCGCCGAGGCGTATGACATCGCCAATCAGGCAATCAGCGGCGACCTGCCGGTTCCGGCCGAGGTTCCTCATCTGGCCAGCCCGGAGAACCTTCCTCCCGGCACCACCGTCGACCCCACCCAGGTGGCCAACGACAGCGCGAACGTCACCTATCTCAAGGAGATCTGGCACGCGATCCAGACCCAGGAGATCTCCGGGCGGGATGCGCTGCTGGCCCTGACGCAGCGGCCGATGACGACGCCGGAACCGGGTGCGATGTCGCCGCAGGCCCCGATCCCGGCCGATCCGGCTGCCGCCCCGGCCCCGGCTGCCGCTCCGGCGCCTGCTCCGGTTCTGCCGCCCGCCTGAACCGGTGACTCCGCTACGCGGAGTTGACCCACTCGTCGGTGCCGTCGGCGAAGAATTGGTGTTTCCACACCGGTAGCGACTCTTTGACGCGGTCGACCAGTCGTGCGCACGTCTCGAACGCGGCGCCCCGATGGTCGGCGGCGACGGCGGCCACCAACGCGGCGTCACCGATGTGCAGGATGCCGACCCGGTGGCTGACCGCCACGGCACGCACGCCGGCTGCCGATGCGGCGACCTCGGCAACCACGTCGGCCAGCGTCTGCCCCGCGGACGGGTGCGCCGAGTACTCCAGCCGCGTCACCGTCCGTCCGCCGTCGTGGTCGCGCACGACGCCGGCGAAAGCCACCACGGCGCCTGCGGCAGCGTGTGCGACCAGCGCCTCGTGTTCGGCTGAGTCGATGGGCTCCTCGGTCAGCGCGGCGCGCAGCACGGCGCTCACCGAGAGTGGTCCTTACCGCGGAGTTGATCCAGCGCGTGGTCGAGGACGTCGTCGAGCACGCCCAGTCCGTCCTTGACGCCGCCCAGCGAGCCGGGCAGGTTGACGATCAGGGTCCGGCCGGCGACGCCGCAGACCCCGCGGGAGAGCACCGAGGTCGGCACGTGGGGCAGCCCGGCCCGGCGGATCGCATCCGCAAGCCCGGGAATGTCGTAGTCGAGCAGCGCGGCGGTGATCTGGGGCGTGGAGTCGGTGGGCGAGATACCCGTTCCTCCGGAGGTGATGATGACGTCGTGGCCGTCAGCCAGTGCGGAACGCAGCGCCGCGTCGACGGGCGCGCCGTCAGCGACCACCACGGGCGCGGGCGTCCTGATGTCGCGCGCGGCAAGCCAGTCGACGATCACCGGTCCGCAGCGGTCCTCGTAGATCCCCGAGGACGCCCGCGTCGAGGCGATCACCACCAGTCCCGAGCGGGTCACCGCTCCCACGTACCCGTCTTGCCGCCCTCCTTGTGCACAACCCGGATGTCGTCGATCTCGGCGGCCCGATCGACGGCCTTGATCATGTCGTAGACCGTCAGCGCCGCGACACTGACGGCGGTCAGCGCCTCCATCTCCACACCGGTGCGGTCGGTGGTGCGCACGGTCGCGGTGATGGCGACCGCGGCGGGCTCGTCGTCTGCACCGACGGTGAAGTCGATGTCGACACCGGTGATCGCGAGTGGATGGCACAGCGGCACCAGTTCGCTGGTGCGCTTGGCGGCCATGATGCCGGCCACCCTCGCGGTGGCGAGGGCGTCGCCTTTGGGCAGACCGTTCGCGGTGATCATCGCGACGACATCGGGACGGGTACGCACCACGCCTTCCGCCACGGCCACCCGCTTGGTGACGTCCTTGGCCGAGACGTCGACCATGTGCGCGGCACCGGTTTCGTCGAGGTGCGACAGGCCGTCCGGCACCGTTACTTGTTGATGACGGTGGCCGACTGGATGAACGGCAGCTCGTCGGCCGGCAGCGGGAACGTCACGTCTCCGAACGGAGACAGGGCGCCTGTGCGATCGGCGGCGAGCTCGCTGACCGCGTGATCGTCAGGATCGCTCTTGGGCCAACCCGGGTCGACGTATCGGTTCTTCTTGTCATCAGCCACGGTGCCATTGTGGCAGGCCGATCACCGGCTGGCGAGGTCGGGAGGCTGCTTTACGCTGGTCGAGATGGGGGTTCGGACGAAGAGCAGACAGTGCCGATGAGGCCTTGGACGAAGAGCAGACAGTGCCGATGAGGCCTTGGACGAAGAGCAGACAGTACTGATGAGCGCGAACAGCCCGGGCGTACCGCTGGGCGCCTGGTTGGCCGAGTTGGACGACGCGCGGCTGCTTCAGCTGCTGCGCCTCCGACCCGACCTCACCCAACCACCGCCGGGCAGCATCGCGGCACTGGCGGCCCGCGCGGCGGCCCGTCAGTCGATCAAAGCCGCCACCGATGATCTCGATTTCCTGCATCTGTCCGTGCTCGATGCGCTGCTCACCCTGCACGCGGATACGACGGCCGTCACCACCGCCGAGCTGACCGCGGCGTTCGGAGAGCGCACCGACGGCCCGTCGGTGACCCACGCTCTCGAGAATCTGCTGGCACGGGCGCTGGTGTGGGGCGACACCTCCGGAAAGGGTGCGCTGCGCGTCGCCGCCGAGGTCGCCTCCAGCCTGCCGTGGTATCCGGGCCAGGCCACTGTCGAGAGCGCGATCCCGGAGGCCGACCTCGCCGCGGCGCTCGAGAGTCTCGACTCCGGTTCCCGGGAGCTGCTGGACCGTCTGGTGGAGGGCTCACCGGTGGGCCGCACCCGAGATGCCGCACCCGATGCTCCGGCGGATCGTCCGGTGCAGCGCCTGTTGTCGGACGGGTTGCTGCGACGCCTGGACACCGACACGGTGATCCTGCCCCGCCTGGTCGGGCAGGTCTTACGGGGCGAAGCGCCGGGACCGGTCACGGCCACCCGGCCCGATCCCACGGTGTCGTCGACGACGGCGGCCGACGTCGACGCGGTGGCCGCGGGCGCCGCCATCGACCTGCTGCGGGAAGCCGAGATCGTGCTGGAGACGCTCAGCGCGACGCCGATTCCGGAGCTGCGCAGCGGCGGGCTGGGCGTGCGCGACGTCAAACGCCTCGCCAAGACCACCGGCATCGACGAGGATCGGCTGGGGTTGCTGTTGGAGATCACCGCCGGCGCCGGACTGCTGGCGCCGGGACTTCCCGACCCCGAGCCCCCGGATCCGGCCGGACCGTACTGGGCTCCGACGGTCGCGACCGACCGGTTCCTGGAATCCCCGACGGCCGTCAAATGGCATCTGCTGCTGTCGGCGTGGCTGGACCTGCCGGGTCGCCCGAGCCTGATCGGGCGGCGCAACCCCGACGGCAAGCCGTACGCGGCGTTGGCCGATTCGTTGTTCTCCACCGCCGCCCCCCTGGACCGGCGGCTGCTGCTGCAGGTCCTCGCCGATCTGCCGCCCGGCGCGGGAGTCGACGCCGACAGTGCGTCGCGGGCGTTGGTGTGGCAGCGGCCGCGCTGGTCGGCACGACTGCAGCCGGAACCGGTGACTGACCTGCTCACCGAGGCCCACGCGGTGGGTGCGGTCGGTCGCGGCGCCGTGGCCACGCCCATGCGGCGCATGCTCGCCGGTGAACCCGAGGACGCGGTCGTCGCCGCGATGGACAAGATCCTTCCGGCGCCCATCGACCATTTCCTGGTGCAGGCCGATCTGACGGTGGTGGTGCCGGGCCCGTTGCAGCGTGACCTCGCCGAGAGGCTGGCAGCCGTCGCGACGGTCGAGTCGGCGGGCGCGGCCATGGTGTATCGCGTCACCGAGGCCTCGGTGCGGCGGGCGCTGGACACGGGCAAGACCGCCGGCGAGTTGCATGCATTGTTCAGCAAGCACTCCAGGACCCCGGTCCCGCAGGCGCTGACCTATCTGATCGATGATGTCGCCCGACGCCACGGTCAGCTGCGGGTGGGCATGGCGTCCTCGTTCGTGCGGTGCGAGGATCCGGCGCTGCTCGCCCAGGCCGTTGCGGCCCCGGCCGCCGAAGCGGTGGAGCTGCGGCAGCTCGCGCCCACGGTCGCGGTTTCTCAGGCGCCGATCTCCGAGGTGCTCGCTGCGCTGCGGACGGCCGGTTTCGCCCCGGCCGCCGAGGACTCGACCGGGGCGATCGTCGACCTGCGCAGCCGTGGTGCCCGGGTCCCGGCGCCGGGCCGACGCCGGGTGTTCCGGCATCCGCCGGTGCCCAATGACCAGACCCTGTCGGCCATCGTCGCGGTGTTGCGCAAGGTTGCCTCGACCCCGCCCACCGGCATGCGTCTGGACCCGGCTGTGGCGATCTCCGAACTGCAGCAGGCCGCCCATCATCAGGAGTCGGTGGTGATCGGCTACGTGGACCCCGCCGGGGTGGCGACGCAGCGGGTGGTGGCGCCGATCAACGTGCGGGGCGGGCAGCTGACGGCCTTCGATCCGGCCTCCGGCCGGGTCCGGGAGTTCGCCATTCACCGTGTGACTTCGGTGGTGTCGGCCGAATCGGGATAATGGCTGGGATGACGTCCTACCGAGATCTCCCATGACCGACGGCCCGCTGATCGTGCAGTCCGACAAGACGGTGCTGCTCGAGGTCGATCATGAGCTGGCCGGAGCCGCCCGAGCGGCGATCGCACCGTTCGCCGAGCTGGAGCGCGCTCCGGAACACATTCACACCTACCGCATCACACCGCTGGCACTGTGGAACGCCCGCGCCGCCGGCCACGACGCCGAGCAGGTCGTCGACGCCTTGGTGTCCTACTCGCGATACGCCGTTCCGCAGCCGCTGCTCGTCGACATCGTCGACACGATGGCGCGATACGGGCGCCTCCAGCTCGTCAAGCATCCCGCACACGGCCTGACGCTGGTCAGCCTCGACCGCGCGGTACTCGAGGAAGTGCTGCGCAACAAGAAGATCGCACCGATGCTGGGTGCGCGCCTCGACGACGACACCGTCGTGGTGCACAACAGTGAGCGGGGCCGGGTCAAGCAGATGTTGCTCAAGATCGGGTGGCCGGCCGAGGACCTGGCCGGTTATGTCGATGGTGAAAAGCATCCGATCGCCCTCGATCAGGACGGCTGGGCGCTGCGCGACTACCAGCAGATGGCGGCGGACTCGTTCTGGGACGGCGGCTCCGGTGTCGTCGTGCTGCCCTGTGGCGCCGGCAAGACGCTGGTCGGCGCGGCAGCCATGGCGAAAGCCGGCGCGACGACGCTGATCCTGGTGACCAACACCGTGGCCGGCCGGCAGTGGAAACGCGAGCTGATCGCACGCACGTCGCTGACCGAGGAGGAGATCGGCGAATACTCCGGGGAGCGCAAAGAGATCCGGCCGGTGACCATCGCCACCTATCAGGTGATCACCCGGCGGACCAAGGGTGAGTACAAACACCTCGAGCTGTTCGACAGCCGGGACTGGGGCCTCATCGTCTACGACGAGGTGCATCTGCTGCCGGCGCCGGTGTTCCGGATGACCGCCGATCTGCAGTCCCGCCGGCGCCTGGGCCTGACCGCGACGCTGATCCGCGAGGATGGCCGCGAAGGTGACGTGTTCTCGCTGATCGGCCCGAAGCGGTATGACGCGCCGTGGAAGGACATCGAGGCGCAGGGCTGGATCGCACCGGCCGAGTGCATCGAGGTCCGGGTCACGATGACCGACAACGAGCGGATGCTCTACGCCACCGCCGAGCCCGACGAACGCTACAAGCTGTGCGCCACCGCGCACACCAAGATCGCGGTGGTCAAGTCGATTCTGGAGCGCCACCCCGACGAGCCGACGCTGGTCATCGGCGCCTACCTCGATCAGCTCGACGAACTCGGCGCCGAACTGGACGCGCCGGTGATCCAGGGCTCGACGAAGACGGCCGAACGCGAAGCGCTGTTCGACGGGTTCCGCCGCGGCGAGATCCGCACACTGGTGGTGTCGAAGGTCGCCAACTTCTCGATCGACCTGCCCGAGGCGTCGGTCGCCGTGCAGGTGTCGGGGACATTCGGCTCCCGGCAGGAGGAAGCACAGCGCCTCGGACGGCTGCTACGACCCAAGGCCGACGGCGGCGGGGCCGTCTTCTACTCGGTGGTCTCGCGCGACAGCCTCGACGCCGAGTACGCCGCGCATCGGCAGCGCTTCCTGGCCGAGCAGGGCTACGGATACATCATCAAGGACGCCGACGACCTGCTCGGACCGGCCATCTAGCACCGTGATGTAACTGATGGCCTCCGACGTGCGAAATCACCGGTGGAGGACGCACGATGGGGGCTGACACGTTAGCCTCGACGCGAAGCCGACGGCCGCCTGGCGGTCACGACAGAAAGCACGGCACCGAAGTCATGATCGGACGACAGCGCTTGAGCGCACCGCGACCGACCCGGCTCGCCGGCGTGGCGGTCACCGCCGCAGCCCTGAGCATGGGTGCCCTCGGCCTGGCTGGGATGGCTTACGCCCAGCCCGCCCCGCCCGCGGAGCCGGGGGTTCCCCCGCCGCCGGGACAGCCGGTGTTCCAGCCCGTTGCAGGCGGTGACGCACCCCCGGTGGCTCCGCCGCCCGTCGGTCCGCCGATGGTTCCGGAGATCCAGAACCCGGGATACGGCCAGAACAGCAGCGGGGGCGGAGGCACCCTCGCCTTCCTGCGAGAAGCCTGGAACATGGCGCAGGACCCGTACGGATTCACCCAGATCCCCCCGGAAGGGTTGCCCACCTCGGCGCCACCCCCGGGAGCCGGACCGCCACCGCCGCTGCCGCCCGGCTATCAGTCGCTCAACGCGCCTGGTTCGGAGACCCCGCTGCCCGAGGCGGACCCGAGTGCCGTCGCACCTCCGCTTCCTCCCGGGTACTACCCGCTCAACGGCCCGCCACCGCCGGGATACTTCGATCCGCCGCCGCCGGACCCGATGAACCCGTTCGGTTCGGTGACGCCGATCCCGGCGCCCTAGCCTTCACAGACCTACGACTCGCGTATGGGCCTGCTCGGTCGAAACCGGGCAGGCCCATCGCCGTTCTTAGATCGTCACCCCAAGCGGCACGAAAGCGGCGAGGCTCTTGACGTTGGAGTCGTCGGTGACGGCGATCCTGATCGTGCGGATCTCACCGAGATTCCACAGTCCGCCCGGCGTAGTGGCGTAGAACGTGACCGCCTTCAGCGCGGCTTCGTACTGCGCCTTGGTTGCAGTGCCGGACAGCGTCAAGATCTGGGTACTCGCGTTCCAACTCGCCGTGATGGGGTTGTTGGCCGGGGCGACGTAGCCCAGGACGTCACCGTTGTTGTAGTTGTCCGAGATCTGCACGGTGGCACCGAACATGTAGTCCGAGTCCGCGTCGGCGATGTCCACCGCAGTGATCGGGTTGACCGGCGAATTTCCTGCACCATAGGCGAGAAGTCTGCCGACCGGGGTCACCAGCGGCGGAAGCGGGTTGGCCACATTCGCCAGAACTGTTCCGGGAAGGACACTTTCGACACCGGTGTCGTCGACGACATTCACCGACACGGTCCGCACCAGCAAGGCCCCACCGGTTGCCGAGAAGGTCACCGCCTTGAGCGCCTCCTCGTACTGCGCCTTGGTGGCCACCCCCTGCAGCGTCAGGGTCTTGCTTCCCGCGTCCCAGCTGGCTGTGATCGGGTTGCCGTTCGGCGCGACGTAGCCGAGGGTGTCACCGGATTGGGCCAGCAGGGTGATCTTCAGAGTGGCCTTGGACATGTAGTCGGAATCCAGATCGCCCACGTCGACAGCACCGATCAACCGAACCGGAGCCTTGCCGATGGTGTAGGTGGGCGCTCCGACCGGGGCAACGGTAGGCGCCAGCGAATACCGAGCGCCGGCGAGCACTGAGGCAGGAATCAAGGTGTTGACGCCGGTCTCATCGGTGAGACTGATCGTGACCGACCGGACCGCGAGAATGCCGCCGGTGGCCGAGAACGTCACCGCTTCGATTGCCTGCTCGTACTGCGCTTTCGTCGCCACGCCGGACAACGTCAATGTCTTGCTTGCCGCGTCCCAGCTGGCTGTGATCGGGTCTCCGTTCGGAGCCACATAGCCGAGTACGTCTCCGTCCTGCGCCAGTGTGGCGATCTTCAGGACAGCCTTCGACAACTGATCAGAGTCCAGATCGGTGATGGTCGCCGAGGAAACGAGTTTCACCGGTGCCGTCCCGATCGTGTGGATGGGTGCACCGAAAACGGCGATGCCCGGAGGTAATCCGATGACGGTCACGACCGCGGCACCGGGCACCAGCGACGCCACGCCCGCGTCGTCGACCAACGACACCGATAACCCGCGGGCGATGCCACCTTCCGTGGTGGAGAACGTCACGGCCTTGAGGGCTTCCTCGTACTGATCCTTGGTCGCCGCGCCGGACAACGTCAGCGTTCGGGTGGCCGCGTCCCACGTCGCGGTGATCGGATTGCCCTGGATCGCGCTGTAGCTCAACACGTCCGCATCCTTGCCCGCACTCACGATCTTCACCGTCGCCTCTGAAAGCTCGTCAGAGTCCAGATCGGTGATCGTCACCGACGACAACACCTTCACCGGAGACTTGCCCAGCATGAAGATCGATGCACCCGCGGTGAGGATCCCGGGCGGGAGGCCGATGACGGTCACCACCGCAGCACCGGGCACCACACTCGACACTCCGGCGTCATCGACCAACGACACCGACAGGCCGCGCGGCAACCCACCCTCGGTGGTCGAGAAGGTCACCGCCTGGAGCGCTTCTTCATACTGATCCTTGGTCGCCGCCCCGGACAACGTCAGCGTTTGGGTCGCCGCATCCCAGGTCGCGGTGATCGGATTGCCCTGGATCGCGTTGTAACCCAGAACATCTTGGGGCTTTCCTGCGGTCAGAATCTTGACCGTGGCCTGCGACAGCTCATCGGAATCCAGATCGGTGATCGTCACCGACGACAGCACCTTCACCGGAGACTTCCCCAACGTGAAGATCGGCGTCCCCACCGTCAGGATCCCCGGCGGCAACCCGATGACAGTCACGACAGCAGCGCCGGGCACCACACTCGACACTCCGGCGTCATCGACCAACGACACCGACAGGCCGCGCGGCAACCCACCCTCGGTGGTCGAGAAGGTCACCGCCTTGAGCGCTTCTTCATACTGGTCCTTGGTCGCCAAACCACTCAGCGTCAGCGTTTGGGTCGCCGCATCCCAGGTCGCGGTGATCGGATTGCCCTGGATCGCGTTGTAACCCAGAACATCTTGGGACTTTCCTGCGGTGAGGATCTTGACCGTGGCCTCGGAAAGCTCGTCAGAGTCCAGATCGGTGATCGTCACCGACGACAGCACCTTCACCGGAGACTTCCCCAACGTGAAGATCGACGCACCTGCGGTGAGGATCCCGGGCGGGAGGCCGATGACGGTCACCACCGCAGCACCGGGCACTACACTCGACACTCCGGCGTCATCGACCAGTGACACCGACAGACCACGCGGCAACCCACCCTCAGTGGTCGAGAACGTCACCGCCTTGAGGGCTTCTTCATACTGATCCTTGGTCGCCAAACCACTCAGCGTCAGCGTGCGCGTCTCGGCATCCCAGGTCGCGACGATCGGGTTGCCCTGGATCGCGCTGTAGCTCAATACATCCTCGGCCTTACCGGCGGTGAGGATCTTCACCGTGGCCTCGGAAAGCTCGTCAGAGTCCAGATCGGTGATCGTCACCGATGACAGCACCTTCACCGGAGACTTCCCCAACGTGAAGATCGAGGCCCCCAATGTGGCAATGATCGGCGGCAACCCGATCACCGTCACCACCGCAGCACCGGGCACCACACTGGAGACCCCAGCGTCATCGACCAGCGACACCGACAGACCACGCGGCAACCCACCCTCAGTGGTCGAGAACGTCACCGCCTTGAGCGCATCCTCGTACTGATCCTTCGTGGCCGCCCCACTGAGCGTCAGCGTCTGGGTGGCCGCATCCCAGCTCGCGGTGATCGGGTTGCCCTGGATCGCGCTGTAGCTCAATACATCCTCGGCCTTACCGGCGGTGAGGATCTTGACCGTGGCCTCGGAAAGCTCGTCAGAATCCAGATCGGTGATCGTCACCGACGAGAACACCTTCACCGGAGACTTCCCCAACGTGAAAATCGACGTTCCCAACGTCGCAATGATCGGCGGCAACCCGATCACCGTCACCACCGCAGCACCGGGCACCAGCGACGCCACCCCGGCATCATCGACCAGCGACACCGACAGACCACGCGGCAACCCACCCTCCGTGGTCGAGAACGTCACCGCCTTAAGCGCATCCTCGTACTGATCCTTCGTGGCCGCCCCACTGAGCGTCAGCGTCTGGGTGGCCGCATCCCAGCTCGCGGTGATCGGGTTGCCCTGGATCGCGCTGTAGCTCAATACATCCTCGGCCTTACCGGCGGTGAGGATCTTGACCGTGGCTTCGGAGAGCTCGTCAGAGTCCAGATCGGTGATCGTCACCGATGAGAGCACCTTCACCGGAGACTTCCCCAACGTGAAAATCGGCGTCCCCACCGTCAGGATCCCCGGGGGCAACCCGATGACAGTCACGACAGCAGCGCCGGGCACCAAACTCGCCACTCCGGCGTCATCGACCAATGACACCGACAGACCACGCGGCAAACCACCCTCAGTGGTCGAGAACGTCACCGCTTTCAACGCCTGCTCGTACTGATCGATCGTCGCGGCCCCACTGAGCGTCAGCGTGCGCGTCGCGGCATCCCAGCTCGCAGCGATCGGGTTGCCGTCCGGAGCGACATAATCGAGCACGTCGGTCGACTTACCCGCAGTCAGAATCTTGACCGTGGCCTCGGAAAGCTCATCAGAATCCAGATCCGTGATCGTCACCGACGACAACACCTTCACCGGAGACTTCCCCAACGTAAAAATCGGCGTCCCCACCGTCAGGATCCCCGGCGGCAACCCGATGACAGTTACCACCGCAGCCCCGGGCACCAGCGACGCCACGCCGGCATCATCCACCAACGACACCGACAACCCGCGCGGCAAACCACCCTCAGTGGTCGAGAACGTCACCGCCTTGAGCGCTTCCTCGTACTGATCCTTGGTCGCCGCCCCGGACAACGTCAACGTGCGCGACGCCGCATCCCAGCTCGCGGTGATCGGGTTGCCGTCCGGAGCGACATAATCGAGCACATCGGTCGACTTACCCGCAGTCAGAATCTTGACCGTGGCCTCGGAAAGCTCATCAGAATCCAGATCAGTGATCGTCACCGACGACAGCACCTTCACCGGAGACTTCCCCAACGTAAAGATCGAGGTCCCCAACGTCAGGATCCCCGGCGGCAACCCGATGACAGTCACCACCGCAGCCCCGGGCACCAGCGACGCCACGCCGGCATCATCCACCAACGACACCGACAACCCGCGCGGCAAACCACCCTCAGTGGTCGAGAACGTCACCGCCTTGAGCGCTTCTTCGTACTGATCCTTGGTCGCCGCCCCGGACAACGTCAACGTGCGCGACGCCGCATCCCAGCTCGCGGTGATCGGATTACCGTCCGGAGCGACATAATCGAGCACATCGGTCGACTTACCCGCAGTCAGAATCTTGATCGTGGCCTCGGAAAGCTCATCAGAATCCAGATCAGTGATCGTCACCGACGACAGCACCTTCACCGGAGACTTCCCCAACGTAAAGATCGAGGTCCCCAACGTCGCAATGATCGGCGGCAACCCGATCACCGTCACCACCGCAGCACCGGGCACCAGCGACGCCACCCCGGCATCATCAACCAACGACACCGACAGACCACGCGGCAACCCACCCTCCGTGGTCGAGAACGTCACCGCCTTGAGCGCCTGCTCATACTGATCGACCGTCGCAGCCCCGGACAACGTCAGCGTGCGCGTCGCCGCATCCCAACTCGCGGTGATCGGATTACCGTCCGGCGCCACATAGCCGAGCACGTCGCTGCCCTTGCCGGCGGTCAGAATCTTGACCGTCGCCTCGGACAGCTCATCAGAGTCCAGATCGGTGATCGTCACCGACGAGAACACCTTCACCGGCGACTTCCCCAACGTGAAGATCGGCGTCCCCACCGTCAGGATCCCCGGCGGCAACCCGATCACCGTCACCAGCGCGGCACCCGGCACCACACTTTGTATGTCGTGTTCGTCGGTGACGGATATCGAAATACCCCGCGGCAAGCCGCCCTCGGTGGTCGAGAACGTCACCGCCTTGAGCGCCTGCTCGTATTGATCCTTGGTCGCCAAGCCTGACAATGTCAGCGTGCGCGTCGCGGCATCCCACGACGCAGTGATTGGATTACCTTCTTGCGCCTCGTAATCGAGAACGTCACTGGCTTTTCCGGCGGTGAGGATCTTGACCGTCGCTTCAGACAAGCGATCAGAGTCGGCATCGGTGATCGTGACCGAAGACACGACCTTCACCGGATCGCCGCCCAGACTGAAAATCGGTGCACCGACCGTCACGATCACCGGCGGCAACTGCACGATCGGATTGACGGTCACAGGGACCGTCACCGTCACCTCATCGGCCTCGGCCAGGCCGAAGAGGCGAGCGATGCCGTGCAGGACCTTCTGGATAGCTCCGAGAGTGCCTGTGAGGTGCTCTGAGGAGTCGCTGATGACGACTTGAAAACTATCTGTGAGTGGGTCGCCGGCGACGATGCTCGTGGGGGTGTACACGAACTTCCCAGTGATCAGCTCGCGGATAACCAATCCATGCTCGGGCTGAATGATGGTGTATGTCAGTGGATCGCCATTGGGGTCGGACTCGTTGAGGTCGAACAGGACCTGACCGGTCAAGATCTGTGACGACTCGATGGGGCCGAATACCGGCGACTTGTTGAAGAAGGTGTGCTCGATCTGTCGCCGCACCCACGCCAGCACCGCGTCCAACCACGGCGCCGGCGCCGGCGCCTCGGGGTCAGCGAATGGTGACACCACATTCGAGACAAGCGCGGAAACGACGTTGACGGTTTCGACGCTCTCCCCAGCCTCGGGAGCCGAGACAGCCAGCTCATCGGCGCTGTCACGGTTCACCGACTTCAGGGCCACAACGTCGGTTTGGGGGTCAGCGTCCCGGTCCGTCTCGTCGACCGGCTCGGACACCTCGTCGATCAGTTCGTCCACTGGAACGTCGCTGTCCGGCTCGGCCGGTACCGGTTCGTCTACGGGCGAGTCAACCGAAGCGTCCTCGTCGTCAGCTTCCGATGCGGCGTCGCCGCCGCCATTGTCGACTACCGCTGGTGGCGGACCGGAGTTTCCGCTTCCGGATCCCGGCTCGTCGACGTTCTCGCCGTTCGTGTCGTCGGTGACGACGTCATCGTCGAGCTCCTCCTCGACTGCGAGGTCCTCCTCGTTGTCGACATCCTCGGCGTCATCGACTGGGCTGCCATCGTCATCACCGCCATCAACCGGCTCGCCTGGGTTGGGATCGCCACCTTCCTCAGCCCCGTCCTCTGCGTCCTTGGGCTGCTGGTCAGCAGACGTGTCGCCGCCTTGCGAATCCGAGGAGACCGAGGACGACGTGTCGGCGTCGCTGTCGGCATAGGCGACCCCGGCGGAGTTGGCGACGGCGAAGCCGACGCCAAGGGAGACAGCTAGTGCGCCAACCCTTCCGATGTGGAGAACGTAGGTCGACGACGTCTTGCGCACGTGTCTGGCGGCACCGCCCCCTCTAATCGGGTCAACGAGGGATCGAGCCGACCAGAACCCCTGCATGCTGGCTTCCTCGCCCTGGAAGCGGGCACGATGCCGGGCAGGGGTTGCGCACATTTACTGTCCTCCGTTTGGTGAGTCCGCAAGCCCCCCGGCTGTTGACGATCAATGACCCCCGCCCGCAGAAGTCCGACGCTGGGCACCGCAACGGTCACCTCGGGTTGCGTCAGCACGCATCCACGTAGCATCGTCGCCGCTCCCAAAAACGGTCCTCTGTGCACATAACTGATGTGCTGCACACCGCCCTGACCGGGCGAAGTAGTGCAGCCGCTCGTGAGCTTAAGTCAATATCGTGACTCGGATCACGATATTTGCCTGATATCTTGCGAAGGGAAACAGTTAGTTACTACCCCAATGGGGATCTAGTGACATATCTGCACTTCAGTCTACATTTTCTGACTGGACAGCAAACTGTCACCGCCGCAAATATTGCCACGGGCCGTGGAGTTCAAGGTCGCTAAAACCGCAGCACCTCGTCTGACGGCCGGTGGTCCGCCGCCACGTTTCCATGCGGCCGGAGCGTGCATCACGTCCCCTCGTCATAGAAGTATCGTGACCCGCAGCCTCGCGGTGTCGCTCGTTGCTCCTTGCATGTCGGTGACCTCGAAGTCGATGTCTCGCGGCTGCAGAGCGCCGAAGGTCCCCCGGAACCGGAGCGAGTTGAGCACGCTCTGATACTCGGCGACGGTGCCCTGCCCGGTCAGGGAAAGCACTCCACCGGCATAGCCGGCCGTGAGCGCCGAGCCGGTGGTGTCGACGCTGAGACTGTCGTTCGAACTCGCGTTGGTGATCGTGACGCTCGCGCTCTGCAAGTACGAGGATGTGTCCACGATCAACGGCACCGGGATGAGCTGCAGCCCCAGCAACAGATTGCTGTACGTACCCACCAAGCTGGATGGTGTCAGAATCGGTGCACTGTTCTCCTGAACGCTGACCGCGGCCGTGGCCTCGGCGCTGGTGCCGCCCTGCGTGTCCGTCACGGTGAAGGAGATCGTCCGAGTCGCGTTGGGAACACCCCCTTCTGCGGCGAACGTCACTGAGCGAAGCGCCTGTCGATACTGGGCTATGGACGCGGTCCCCGACAACGTCAATGTCCCGGTTGCCTCGACGTACGTCCCCGAGATCGAACTGTCCGAGGGGCTGATGAAGGCGAGGACATCGCCGTCTGTGAGGCCGACCTTGATCTGAATCGTGGCTCCTTGCAACATATTCGAGTCAAGGTCGATGATGCCGACGAGCGCGTCCACCACCTCCGGGTCGTTCCCGGCTGTGTACACCGGACCCAGTAGCGAGGTTGTCACCAACGGCGCCAGATTGACGGGAGCGGCAAGGACGGTGACCGCCACCGACCCTGGGAGGCTGGAACTGCCCTGAGCGTCGGTGACAATGATGGAGATTGTTCGAATCGTTGCGTCGGCGGACGAGTCGGTCGAGAAGGTCACGGAACGTATCGCCGCTTGATACTGCGCGACGGTTGCAGTTCCGCTGAGCGTCAACGTGCCGTTGTTGTACACGCCGCTGATGCCGGATTGGGTTGTGAATGACAATGTCTCGTCAGCATCGAGGTTGCCCCCTGTTATTGCGATGGTCGCTCCGCTCAGATTTTGCGAATCGACGTCGATCAGGTTCAGCAGGGTGGCGATGTTCAGTGCAGGGTCCCCTGCGGTGTAGATCACGGCAGGGATGGTGGGCACCACCAACGGTGGAACACTTTGGGGCACCGCAACCACAGTCACCGCGACCAAGCCAGGAAGGCTTTGTTGTCCCAGAGTATCCGTCACCCGGAACGAGATGGACCTGATCGCCGTCAGCGCTCCAGAACTCGTCTGGATGCTCACCGACCGCAGCAACTGTTGGTATTCCTCCAGCGATGCCTCCCCCGTGAAGGTCAACACACCATCGGTGAAATCTGCGCCCACGTCCTGAGGCAGTGTTCCCCAGGTCAATTCATCACCGGGTTCGAAATCGCCGATCGTGACGGTGGCCGACTGTAGCGAGTCGGAGTCGAGATCGAGGATGATCAGGTTGGCGTCGATCGGTGTCGGTGCGCCGCCGGCCGAGTAGTTGACGTTGACCACGGACGCCAGAACCAACGGCGCAGCTCCGTCGGGTAAGGCCGTCACGGTAACGGCGACGACCGCGGGAACGCTCTGGTTGTCCTGCGCATCGACTACGCGGAGCGAGATCGTTCTGATTGCCGTCAGCGCCTCTGCAGGCGTCGCAATGCTCACCGAGCGCAGCAGCTGCTGATACTCGGCAACTGACGCTGATCCCGTGAAGGTCAACAGTCCGCCTACGAGATTCGCTGCCACATTCTGAGGCAATGGCCCCCATGTCAGCTCGTCGCCGGCTTGGTAGCCGCCGACGGTTACCGTGGCGGACTTCAATTCCGCCGAGTCCACGTCAAGGATGATCAGATTGGCGTCGATGGGTATTGGTGTTCCGCCGGCCGAGTAGCCGACGTTGACCACGGAGGCAACCACAACCGGCGAGACGTCCGTCGTCGGGGTGGCAAGCACGGTCACAAGTGTTGCCGCGGGAATCGCACTGGCAGTGGCCGTCGAATCGGTGACGGCAAAGCTGACCGTCTTCACGCCTGCTGAAGTCGTCGAAATCGTCACCGATGAAAGCAACTGCTGATATTCGGCGACCGAGGCCAAACCAGTAAAGGTGAGGACTCCGTCGACAAAGTCGGCCTCGACACTCTGCGGCAGCAGTTCAGGGGCGTAGTTGAGACTGTCTCCGGCAGCGACGGCGTCTTCATCCAGCGATACCGTCGCCGAGAGCAATTCCGAAGAGTCCAGGTCGGTGATGGCCACCACCGGACTCACCACAATCGGCGAACCCGTCGTCCCGGCCGCGACCGGCGTGGCCACCACCACCGGCGCCACCTCAGTGCCCGGCACACCCACCACCGTCACCAACGTCGCCGCCGGCAGGACACTTTCGTTGCCCAGCTCGTCCGCGACGACAAACGACACCGTCTTCACCCCAGCAGTACTCGAGGTCAACGTCACCGAGGCCAACAACTGCTCATACTCAGCCACCGACGCCGCCCCCGTGAACGACAACACCCCGTCGGTGAATATCGCAGACACCGTCCCCGGCAGCACACCGGCGTCGTAGCCCAACACATCGCCGGCGTCATCAACGGTCACCGTCGCCGAAGACAACACGTTCGAATCCAGATCCGTGATCACCACTATCGGACTCACGACAATCGCTGAGCCACCCACTCCCGCCGCGACCGGGGTGGCCACCACCACCGGCGCCACCTCGGTACTCGGTGCACCCACCACCGTCACCACCGTCGCCGCCGGCAGGGCGCTGGCAGCACCGGAGATGTCCACCACCTCGAAGGAGACGGTCTTCACCCCCGCCGATCCCGAGGTAAGCGTGACGGAGGCCAAAAGCTGCTGATACTCAGCCACCGACGCGGTCCCGGTGAACGTCAACACCCCACCGACAAACCCCGCAGACACCGTCCCCGGCAGCAGATCGGCGTCGTAGCCCAACACATCATCGGCGTCATCGACCGTCACCGTCGCCGAAGACAACACGTTCGAATCCAGATCCGTGATCACCACCACCGGACTCACCACAATCGGCGAACCCGTCGTCCCGGCCGCGACCGGCGTGGCCACCACCACCGGCGCCACCACAGCACCCGGCGCACCCACCACCGTCACCAACGTCGCCGCCGGCAGGACACTTTCGTTGCCCAGCTCGTCCGCGACGACGAACGACACCGTCTTCACCCCAGCAGTACTCGAGGTCAACGTCACCGAGGCCAACAACTGCTCATACTCAGCCACCGACGCCGCACCGGTGAACGACAACACCCCACCGACAAACCCCGCAGACACAGTCCCCGGCAGCAGACCCCCGTCGAAGCCCAACACATCACCGGCGTCATCAACCGTCACCGTCGCCGAAGACAACGACTCCGAATCCAGGTCGGTGATGACGACGATGGGGCTGACCAACACCGGCGAACCCGCCGTTCCGGCCGCGACCGGCGTGGCCACCACCACCGGCGCCACCACAGCACCCGGCACGCCCACCACAGTGACGAGGGTGGCAGCCGGCACGGCACTGGCAGCCCCGGAGCTGTCCACCACCTCGAAGGACACCGTCTTCACGCTGGCATCAGCTGCAGTCAACGTCACCGAGGCCAACAACTGCTGATACTCAGCCACCGACGCGGTCCCGGTGAACGACAACACCCCACCGACAAACCCCGCAGACACCGTCGCGGGCAGCAGATCGGCGTCGTAGCCCAACACATCGCCAGCGTCATCAACGGTCACCGTCGCCGAAGACAACGACTCCGAATCCAAATCCGTGATTACCACCACCGGACTCACCACCACCGGCGAACCCGTCGTCCCGGCCGCGACCGGCGTGGCTACCACCACCGGCGCCACCACAGTGCCCGGCACGCCCACCACAGTGACGAGGGTGGCAGCCGGCACGGCACTGGCAGTCCCGGAGTTGTCCACCACCTCGAAGGACACCGTCTTCACGCTGGCATCAGCTGCAGTCAACGTCACCGAGGCCAACAACTGCTGATACTCAGCCACCGACGCGGTCCCGGTTAACGACAACACCCCACCGACAAACCCTGCAGACACCGTCGCGGGCAGCAGATCGGCGTCGTAGCCCAACACATCGCCGGCGTCATCAACGGTCACCGTCGCTGAGGACAACGACTCCGAATCCAAATCCGTGATCACCACTATCGGACTCACCACAATCGCAGAACCACTCACTCCCGCCGCGACCGGGGCAGCCACCACCACCGGAGCCACCTCAGTGCCCGGCACACCCACCACCGTCACCAACGTCGCCGCCGGCAGGACACTTTCGTTGCCCAGCTCGTCCGCGACGACGAACGACACCGTCTTCACCCCCGCCGACCCCGAGGTAAGCGTGACGGAGGCCAACAACTGCTGATACTCAGCCACCGACGCGGTCCCGGTGAATGACAACACCCCACCGACAAACCCTGCAGACACCGTCGCGGGCAGCAGATCCCCGTCGAAGCCCAACACATCGTCGACGTCATCAACGGTCACCGTCGCCGAAGACAACGACTCCGAATCCAGGTCGGTGATGACGACGATGGGGCTGACCAACACCGGCGAACCCACCACGCCAGCGGCCACCGGGGTGGCCACCACCACCGGCGCCACCTCAGTGCCCGGCGCACCCACCACCGTCACCAACGTCGCCGCCGGCAGGACACTTTCGTTGCCCAGCTCGTCGGCGACGAGCAACGACACCGTCTTCACCCCAGCGGTATCCGAGGTCAACGTCACCGAGGCCAACAACTGCTCATACTCATCCACCGACGCCACGCCAGTGAACGTCAACGCCCCACCGACGAACTCCGCCGTGATACCCGAGGGCACGATGTCAGCGTCAAAGCCGAGCACATCATCGGCGTCATCAACCGTCACCGTCGCCGAGAGCAATTCCGAAGAGTCCAGGTCGGTGATGACGACGATGGGGCTGACCAACACCGGCGAACCCACCACGCCAGCGGCCACCGGGGTGGCCACCACCACCGGCGCCACCACAGCACCCGGCGCACCCACCACCGTCACCAACGTCGCCGCCGGCAGGACACTTTCGTTGCCCAGCTCGTCGGCGACGACGAACGACACCGTCTTCACCCCAGCGGCATTCGAGGTCAACGTCACCGAGGCCAACAACTGCTCATACTCAGCCACCGACGCCGCCCCCGTGAACGACAACACCCCGTCGGTGAATACCGCAGACACCGTCCCCGGCAGCACACCGGCGTCGTAGCCCAACACATCGCCGGCGTCATCAACGGTCACCGTCGCCGAAGACAACGACTCAGAATCCAAATCCGTGATCACCACCACCGGACTCACCACAATCGCAGAACCACTCACTCCCGCAGCGACCGGCGAAGCCACCACCACCGGCGCCACCACAACACCCGGCGCTCCCACCACCGTCACCAACGTCCCTGCCGGCAGGACACTTTCGTTGCCCAGCTCGTCGGCGACGACGAACGACACCGTCTTCACCCCAGCAGTACTCGAGGTCAACGTCACCGAGGCCAACAACTGCTCATACTCAGCCACCGACGCCGCCCCCGTGAACGACAACACCCCGTCGGTGAATATCGCAGACACCGTCCCCGGCAGCACACCGGCGTCGTAGCCCAACACATCGCCGGCGTCATCAACGGTCACCGTCGCCGAAGACAACGACTCAGAATCCAAATCCGTGATCACCACCACCGGACTCACCACAATCGCAGAGCCACCCGCTCCCGCAGCGACCGGTGAAGCCACGACCACCGGCGCCACCTGAGTAGTCGGTGCACCTAGCAGCGTCACCAACGTCTCCGCAGGAAGTAGGCTCGGTCGCCCCTGGCCGTCAACGACGGCAAAGCCAACTGTCTTCACCCCTGCGGAATTGGAAGTGAGCGTGACTGAGGCGAGCATTTGCTGATATGAAACCAAAGAAGCGGAGCCAGTGAATGTCAATACTCCGCCGGAAAATTCGACGGTCACACCTTCGGGGATTAGACCAGAATCGAAGCCCAGTACGTCTCCGACATCCAGATCACTCGGGTCCAGAGATACAGTCGCCGAGGATAACTCAGTCGAATCAACATCGGCGATCAGAACAACCGGGCTGACGACAACCGGCGATCCTGCGGTTCCCGCCGCTACCACGGCCGCGACCACCACCGGGGCGACCTGAGTAGTGGGCAGACCGAGGACGGTCACCAGAGTCGCCGCAGGCAAGGCACTCGTGATGCCCGAGGCATCAACGACGCCGAAGGAAACGGTCTTCACGCCCGCAGACGCGGCAGTGATGCTTACCGAAGCAAGCAGCTGCTGATACTCCGCGATCGATGCAACACCCGTAAAGGTCAGAACGCCATTGGCGAAGTTGGCAGCGACATTCTGGGGCACCAGACCCGCGTCGAAGCCCAGAACGTCGCCGCCTGCTGCAGCATCTGCGCCCAAAGCAATAGTTGCTGAGTACAACTCGGTCGAGTCCACATCTGTAATCACGATGACTGGACTCACCACGACTGGCGAACCGGTCGTGCCAGCCGCGGCGGGCGCTGGCACAACCACGGGAGCAATTTGTGTCGCGGGTAATCCTACGACTGTGACCAAGGTGAGTGCCGGAAGAGTGCTCACTACACCTGATGAGTCGGCCACGGCGAACGACACGGTCTTGACCCCGGGGGTGTCCGAGGTAAGCGTGATGGAGGCCAAAAGCTGCTGATACTCAGCCACCGACGCAGTCCCGGTGAACGTCAAGACCCCACCGGAGAAGCCAGCAGACACACTCCCGGGCAGCAGACCCGCGTCATAGCCGAGGACATCACCAGCGTGGTCCACCGCTACCGTCGCCGAGGACAACATGTCCGAGTCCAAGTCAGTTATGACGACGACCGGGCTCACCAAGATCGCGGAGCCCGTTGTTCCTCCAGCCACTGGAGTAGCCACCACTATCGGAGCGACCGTCGCCGCAGGTAGGCCCACTACGGTAACCATGGTTGATGCCGGTAACGCGTTGGACGTGCCGGTGGCATCCACGACGGCGAAACTGACCGACTTCACTCCAGCCGTCTCTGAAGAAAGCGCGACCGACGCCAACAGTTGTTGATACTGCGTCTTCGAGGCGGCCCCAGTGAACGTCAACACCCCGCCGACGAGCTGCGCAGATACGTTCTCCGGCAACAGGTCAACGTTGTAACTCAATGCGTCATCGCCGTTATCAACGGTGACCGTCGCCGAGGACAGCGACTCGGAATCCAGGTCGGTGATGACGACGACGGGGCTGACCACGACTGGCGAACCCACCACCCCCGCGGCGACCGGGGTGGCCACCACAACGGGGGCGACGACCGCACCCGGCACACCCACCACCGTCACCACCGTGGCTGCGGGCAACGCGCTGGCATTACCCTGCGAGTCGACCACCGCGAACGACACCGTCTTCACGCCGGCATCGGCTGCAGTCAACGTCACCGACGCCAGCAGCTGCTGATACTCGACCACCGAGGCCGACCCGGTGAAGGTCAACACCCCACCGGCGAACTCGGCGGACACATTCTCCGACAACAGATCCGAGTCGAAACCCAAGACGTCGTCAGCGTCATCAACCGTCACCGTCGCTGAGGACAGCGACTCCGAATCCAAATCGGTGATCACCACAATCGGACTCACCACCACCGGCGAACCAGTGATGCCAGCAGCCACCGGGGTGGCCACCACCACGGGAGCGACGACCGCACCCGGAACACCCACCACCGTCACCACCGTGGCAGCCGGCACCACACTGGCATTACCCTGCTCGTCCTCGACCGCGAACGACACCGTCGTCACACCCGCCGAACCTGAGGTAAGCGCGACCGACGCCAGCAGCTGCTGATACTCCACCACCGACGCCGATCCAGTGAAGGTCAACACCCCACCGGCGAACTCCGCCGTGACGTCGTCAGGCAACAGATCCGAGTCGAAACTCACTGCGTCGTCGGCGTTCTCTACCGTCACGGTCGCTGAGGACAGCGACTCCGAATCCAAATCGGTGATGACCACGATGGGGCTGACCACGACTGGCGAGCCCACCACGCCCGCCGCGACCGGGGTGGCCACCACCACGGGGGCGACGACCGCACCCGGCACACCCACAGCGGTGACCACTGTGGCCGCGGGGAGCGCGCTGGCGTTACCCTGCGCATCGACCACCGCGAACGACACCGTCGTCACACCCGCCGAACCTGAGGTAAGCGCGACCGACGCCAGCAATTGCTGATACTCCACCACCGAGGCCGATCCAGTGAAGGTCAACACCCCACCGGCGAACTCGGCCGTGACGTCGTCAGGCAACAGATCCGAGTCGAAACTCAAGACATCGTCGGCGCCATCAACCGTCACCGTCGCCGAGGACAACGACTCCGAATCCAAATCGGTGATGAGGACGATGGGGCTGACCACCACCGGCGAGCCCACCACCCCAGCAGCCACCGGGGTGGCCACCACCACCGGAGCCACCACCGCACCCGGCACACCCACCACCGTCACCACCGTCGCAGCGGGCAACGCGCTGGCATTACCCTGCGCATCGACCACCGCGAACGACACCGTCGTCACACCCGCCGAACCTGAGGTAAGCGCGACCGACGCCAACAGCTGCTGATACTCCACCACCGACGCCGATCCAGTGAAGGTCAACACCCCACCGACGAACTCCGCCGTGACGTCGTCAGGCAACAGATCCGAGTCGAAACTCAAGACATCGTCGGCGCCATCAACCGTCACCGTCGCCGAGGACAACGACTCCGAATCCAAATCAGTGATCACCACAATCGGACTCACCACCACCGGCGAGCCCACCACCCCAGCAGCCACCGGGGTGGCCACCACCACCGGAGCCACCACCGCACCCGGCACACCCACCACCGTCACCACCGTCGCAGCGGGCAACGCGCTGGCATTACCCTGCTCGTCCTCGACCGCGAACGACACCGTCGTCACACCCGCCGAACCTGAGGTAAGCGCGACCGACGCCAACAGCTGCTGATACTCCACCACCGACGCCGATCCAGTGAAGGTCAACACCCCACCGACGAACTCCGCCGTGACGTCGTCAGGCAACAGATCCGAGTCGAAACTCACTGCGTCGTCGGCGCCATCAACCGTCACCGTCGCCGAGGACAACGACTCCGAATCCAAATCAGTGATCACCACAATCGGACTCACCACCACCGGCGAACCCACCACGCCCGCCGCAACCGGGGTCGCCACCACCACCGGCGCCACCACCGCACCCGGCACACCCACCACCGTCACCACCGTGGCAGCCGGCACCACACTGGCATTACCCCCCGCATCGACCACCGCGAACGACACCGTCGTCACGCCCGCCGAGCCCGAGGTAAGCGCGACCGACGCCAGCAATTGCTGATACTCCACCACCGAGGCCGACCCGGTGAAGGTCAACACCCCACCGACGAACTCGGCCGTGACGTCGTCAGGCAACAGTGATGTGTCGAAGTCGAGCACATCGCTGGAATCAGGATCACCGAGCGTCACCGTCGCCGACGACAACGAATCCGAATCCAAATCGGTGATGACGACGATGGGGCTGACCACCACCGGTGAACCCACCACCCCAGCGGCCACCGGGGTAGCCACCACCACGGGGGCGACGACCGCACCCGGCACACCCACCACCGTCACCACCGTCGCCGCGGGCAACGCGCTGGCATTACCCTGCGCATCGACCACCGCGAACGACACCGTCGTCACACCCGCCGAACCTGAGGTAAGCGCGACCGACGCCAGCAATTGCTGATACTCCACCACCGACGCCGAACCGGTGAATGTCAACACCCCACCGGCGAACTCGGCCGTGACGTCGTCAGGCAGCAGATCCGAGTCGAAACTCACTGTGTCGTCGGCGTTCTCTACCGTCACGGTCGCTGAGGACAGCGACTCCGAATCCAAATCGGTGATGACGACGATGGGGCTGACCACCACCGGTGAACCCACCACCCCAGCAGCCACCGGGGTCGCCACCACCACCGGGGCCACCACCGCACCCGGAACACCGAGCACCGTCACCACCGTGGCAGCCGGCACAGCATTCGGATTACCCTGCTCATCAACAACCCTGAATGACACTGTCTTTACGCCGGCATCGGCAGCAGTCAACGTCACCGACGCCAACAACTGCCGATACTCCACCACCGACGCCACGCCAGTGAACGTCAACACCCCACCGACGAACTCCGCCGTGACGTCATCAGGCAGCAGTGATGTGTCGAAGTCGAGCACATCGCTGGAATCAGGATCACCGAGCGTCACCGTCGCCGACGACAACGACTCCGAATCCAGATCAGTGATCACCAGAACGGGGCTGACGACGATTGGTTCGCCGTTGAAGCCGAGAGCAGCAGGAGTCACGACGATCACTGGTGGGACCTCGACGATCGGATTGACCGTCACGTTGACCATCAGCGCGACTTCGTCGGGTTCGGCGAGACCGATTGCCCGTGCGATGGAGTGGAATACGCCTTGCACCAGCCCGACTAAACCCTTGAGGTGTTCGCCCGAGTCGCTGATGACCACCTTGAAGCTGTCGGTGAGGGGCTCACCGGTCACGACTGTCGTGGGCGTGTAGATGAACTCGCCAGACAGAGGATCTCTGACCACAAGACCATGCTCAGGTTGGCTGATCTTGTAGGTCAGCGGATCCCCGTTGGGGTCAAATGCGTTGAGGTCGAACAGCACTTGGCCGGTGGCGACCTGACGCCCTTCGATCGGCCCCCATTCGGGGCTTTCGTTGAAGAACGTGTGGGTGATCTGGCGGCGCACCCAGGCCAGCAGCGCATCGAACCACGGCGTCGGTGCGGGGGCCTCCGGATCCGCAAATGGCGACAGCACGCTCGAAACGACCGTCGTGAGGACGTCGACCTCTTCGGTGCTCGTCTCTTCGGTCGTTGCGACGGACGCCAATGGGGTGGCGCTCTCGGAGGTTGCCGATACGTCCATCTCGACCAGGTCGCTGACAGTCTCGGTGGTGCTTTCCTCGACGGTGCCGTCGGTGACATCCTCGTCGACTTCGGTCAGTTCCTCGAGATCCGGCGTGGCACTCGCCGCTTCAGCATCATCTTCGGCAACGAGGTCAGTCGACTGCTCCTCGACCGAGCCATCGGTGGCCCCTGACGAAGACTCCCCACCAGCGGGCGGTGTAGTGGCGGTCTCGTCCGCATCACCACCACTATCGGTTTCGGCTAAGCCCTCTTCTCCGTCGACCGCTGGGTCTTCCTCGCCTGCATCGCCGTCGAGGTCAGAATCCCCGGAATCTTCGGCATCGTCACCCGTCGCGGCGTCCTCGTCTACGGACTCGTCGTCGAGGCCGGAGTCGTCGGCCAACTCGTCACCGTCGTCGTCGCCCTCTTCTGCGTCACTGTCGCTCTGCTGTGACGACTCACCGGTACCGGCGGGCGATGAGTCAGAGTCGTTCTCAGATCCAGGAGATGCCGACGGCTCCGAGTCACTGTCCGCGTGCGCGACCGCGGAGGAGTTCGCCACCGCGAACCCCACCCCCAGCGCCACAGCTAACGCGCCAACTCGTCCGACGTACCCGGCGAACCGGGACGCGTCTCGTCGCAGGTGTTTCGGCGCCCGCCCACGAAGACTTCGCTGCAGGGTGTCTTCGGCTAACCAGAATGTGGGGTCGGTCGAGCTTTCCGACTTACTTTGGGCACGACGATGACACGGCGCAGCACACATAGGTCCTCCGGTTGGTTTTTGCCGAAAACCGGAGGCCGCATTCTCTGGGCAGCGCCCGGTGTGAAGAAGTTGAGCCGAGCGCCCTTAGGGCGGTGTGCCGACTCGGTTCAACCGCATGAACCGCAGCGTCATTGCCGCTCCCCGACCTGTCCAGACCGGTGCAAACCGGTTTGCTGAAAGTTGCGCCGCCTGTTTGACGCGAACGTCACAGATCTGAGCCTAAGCGAACGGAGTGACGTGCGTAACAATATTTGCGCCGGTCTTTGCGAAGAGAACCAGATAGTTGCATGTCAATGTCTTCGACAAATGCAAATACCCAGCTCATCGATGGTTCAAGACGGTAATTACGAAACTATCGTTCGCGAAAATCGGTCAACGGCGCGATGCTTGGCCCATCGCTGCGCTGACCTCGCGCTCGAACAGCTCGATGCCGGAGCGATCGTAGGCAGCCTCCGGGAAATAGCAGATGAGGTACTGGCATCCAAGGTTGCGGAGCTGCGTGATGGCCTCGATCAGCTGCTCTGGGGTGCCCGCGCCGGCCTGAGGGGTGTTCATGGCTGCGAGCATCGCGTCCGCGGCCCCTTCCCCGGCCAGCTCGACCATCCGGGAGCGCACCCGCTGCAACCGTTCGCTGACCTCAGCCTCTGTGGCACCTACGACGACATTGATGTTCGCCGACCGCACGATGCTGTCGTAGTCGGTGCCGACATCTCGACAATGGCCGGCCAGGATCTCCGACTTGTGCGCAAACCCGTCGGGCTCGGAAGTGAAGTTGGTGTATTGCGCGTACTTCGCCGCGATGCGCAACGTGACCTTTTCGCCACCCCCCGCGATCCACAGCGGTA